>NZ_JAXDPY010000448.1:0-8610 GCF_034668105.1 Paraburkholderia sp. | reverse complement strand
CCAGGCGATATCGCCGATAGGCGTTCAATGAGCCCGTAGGAAACGACACCTAGGTGCCGCATACGTACAACGTGAGCGTGCAATAAGCCCTGCATGGGCGGCACATGCAGCCATGCACACCATGCCTGTGCCCATCATCCATTGAACTTTGCCGCGGCACCCGAGCCGAAGCACGCAGAAACCGCCCGAAACACGTGAAAAAAGTTGCGAAAGCGCGCTCAAAAAGTGCGTGATTGCTAGGGTAGTCTCACGGCATTAGAATGTTCTGCATTCCCGTCACCGACCACGCCCGAGGCGAGCCCGCTTGATCCTTTACGAGTATCCCTTCAACGAGCGAATCCGGACGCTATTGCGCCTCGAAGATCTGTTCGAGCGCTTCACGTTCTTTCTGACTCAGGAAGACGCCAGGGAACATCACGTCGCACTGACCACCCTGTTCGAAATCTCAGAGGTAGCGGGTCGCGCGGATCTTAAGTCCGATCTGATGAAGGAACTCGAGCGCCAACGGCAAACACTGGCGCCGTTCCGCGGCAATCCGGGCATCGAGCAGAACGCCCTGGAGGCCGTACTCGGGGAAATCGAACAGACCCTGGCTGGGCTTTCGCAGATGCAGGGCAAGACCGGCCAGCATCTGGCCGACAATGAGTGGCTGGCCAGCATCCGCAGCCGCGCGATCATCCCGGGCGGCACCTGCAAGTTCGATTTGCCTTCGTACTACGCATGGCAGCAGATCCATCCGGATCAGCGCCGGCAGGACATCGCCAAATGGGTCACGCCACTGCTGCCGTTGCGCGACGCGGCAACCATCGTGCTGCGTCTCGCGCGCGAATCGGGTCAGGCCTCCAAGGTCATGGCAATGCAGGGCAGCTATCAGCAGATGCTATCAGGCCGGTCCTATCAGTTGATGCAGGTACGGGTGGCCCCTGAATTGCGGGTGATTCCCGAGGCGAGCGCTAACAAGTACATGCTGTGGGTGCGCTTCACGGTGCAGGACGGCGATTTACGTCCGCGCGCAGTCGATGTCGACGTTCCGTTCCAGCTCACGCTTTGCAGCCTGTAACTCGGGCTGTAGCGCCCGCATCGTCGAAAGCAGGCTGTAACCGCCCGCATTGCAGAACTGAGTCGCCGGGCCACGCGCCTTTAAAGCGGCGAAAAATGCCCTTATATTCGTTACTTGTTCCGTTTCCGATTGACTGCCTGACCGTATGCCTACTGTCGTCAAATGCCCCACTTGCGGAAAGGACGTCCGCTGGACCCCTGAAAGCCGCTTTCGCCCGTTCTGCTCCGAACGCTGCAAGCAGATCGACCTCGGTGCCTGGGCCACTGAGAAGTACAAGATAGGCGGCACAGATGAAGAAGCGCCGTCGGATGAATCGCCGAGTGGGGATTACAACCCGCATTGAGCGCTGCGGGCTGTGGACGCACGCAGCGGTGCGAATAGGCCGTGCTTGAGTATGGTTGACTGGAGCGCGGCACGGCGCTCCTTCCGCAGCGCCGCACACACCCGCGTACTATTTTTCTAGTTTTTTTCAGCCGCGAGCCATTCCAGCACGGGAATCGTCGCCGGCAATAACGGCGAGACATCCGCCGGCAGCGTCTGCCAGACAAATGCCTGACCTTCGCGGCCGTGCGGCTCGCCGGTCCACTCCGTCACCTTGCAGAAGAACAGCCGCACATAGGCGTGCGGGTAATCGTGTTCGAGCGTGTGCCAAAGATGGCTCGACTTGACCTCGATACCCAGCTCCTCGTGCAACTCGCGGGCCAGCGCGGCCTCGACCGACTCGCCCGCCTCCAGCTTGCCGCCCGGAAACTCCCAGTACCCTTCGTACGGCTTGCCTGCCGGGCGCTGCGCCAGCAGATATCGCCCGTCCGGCTGAATCAGCACGCCGACGGCCACCTCCGTGACCTTGCGGCCGTCGGCATTCGTCTGCGTGTCGCTCATGCGGGGGTTTTCCGGCCGGACCAGTCGCGCGCGAACTGCCACGCGACCCGCCCTGAGCGCGAACCGCGTTCCAGCGCCCACACCAGGGCGTCGCCACGCGCGGCTTCCACTTCTGTGTCATCGCAGCCGAAATGCCGCAGCCAGTGGCCGATGATCGACAGATAGTCGTCCTGCTTGAACGGATAGAAGCTGACCCACAGCCCGAAGCGCTCGGACAACGAGATCTTTTCTTCGACCAGTTCGCCCGGGTGGATCTCGCCGTCGGACGTATGCTTGTAAGTCTCGTTGTCGCTCATGTACTCGGGCAGCAGATGGCGGCGATTCGACGTTGCGTAGATCAGCACATTGTCCGACTGGGCAGCGATCGAGCCGTCCAGCGCAACCTTCAGCGCCTTGTAGCCCGACTCGCCGTCTTCGAACGAGAGGTCGTCGCAGAACACCACGAAGCGCTCCGGCCGCTGCGCGATCAGATCGACGATGTCGCCGAGATCGTGCAAATCGTCTTTATCCACTTCGATCAGGCGCAAGCCGTCTTTCGCATAGGCATTCAGGCACGCCTTGATCAGCGACGACTTGCCCGTGCCACGCGCACCCGTCAGCAGCACGTTGTTGGCCGGCTGTTTATGCACGAATTGACGCGTATTCTGCTCGATCAACCCTTTCTGGCGATCGATGTTTTGCAGATCGTCGAGCGTAATCGACGAGATAGCGGGAACCGGTTGCAGATAGCCGCGCCCCTGGCGCTTGCGCCAGCGAAAGGCAACCGCCGCCGACCAGTCGATCTGCGGTGCAGCTGGCGGAAGCATTGCTTCGAGGCGGACGAGCACGGCTTCGGCCCGGGTCAGAAATTGTTCGAGTTTATCCATGGCAGTGAGGTAAGCGGCCAGAAAGCCGCGTCAAAACCCTAATGAGGAACCTGTTTACGAACGATAGTCGGCGTTGATGCTCACGTAGTCGTGCGACAGATCGCAAGTCCAGATCGTGGCTTGCGCATTGCCGCGGCCGAGTACGACGCGAATGCCGATCTCGCTCTTTTTCATGACGCGCTGGCCGTCTTCCTCACGGTAGGCCGGATTGCGGCCACCGGCGGTGGCGACCAGCACGTCGTCCAGATACAGATCGATCTTGCCGACGTCGAGATCGTCCACGCCGGCATAGCCGATGGCCGCAAGAATGCGGCCGAGATTCGGGTCCGATGCGTAGAAGGCCGTCTTCACGAGCGGCGAGTGGCCGATCGCATACGCGATCTGGCGGCATTCGCCGACGCTCGAGCCGCCTTCGACATGCACGGTCATGAATTTGGTCGCGCCTTCGCCGTCGCGCACGATCAGTTGCGCGAGGGCCTGGGCGACGTCGGTCACCGCGTCGCGCAGCGCTGCATAAGCGGGCGAATCGGTGGACGTGATCGCCGGCAGGCTCGATTTGCCCGAGGCGATCAGGATGAAGGAATCGTTGGTCGACGTATCGCCGTCGATTGTGATGCAGTTGAACGAGCGGTCCGCCACGTGCTTGACCAGCGCGTCGAGCACCGGTTGCGCGACAGCGGCGTCGAACGCGAGGAAGCCGAGCATGGTCGCCATATTCGGCTTGATCATGCCCGCGCCCTTGCTGATGCCGGTGAGCGTGACCGTGTGACCCTCGACCGTGACCTGGCGCGAGACGGCCTTCGGCAACGTGTCCGTGGTCATGATCGCCTGAGCGGCGTCGTACCAGTTGGCTTCCTTGCGGTTCGCCAGCGCGGCCGGCAAACCCGCCTTCAAACGATCGACCGGCAGCGGTTCCAGAATTACGCCCGTTGAAAACGGCAGGACCTGTTCCGGCGTGATGTCCGCGAGACGCGCGAGTTCGACGCAGGTTTCGCGCGCCGCGACGAGGCCCGGTTCGCCGGTGCCCGCGTTCGCGTTGCCGGTGTTGATCACCAACGCACGGATCGGCGCGCCGCCCGCGCGCACGCGCGCCAGGTTTTCACGGCACACCGTGACGGGCGCGGCGCAAAAACGGTTCTGCGTGAACACGCCGCCTACCGTGGCGCCAACGCCTACGGAAATGACCAGCACGTCCTTGCGGTTCGGCTTGCGGATATTCGCCTCCGCCCAGCCCAGCGTGACGCCGGCGACAGGGTGGAGTTGAGCGGGATCGATCGAGGGGAAATTGACAGCCATGGTCGCGACCTGTCGAAGAAAATGCCGGCGGGCGCCGGCATTGAGGAAACGGAAACTGGTAGCTCGGGCGTATGCCGAACTGCCGCGAAATCAACAGCAAAGCATCACGCAAAACGAAGCGGCGCGCTTGGAAGCGCGCCGCCTTGGCATTACGCAATCTTGCCGTGGCACTGCTTGTACTTCTTGCCGCTGCCGCACGGGCACGGGTCGTTACGGCCGACCTTCGGCACGCTATCCGCGCTCACGTCCGATGCGACGGCATGCGACGAACCGTGGCTCATCGCATCGCCGATCATCGCGGCGGTGGCCACTTCCGCGGCGGCAGGCGCTGCCGCCGCTGCGGCCGCCGCTTCGGCGAATTCGGCGTGACGGAACTCGACGTGTTCGAGGTGGTTGCCCTGCTCTTCGTACTGCTCGGTAGCCTGTTCCAGCTGTTCCGGCGACTGGATCTGCACGTTCATCACCACACGGGTGACTTCGAGCTTCACGGCATCGAGCATTGCGGCGAACAGTTCGAATGCCTCCCGCTTGTACTCCTGCTTCGGATTCTTCTGCGCATAACCGCGCAGATGGATACCCTGGCGCAGATGATCGAGCGCGGCCAGATGTTCACGCCAGCTGCGGTCGAGTGTTTGCAGCATGATCGAACGTTCGAACGCGCTGAACGATTCGCGGCCGACCTGTTCGACCTTCGATTCATAGGCTTCGTCCGCAGCGGCTTCAACGGCTTCGAGAATTTCGTCCGAGCTGATCGAATTCGACTCGTTGATCATTTCCTGAATCGCGAGGTCGAGCTGCCATTCGTTGCGCAGCACTTCCTCGAGTTCGGGCACGTCCCACTGCTCTTCGATGCTGCCGGCCGGCACGAACTGGTGAACGATATCGGCGATCACGCCGTGGCGCATCGCGCCGATGGTTTCGGTGATGTCGTTCGCTTCGAGCAATTCGTTGCGCTGCTGGTAAATCACCTTGCGCTGATCGTTCGACACGTCGTCGTATTCGAGCAATTGCTTGCGAACGTCGAAGTTGCGCGCTTCCACCTTGCGCTGCGCCGATTCGATCGAACGCGACACGATGCCCGCCTCGATCGCCTCGCCTTCCGGCATCTTCAGGCGGTCCATGATCGCGCGCACGCGATCGCCCGCGAAAATGCGCAGCAGCGGATCTTCCAGCGACAGATAGAAGCGCGACGAACCGGGGTCGCCCTGACGGCCGGCACGGCCGCGCAACTGGTTGTCGATCCGGCGCGATTCATGACGCTCAGTGCCGATGATGTGCAGACCGCCCGCGGCCTTCACCTGATCGTGCAACGCTTGCCATTCGTCGTGCAGCTTCTGGATCCGGCTTTGCTTCTCTGCGTCGGAAAGCGTTTCGTCCTGTTCGAGGAACGACGCCTGCTTTTCCGCATTGCCGCCGAGCACGATGTCGGTACCGCGACCCGCCATGTTGGTTGCGATCGTGACACGCTTCGGACGGCCCGCTTCGGCGACGATCTCGGCTTCACGCGCGTGCTGCTTCGCGTTCAGCACTTCGTGCGGCAAACCGGCCTGCTTCAGCAGATGCGACAGCAGTTCCGAGTTTTCGATCGACGTGGTGCCGACCAGCACGGGCTGACCGCGCTCGTAGCAATCGCGGATGTCGCGGATCACCGCGTCATAGCGTTCCTTGGCGGTCTTGTAGATCTGATCCTGCTTGTCGATCCGCTTAGGCGGACGGTTGGTCGGGATCACGACCGTTTCGAGACCGTAGATCTCGTTGAATTCGTACGCTTCGGTATCGGCCGTGCCGGTCATGCCGGACAGCTTGGCGTACATGCGGAAATAGTTCTGGAACGTGATCGACGCAAGCGTCTGGTTCTCGCTCTGGATCTTGACGTGTTCCTTGGCCTCGACAGCCTGGTGCAAGCCATCCGACCAGCGGCGGCCCGACATCAGACGACCGGTGAATTCGTCGACGATCACCACTTCGCCGTTTTGCACCACGTAATGCTGATCCTTGAAGAACAGCGTGTGCGCGCGCAATGCGGCGTACACGTGGTGCATCAACGTGATGTTCTGCGGCGCGTAAAGGCTTTCGCCCTCGCCGATCAGGCCCCACTCGGCGAGCAGGCGCTCGGCCTTTTCGTGGCCCGATTCCGTCAGGAAGACCTGGCGGCCTTTCTCGTCCAGCGTGTAATCGCCCGGCTTCTCGACCCCGGTGCCATCCGCTTTCTCTTCGCCGATCTGACGTTCGAGCAGCGGCGGCAGCGCATTCATGCGCACGTAGAGTTCGGTGTGATCTTCGGCCTGGCCGGAAATGATCAGCGGCGTACGGGCTTCGTCGATCAGGATCGAGTCGACCTCGTCGACCACCGCGAAATTCAGGGCTCGCTGCACGCGCGCGTCGGTCTCGTAGACCATGTTGTCGCGCAGGTAGTCGAAGCCGAATTCGTTGTTGGTGCCGTACGTGATGTCAGCGGCGTACGCTTCCTGCTTCGCGCCATGATCCATCTGCGACAGGTTGATGCCGACCGACAAACCCAGGAAGTTGTACAGACGCGCCATCCATTCGGCGTCGCGCTGGGCCAGGTAGTCGTTGACCGTGACGACGTGCACACCGCGGCCCGACAACGCATTCAGGTACACCGGCAGCGTAGCGACGAGCGTTTTACCTTCGCCGGTGCGCATTTCGCCGATCTTGCCGTAATGCAGGACCATGCCGCCGATCAGCTGCACGTCGAAGTGGCGCATTTTCAGCACCCGCTTGCTGGCCTCGCGACACACCGCGAAGGCCTCCGGCAGGAGCTTGTCGAGCGACTCGCCGCTCGCGACGCGCTGGCGGAATTCACCCGTTTTGGCGCGCAGTTGATCGTCCGTCAATTGCTCGATCTGCGGTTCGAGCGCATTGATCGCCGTGACGGTCTTTTGATATTGCTTGACTAGCCGCTGGTTGCGGCTGCCAAAAATCTTCTGTAGAAAACCGGTGGTCATCGGATCGGTGTCTGCGTCGCGGCTTCGGCTGGTTCGCGGCGTGCGGCTGATGCACGTGCGCTCCGGGGTCGGAAGGGCCTCGGCGGCTTAGTCCAAGAGTGAATTCGAATCGGGCATTTTAGCACGCCCCCCGCCCGCGCCTGTGTCAGCAACGAGACGGCGGCACGGCACGGGAGGCCCGCCCCAGCGACCTTTGACGGTACGCATTGAGGCAGGTCCGCGTGCATCCCGCGCGGTACAATCGCGGCGTGAACGCGCATCGGGTGCGAACACGCCGTCACGATCAAACATGAGCCGCATTCCGTCTTTTTCAAGGCCGCCGCCCAAGCAGTTCAACGCGCGCCGCCCGCAGCCCGTTGCCGAAGTGCTCAATCGCACCGACGCGTTCGTGGCCCTGCGCGCGGGCGTCGAGCAGATTGCGGCGCTCGAAAAAGATCTGCGCGCTTTGTTGCCCGACTATCTGGCGACCAGCGTGGAGCCGAGCTTCATCAAGGAAGGCGTACTGGCCCTGTTTGCCGGGCACAACGCGCTGGCCGCACGCCTGCGCCAGATTGAGCCGCGCTTGCTGGCGGATCTGCAGCAGCGCGGCTGGCCGGTCAATGCGTTGCGGATTCGCGTGCGGCCCCAGCCTTTGAAGGAGCCTCCACCTGTCAAGCAGGCGCGCATGACGCCGGTCGGCGCGGACGCATTGCATGCGCTCTCCGAATCGCTCGCGCCCTCGCCGCTGCAGGAAGCTTTGGCGAAAATGGCAGCGCGGCATCGGAGAAATCGCTGAACAAAAAATAAGCGGCCCAGTGGGGCCGCTTATTTTTCATCCATTCGCTTCGGACGAATCATCCGAAGCTGCTACGCAAATCACGCAAACGCCGTTTGCGTTTCGTACGCGAAGCCACGCGGCGCCTTCTGCGTGTCCTCGAACGTGACGACTTCGTACGAATCCTCATGCGCCAGCAACTCGCGCAGCAGCGCGTTGTTCAGTCCGTGGCCCGACTTGTACGCCGTGTACGATGCCAGCAACGGATGACCCACCACGTACAGATCGCCGATCGCGTCGAGCATCTTGTGCTTCACGAATTCGTCGTCATACCTCAGGCCGTCGTTATTCAGAATGCGGTATTCGTCGAGCACGATGGCGTTATCCATGCTGCCGCCGCGCGCCAAACCGAGTTCGCGCATCATTTCCACTTCATGCGCAAAGCCGAACGTCCGCGCACGGGCGATTTCCCGCACATACGACGTATTGGCAAAATCCACTTCCAGCGCCTGGCCGGTTTTATCCACAGCCGGGTGACGGAAATCGATGGTGAATTTGAGCTTGAAACCGAAATACGGATCGAGACGCGCGAATTTATCGCCGTCGCGAATTTCAACCGGCTTGGTGACTTTGATGAATTTCTTCGGCGCGTTCTGTTCTTCAATTCCGGCCGACTGAATCAGAAACACGAACGAACCCGCACTGCCGTCCATGATCGGAATTTCTTCAGCCGTCACGTCGATATAAAGATTATCGATACCGAGGCCTGCGCATGCGGACATC
>NZ_JAXDPY010000447.1:0-12980 GCF_034668105.1 Paraburkholderia sp. | reverse complement strand
CCGCGGCAAAGAAAGATAAGCAAAGAAAGCCGCTCACCCCGCTAGCTCATAAGCGGGTCCCCCGCACAGCCACGGTAGTGGTGCATCTGGAATCTGTGCCCTCGCACATTCCGCGCTCGTGACACAGCAGTCATACTTCCGGCGGCGCTGCGCGCGCCGATGCGCGAAACTGAAAATTCATGCCCGAACCCTGGTTGAACTGGTGCGATAGTACCGCCACCTGGCAGATCGACATCACGCCGCCACTCGCCCTCTGCAACAGACGCGCAACGACCAGCGTCGGCACACTCTGCGCAAGTCCACAGATCGACGACGTCACGCCGAACAGCGCAATCCCGATGACAAAGATCCGCCGGCGCCCATATCGGTCCGCCAGCGTGCCCGTCGCCATCAGTACAGTCGTCACGGCGAGCCTGTAGGCGTTCATGATCCATTGCATACCCTTGAAGTCGCCGTGCAGAAGCCGTTCAAGCGTAGGCAAGATCATCGAATCTGGCCTTGAAAACATGCTCGGCAATCGATGCGCTGGTGGCCGAGATTCCCGCCATGCTCAGGGCGCCCACCGTGGACGCCCCGCCCGGCGCATAGTGCCTAGAACTGCATCGTCGCGCTAGCCACGGCCGTGCGGGTCGGCGAAGGCGAGACGAAGGAGCCCCACGCCGTGGTCCAGTAGCGGCGGTTGAACATGTTGTTGATCCCCGCGCGCAAGGTCACGTCCTTGCCGGCGATCTTCGTCTCGTAGCGGCCGCTCAGGTCGAAGGTGGTGTAGGCCGGCACGAACTGTGAGTTGGCCGCGTCCACCGCCTGGTTGCCGACATATTTGCCGCCGAACGCCAGCGTCAGCGGACGCAGATACGACGGGTTGTATTCAATACGGCCCGTGAACGTGAAGCGCGGTGCGCCATAAATACGCTTGCCTTCGACGTTCGGATCGTCGATATCGACAGCCTTCGTATCGAGCCACATCATGCCGCCCATCACGCGCCATTCGTTCGTCAACGCGAGCCAGCCGCTCGCGTCGATGCCGGTGAAACGCTGGGTGCCGTCCTGCACGAATATGTTCGCCGTGTTCGTGTAGTTGTAGCCGCGATCCACGCGGAACAGTGCGAGGTTGGCACCCCACGTGGCGTGATCCGTCTTGAAGCCGAGTTCGTACTGCTTGCTGCGCAACGGCCCGTATGTCTGCGGGTAATTGAGGTTGGTGTTGCCGGCGGAGCCGCCTTGTTCGAGCGACTCGACATAGCTCGCATAGACCGTCGAATACGGATCGGTCTTGAACATCAGCGCGAAAGTCGGCGTGACCGGATTCGCGCTGTATTGCGATGTCTCGGCGCTCGACGGGGCGTACTGATACTGGCGGAATTGCGTGTAACGCACACCGAGCAACGCCGACAGGCGCGACGTCAATTGCACGGTATCGCTCGCGTACAACGCGGCCTGCGTGATGCGTTGCTGACGATAGAGATCCTCGCCGATGCTGACTTCGTCGTTGGTCAGCAAGGTGCTGCTGTACAGATTGCCGTTGCCGAGGAAATAGCCGTCGTTCCAACCCGTGCTGTTGCTGTACTCGGCGGTTTGCGACTGGTACGCCGCGCCGACTACAACATCATGTTTGATGCTGCCGGTGTTGAACGTGCCCTGCACCATCGCGTCGACGTTCTGATAGAAGTAACGCGTCATCGCCGCATAGAGCGTGTTCGCATAGTTGCCCGCGTTGTCCTGAACGAAAAGGAAGCTGTCCGAGTTCGTACGGTTTTCCTTGGCAAAGCGGTATTTCACGCTCGCATGCCAGTTCTCGGAGAGGCGGTAATCGAGACCCGTGCCGAACGAGGCCATCTCGGTCTGATAGTAATTTTGCGGCTGCGTCAGCGCATGGGTGACCTTGCTCGCGTCGGGAATGCCGACATCGGTGCCGAAGCCTATGCCGAACAGCGTGCCGTTGGTTTTGCGCTTCTGATAAAAGGCGTCGACCGTCCAGGTCAAATCCGGCGTGATGCGGAAGTCCAGTGCGAGCGAGGCGACCTGGCGGCGAATGTGGCCGTTCTGTTCGGCCGTGTTGCCGTCTTCGTCGACGAGGTTCAGGCGATAGCCGAAGCGGTTGTCGTTGCCGAAGCGGCCGCCCAGATCGACCGCCTCGCTGAACACGCCAGCCGATCGGTAGCCAACCGAAATGCTGCGGTACGGATCATCGGTCGGCCGTTTCAGTACGAAGTTGACGATGCCGCCCGGCGAGCCGAAGCCGTACATGAAGCCGGACAAACCCTTCAGCAATTCCACCTGCTCGAACGGTTCGAGCGGCAGGTCGGTGTCCCAGGACGGGAACGTCTGGCCGTCCACCTTGATGCTGTTCAGCGTGTCGATCGGCATGCCGCGCACCTGGAACATCGAGTTTTCGGCGAGCGCGTTGTCGCTGCTGATCGATACGGCCGGGTCGTACTTGAACAGGTCGTTGGACGTTGTCGCGAACAGGTCCTTGCCTTCCTCGCTCGTCACGGTGTGGGTCGAAAACGGCGTGTCCACCGCTTTGCGGGTGCCCAGCGCGCCGGCGCCGACGGTGTCGGCCGGCGCCACGGTGGTCTCTTTCGCGGCCGACACGCTGACGGCCGGCAGGGTGGCCGACGCGTCGCTCGCCACGGCCTGCGCCCATCCGGACGACGACAACGTCGACAACGATAGACCAACGCTCACGAAGAGCCCGGCGCTGAATAGCGACGGCGTGCGTCGCAGGCCGCGCGCAAATAGAGGGCGCGCCGGCCGCTCTGCTACATAGAGTTTCTGCATATTGTTCGAATTAGACGTGGCGCCGCCGCGCACCAGAAGTGTGCGGAGATGGCGTCGGTGGTCGAGCGAGAGTGACTAGACGGACGGTTCTGACGTGTTCAACCCGCGAACCTTACGGATGATAATGCATCTGATTCGCATTAACAATCTTTCGGGAATCTCAAGTCATCTATAAGACACCTGTCTTAAGGACTAGGGTAATTGGCTGGAAGCCTTGTCGGGCGGGGCTTCACCCCGTCGAGGGCAGCGCGGCGATATGTTTGTTTAGCAGCGAGTAGCGGAAAACGCGCATATACTCACGGTCGGGCCGTAAAAGTAGTGCCGCGGGTCGCGCTGCGGTTTTTGTTGCTTTGTCGCAACTCTCGCGGCGACTCGCGGGCTCAGCGCCACGAACGCTCTGTCTACCACCTCACCTAGCAAAGCACCAAACATGTCCACACCGCCGAAGATCATCTACACCCTGACTGACGAAGCGCCGGCTCTGGCGACTTACTCGCTGCTGCCGATCGTCAAGGCGTTCACGCGCTCGTCCGACGTGATCGTTGAAACACGCGATATCTCGCTTGCCGGCCGGATCATTGCTGCATTTCCGGACTACCTGACCGCGGAACAGAAGGGTTCCGACGATCTGGCGGAACTGGGTGGACTCACCACGCGTCCGGAAGCGAACATCATCAAGCTGCCGAACATCAGCGCTTCGGTGCCGCAACTGAAGGCCGCGATCACCGAGCTGCGCGATCAGGGCTACAAGCTGCCGCCGTATCCGGACGTCGCCAGCACCGAGACGGAAAAAGACGTCAAGGCTCGCTACGACAAGATCAAAGGCAGTGCCGTGAACCCGGTGCTGCGCGAAGGCAATTCGGATCGTCGCGCGCCGCTGTCGGTCAAGAACTACGCACGCAAGCACCCGCACAAGATGGGCGCATGGAGCGCGGAGTCGAAGTCGCACGTGGCGCACATGAGCGGCGGCGATTTCTACGGCAGCGAAAAATCGGCGCTGATCGCAGCGGCCGGTGCGGTCAAGATCGAGCTGACGGCCGCTGACGGCACGAAGACGGTCCTGAAAGAAAAGACGGCTGTGCAAGCGGGCGAGATCATCGACGCTTCGGTGCTGAACAAGAACGCGCTGCGCAGCTTCATCGAAGCGGAAATCGCCGACGCGAAGGCGAAGGGCGTGCTGTTCTCGGTGCACCTGAAAGCCACCATGATGAAGGTGTCGGATCCGATCATCTTCGGTCACGTGGTGTCGGTGTTCTACAAAGACGTGCTGACCAAGCATGCTGACGCGCTGGCGCAAGCCGGCTTCAATCCGAACAACGGTATCGGCGACCTGTATGCGCGCCTGAAGGACCTGCCGGAAGCCACGCGCGAAGCGATCGAGGCCGACATCAAGGCCCAGTACGCGCAGCGCCCGCAACTGGCCATGGTCAACTCGGACAAGGGCATCACCAGCCTGCACGTGCCGAGCGACGTGATCGTCGACGCGTCCATGCCGGCCATGATTCGCGAGTCGGGCAAGATGTGGGGCGCGGACGGCGCACTGCATGACGCCAAGGCGGTGATTCCGGACCGTTGCTACGCCGACGTCTATCAGGCTGTGATCGAAGACTGCAAGAAGAACGGCGCGTTCGACCCGGTCACGATGGGCACCGTGCCGAACGTCGGCCTGATGGCCCAAGCCGCTGAAGAATACGGTTCACACGACAAGACGTTCCAGATCCCGGCGAACGGTGTGGTCCGCGTGACCGACGCAGCCGGCACGGTGCTGATCGAGCAGGCGGTTGAAGCGGGCGATATCTGGCGCATGTGCCAGACCAAGGACGCGCCGGTCCAGGATTGGGTCAAGCTCGCGGTGAACCGCGCACGCGCTACGAACACGCCGGCCATTTTCTGGCTGGATGCGGCTCGCGCGCACGACGCCCAGATCATCAAGAAGGTCGAGCACTACCTGAAGGACCACGACACCAGCGGTCTGGACATTCGCGTCATGACGCCGGTTGAAGCGACGAAGTTCTCGATCGGGCGCATCCGCGCCGGCAAGGACACGATCTCGGTCACCGGCAACGTGCTGCGCGACTACCTGACCGACCTGTTCCCGATCATGGAATTGGGCACCAGCGCGAAGATGCTGTCGATCGTTCCGCTGATGGCCGGTGGCGGCATGTTCGAAACCGGCGCTGGCGGTTCGGCACCGAAGCACGTTCAGCAACTGGTTGAAGAAGGTTTCCTGCGTTGGGATTCGCTCGGCGAATTCCTGGCGTTGGCGGCTTCCCTCGAACACCTGAGCGGCGCGTATCACAATCCGAAGGCGCAAGTTCTGGCCAAGACGCTGGATCAGGCAACCGGCAAGTTCCTCGACAACGACAAGTCGCCGGCACGCAAGATTGGCGGTATCGACAACCGCGGCAGCCACTTCTACCTGGCCATGTACTGGGCCGAAGCACTCGCCGCGCAAACCGAAGACGCTGCGTTGCAGGCGCAGTTCGCCGGCGTGGCGAAGGCAATGGCCGACAACGAAGCGAAGATCATCGAAGAGTTGGCGGCAGCGCAAGGCAAGCCGGTGGATATCGGCGGTTACTACCGTCCGAACGTCGACCTGACGAGCAAGGCCATGCGCCCGAGCGCCACGCTGAACAAGATCGTGGACGCGGTCGCGTGATTTGCCGGATGCGGTGCTGAACGCGGTTCTGAATGAAGCCCTCAGGTTGCTATTCAAGGTACCGAAGCAGGCACTGAAGTAAGCAGTAAGCAAGACAATGGCGCTC
This sequence comes from Paraburkholderia sp., assembly GCF_034668105.1. GTDB lineage: Bacteria > Pseudomonadota > Gammaproteobacteria > Burkholderiales > Burkholderiaceae > Paraburkholderia. The sequence goes on along the minus strand of NZ_JAXDPY010000447.1, from coordinate 7,434 downwards.
TTATGGAGCGCCATTGTCGTTTCTACTCGCACGTAAGTGGCAGTCATGCCGCCATCACACGTGAACGATTTCCCAATCGCTGAGTTTTTCTGGAATCTCGAGCGTCGACGTGTCGACTTCGGACAGGTGCGGGCAGGTCAAGCCGCGCGCAACTTCGTCGGCGGCTTGTTGCGGGCTGGCAAATTCTCCCAGCGTTTCGTTGCCGTAGGTCGCCTCCCAACCATCCTGGCCCGGCATGATATAGAACGCTCCCTGGGTCGAACCAAAGCGAAAGCCTTTCATTTTTAGTCTCCCAATTACCAATCAAAAAAACCGCTGTGCCGCGGCGGCTTCATGCAGGGAGCGGGAGACATACGGCAACTGCGTTTTCGTCCCGTCTATTTCGCTGCACCACATGAAGCGTCGGCTCTTGTAAAAGAGTCTACGTCAGCAAGTGGTGGTGCAAGGGGCCGTTAGATGGGTCGTTATATCAAAAAATATCGTTTAAAAATAATGACTTATCAGTTTCATTTTGCGATGTGCAACGTGGGGCACCATTGCGAAATGGCGGATTTGTGCCACGCACCACGATTTTTTACGAAGCAACGGCGTATATCACATCGTGAAATTTTCGGGGTTTCGCTAAATAGGGGGGCGTGATGCACAGGTGGCGAAGCGAGCCTTCCGCGTGCGGAGGTCCTGTTCAGGAAAGCACTCGGTTCAGGAAATCGAGCATGACCCGGTTGAATTGCTCTGGCCTTTGCAGCGGCGCGAAGTGGCTCACGCCAGGCAGAAGAATCAGCTTCGCGCTGGGAATACTGCGAGCGAGATAGTCGGCGTGTTCCGGCTTGATGAATTCGTCGTGCTCGCTTTGCACGATCGCAACCGGCACGCGAATCTGGCCGAGATCGTGCGCCGAGTAGTTGGGCTGCGTTTTCATCATTTCGCTGACCGCGCCGACGAAGGCGTCGAAGTCGCCGGGCGTCGCCGAGAGGAGTGCGTAGTCCTGGGCATGCCGGCTGAAGCAGCAGTCGATGACCGGCGTCGGCACGAATTCCTTTGTGCCGCTCGGGTCCATGTTGCAGCCGAAGAAGAACACACCGGCCACGCGCTCGGGGGTCTGGCTGGCGAGTATCAGCGCGACGCAGGCGCCATCGCTCCAGCCGACCATCGCGGCTCGATGGAGCGCCAGCGTGTCCATGACGGCCAGCACATCCGAGGCCATCAACTCGTACCTGTAGGGGCGTGCGTCGCGGGTGCTGCGGCCATGGCCGCGGCTGTCGATTACGACGACGCGATGTCCGGTGCCGATCAGCGCCGGGACCTGGTAGCCCCAGTTGCCGCTGTGTCCCAGGCCGCCATGCAGTAGGATTACCGGCGTGCCGGTGCCGTATGACGCGTACCAGATTCGCGCGCCTTCGTGGTCGACGTAGCCGTGTTTGGTTGAGGGGGGTAATGGGGCTGCGCCATGGGATTTGAAATGGGTGAGGTTGTCGTCGCGGAATTCCATCGTGGGTTCCCCGTTCGGGTCTGGCTCGCAGTGCGAGGATCTTTTAGGGTGCCAGTGGAGTGGGTGGGAAATCAAGGTTGGTACGGGTTTCAAAGAGAAGCGAGCCGAAGCGGTCCATCGCGCTGGATGCGCCGCCGCTCTCGCCCGTTGCTGCGGCGGGCGTTCGCGCCGAGGCCGAGGCTTTGGCATCGGCTCGTGCGTCGCGGCCGGCGTGCTTGGGCGGCGTCATGAGGTGCTCCTTGTTATGCGCGTTGCAAAACCCGGGTGAATAGCACTTCTTTCAGATTGACGACCGGCGCGGGATCGCGCTGTGCTTTCGCGAGCAGAAACACGCCTTGCATCGATGACACGATGAACGGAGCGAGTTGCTCGCAGTTCGTATCGGCGCGCAATTCGCGCGCAGGCACCGCCGCCTGTCAGCCGCCCGTTTTGCTCAACTCGTGCGCGCGTCGCAGTCTCTCGCGGCTGTTACTCAAATGCATCCGCATCGCGGCGCGCGCGTCGTCTGCGTCCTGACGTTCGATGGCCCGATAAATCATCTGATGCTCGCTGAGCACGTTGCGCAGGTGTTCGATATGGTCGAGCTCCGCGATCTCGGCGGAACCGAGCCGTGTACGCGGGCTCACCGCGCGGCCGAGCTGGCTGAGAACATCGAAGAAGTAGCGGTTGCCACTCGCGCGCGCGATCTGCAGATGAAACTCGATGTCGTGCGCCAGCGTGTCGGTGCTCCCCCGTTCGAGTTCGGATTCGAAACGCTCCAGCGCGCCACGAATCTGCCTGAGATTCTGCTCGGTGCGTCGCGCGGCGGCGAGCGCCGCCGAAGCTGCCTCGACGTCGATACGGAATTCGATGATCGCCATCACGTCCAGCATGCTGGACAGATCGGCGGCGGCCAGTTGCATGGACTGTTCCGTGGCCGGCTCGAGCACGAACGTGCCGATGCCATGACGCGTCTCGACCACCTTGGCGGCCTGCAGACGTGAGATGGCTTCGCGAACCACGGAGCGGCTCACCGAGAGCTGCTTCATCATCGCGACCTCGGTGGGGATGCGGTCGCCCGGCCGCAACGTGCCGCGGCGGATTTCATCGGAAAGGGTGGCCACCACCTTCTCAGTTAAGCTGCTCATTTCTGTGGCTTGTTGACTAATCGGCTGGAAATACGCAGGTCGCGCGTGCGAGTGACGTCATGCGAGGTCTCGACACGGGCATCATAGCGCCAGTCAGAATCGCGAGCGACCCGAAGGGCAAGATTCGATCCGGCGACACGACCTGTCCCGCGGAATCGAACCTCGCGCTTCCAGCGCGCCCGTCAAATCACTTGTTGACCAAACGCGCGGGCGTTACCAGCGCGAGAAGTCCACCCAGCACCATGAAACCCGCGAGCAGAAACATCCCGGCCGAGGTGCTGTGCGTGCGCGCCGTGAGCAGCCCGAACAGCGACGGCGAGAAGAGTCCCGCGAGATTGCCGAGCGAACTGATCATCGCGATACCGGCGGCAGCCGCTCCGCCGCTCAGCAGTGCGGTCGGCTGAGCCCACAGCAGCGGCGCCACGGCGAAGACGCACATCGACGCGGCGGTCATCGCGACGACCGTCATCGTGAGGTCGTTGCTCCACAGTGTGCTCAGAGCCAGCAGCGCGGCGCCGGCAAACGCGGGCACGGCGAGATGCCAGCGGCGTTCACGCCGCTTGTCCGAACTCATCGACAAGGCCACCATCGCGACCGCCGCGAACGCATACGGAATGGCGGTCAGGAGCCCGACGTTCAGCGCGCTGCCGTGGCCCGCGCGCTGCACGATGGTCGGCAGCCAGAAGCTGATGCCCATGTTGCCGGTGGCGAACGCGAACAGCATCAGGCTCATCAGCCACATACGGCCGCTCGTGAATACGCTGCGCGTGCTGGAGGTGGGCTTCTGCGCGTCCTCGCGCGCGATATTGGCGGCGATCACCTTCTTCTGTTCAGCGGAGAGCCAGCGCGCGTCGGCCACCCGGTCCGGCAACACAAACCAGATGACGACGCCGATCACAACCGCGGGCAGCGCCTCGAGGAAAAACAGCCATTGCCAGCCGTGCAGGCCCGACACTCCCGTGAAACGCTGCATGATCCAGCCCGACAGCGGACCGCCGACCAGCCCGGAAATGGGCAGCGCCGCCATGAACATCGCGACGATCCGCCCTCGGCGGTGCGCCGGGTACCAGTAGGTCAGATACAGGATGATGCCTGGAAAGAGGCCGCATTCGGCCATCCCGAGCAGCAGTCGCAGCGCGTAGAACGAGGCCGGTGTGCTCACGAACAGCATGCACATCGACACGAGGCCCCACGAAACCGCAATGCGCGCGATCCAGCGGCGCGCGCCGACCCGATGCATGATGAGATTGCTGGGTACTTCGAAAATGGCATAGGCGAGGTAGAAAATGCCCGCGCCGAAACCGTAGACGGCGTCGCTGAAACCCAGATCGGAAGCCATCTGCAACTTGGCAAGGCCGACGTTGATGCGGTCGAGATACGCAATGCAGAACGCGGTCAGCAGAATCGGCATGAGCCTGCGGGTGACCAGCGCGTAGAGGGTGTCTTCCTCGGCCGGGGCGGCTGTCGCTGTTTGAGGCTCGTTGGCGGGTGTCGTCGCCAGGGTCTTCATGGGTCTCCTCCGGGGTATCGATCAAGTCATCGGACGTCTTAGTTTCGAACTTGTTGATGCGGCGTCAGGGTCAGTATATTAGGGCTAATGGCGCGCCGTATAGCGCGTTGATGACAGGGTAAACACCGCATTGGAAGCGAGCACTCGATCAAGGTAGACTGTCATCAGACAACCTATCACGCGTTTCGGGATGTTCACCCGCCTGTTCGTATGCACCGCGTCGCATTCGATCCGGCCGCCCCGGTGGCTGAAACTGGAGACAACCTTGACATCTGTTCTCACCACGGCGAGCGACCCGCTCGAATCCGCCGTGTCGAAGGTCAAGCGGCACATACTGCCGCTCTTTCTGATCATGTTCATCGCGAACTACATCGACCGCGTGAACATCGGCTTCGTCAACTCCCACATGCAGACGGACCTCGGTATCGGCGCGGCCGCTTACGGTTTGGGCAGCGGCTTGTTCTTCGTCGGCTACGCGCTGTTCGAAGTGCCGTCGAATGTATTGATGCAGAAGTACGGCGCGCGCGCGTGGCTGACCCGCATCATGGGCACGTGGGGGCTGGTCGCGGCCGCCATGGCGTTTGTCTGGAACGACACCTCGTTCTATGTATTGCGCTTCCTGCTCGGTGTCGCCGAGGCCGGCTTCTTCCCGGGCGTGGTGTTTTACTTCACCCAATGGCTGCCGCAGAAAGAACGCGGCAAGGCCGTAGCGGTGTTTCTCGGGGGCTCGGCGCTCGCGTCGGTGCTGTCCGGTCCGATCACGGGCAGCCTGCTGTCCATTCGCGGCTTCGGTCTGCACGGCTGGCAATGGATGTTCCTGATCGAAGGCGCGTTTTCCATCGTGCTGTGCGGGGTCAGCTGGATGCTGCTGAAGTCGCGGATTCGCGATGCCTCGTGGTTGACGGCTGAAGAGCGGACGATTCTCGAAACGTCGATCGCGGCGGAGCAGGCGGAGCGCGAGGCGCACGGCGGCGCGCATCTGCCCGCCATGAAGCTGCTGAAAGACCCGCAGATTCTGCTGTTCTGCTTCCTCTATTTCGCGATTCAGCTGACCATTTACGCGGCCACTTTCTGGCTGCCGACGATCATCCGCAAAATGGGTGGCCTCTCGGACTTCGAGGTCGGCATGCTCAATGCGATCCCCTGGCTCATCGCCATGTTCGCGATGTACTGCTTCGCGATGCTGTCGGCGAAATGGCGTTTCCAGCAGGCGTGGCTGGCGGTGTCGCTCGTGATCGCGGCGGGGGGACTGTTCGCTTCGACGTCGGGCAATCCGGTGTTGTCGTTCGTCGCGATCTGCTTTTCGGCGATTGGCTTCAAGGCGGCGGCTTCGCTGTTCTGGCCGATTCCGCAAGGTTACCTGGATGCGCGCGTTGCTGCCGCGGTGATCGCGCTGATCAATTCGGTCGGCAACCTCGGTGGATTCTTCGCGCCGGCCGCGTTCGGTTATCTGCAGCAACACACCGGCTCGATTACCGGCGGACTATACGGCTTGGGCGTGGCTTCGCTGATCGCGGCAGCGGCCGGCTTCCTGACGCGCAATCGTCGCGTGAATCGCGACGCGCTGCCGGAGTCTTTGCAGCGCGAAGCCCACTGACGGGCGAAAATCGTCGACCATGAATTACGCATTTCCCACTTTCTGTCCGGCACGGGTCTCGAGCGAGTTTGTCCAACGCGCGGATTCCCACTTGCTGGCTCACTAACTCAACCGGCCTACTCTCATGTCCACCCACACATCCCAATCGAACGCGACGCCGATCGTCACCGAACTGCGCGTCGTACCCGTCGCCGGCCGTGACAGCATGCTGATGAATCTGAGCGGCGCGCACGGGCCGTTCTTCACGCGCAACATCGTGATTCTGCGCGACAGTGCCGGTCATACGGGCGTCGGCGAAGTGCCGGGCGGCGAGAGCATCCGCAAGACGATCGACGATGCGCGCCCGCTGGTTGTCGGTCAATCGATCGGCAATCTGCAAGCGATCCTGAACAAGGCGCGTACCCAGTTCGCCGACCGCGACGCCGGTGGGCGCGGCCTGCAGACTTTCGATCTGCGCACCACGATTCACGCGGTGACCGCGCTCGAAGCCGCGCTGCTCGATCTGCTCGGCCAGCATCTGGGCGTGCCGGTCGCGGCCCTGCTCGGCGAAGGCCAGCAGCGCGACGAAGTGGAGATGCTCGGCTACCTGTTCTATATCGGCGACCGCAACAAAACCGATCTGCCCTATGCCAGCGGCGCCGAAGGGCGCGACGACTGGGAACGCGTGCGTACGGAACAAGCAATGACGCCCGAGGCGGTGGTGCGACTCGCCGAAGCCGCGCAAGCGCGCTACGGGTTCAACGATTTCAAGCTCAAGGGCGGCGTGCTACCTGGCGATGCGGAAATCGAAGCGGTGACTGCGCTTGCGGAACGCTTCCCCAACGCCCGCGTCACGCTCGATCCGAACGGTGCGTGGTCGCTCGCGGAGGCGATTCGCCTGTGCCGCGACAAACACGACGTGCTGGCTTATGCGGAAGACCCGTGCGGTGCGGAGAACGGCTATTCGGGCCGCGAGGTGATGGCTGAATTCCGCCGCGCGACCGGCTTGCCGACGGCGACCAACATGATCGCCACCGACTGGCGTCAGATGGGTCACGCGATTCAATTGCAAGCCGTGGATATTCCGCTGGCCGATCCGCACTTCTGGACGATGCAGGGCTCGGTGCGCGTCGCGCAGATGTGCAACGAATGGGGTCTCACGTGGGGCTCGCACTCGAACAATCACTTCGACGTCTCGCTTGCGATGTTCACGCATGTCGCCGCCGCGGCGCCCGGCAAGATCACGGCGATCGACACGCACTGGATCTGGCAGGACGGTCAGCGTCTGACGCGCGACCCGCTGCAAATCGTCGGCGGCAAGGTCAAGGTGCCGCAGGCCGCGGGCCTCGGCATCGAGCTGGATATGGACGAGATCGAGAAGGCGCACGCGCTGTATCAGCAACATGGCCTCGGTGCGCGCGATGACGGCGTGGCCATGCAGTACCTGATTCCGAACTGGAAGTTCGATAACAAGCGTCCGTGTCTCGTACGCTAAGTCTCTAACGATACAGATGGCGGTCCATGCGGCCGCCCGCTTTTGCCCACTACTCACACACTTCACGCTACTGACGCTATGACCTCACCTCAAGAACTCAAGGCGATTGTTTCCGAAGGCCTGCTGTCGTTTCCCGTGACCGACTTCGACGCACAAGGCGATTTCCGCGCCGACACCTACGCCGAGCGCCTTGAATGGCTCGCGCCATACGGCGCCACCGCGCTGTTTGCCGCCGGC
>NZ_JAXDPY010000446.1:0-16257 GCF_034668105.1 Paraburkholderia sp. | reverse complement strand
GGGGACCCGCTTAAGAGTTAGCGGTTTGAGCCGCTTTCTTTTGCCTACTTTTCTTTGCGGCAGGCAAAGAAAAGTAGGTGCCTGCCCCGCACAGGGGCGACGCTAATAGACCGATAACAAATCAAGGAAAGGCCAACGCCGTAGGCACACAGACACTCCCGTCGACGCCAATAGACCAATAACAAATCAAGGAAAGGCCCACACCGCATGCACCCAGAAACTAAGCGCCCAGCTGGCAAAAAAACCACTAAAAAGCCAACACCGCAGGCAAACACCCAAGCGCCGCGCAGGCAAAAAAACCCATTTTTATCACCTTTTCGGCACCCCCTCCTTCCACTCCCCCCAATGCATAACAATATCCTGCACAACCGGATTCCCACTCCTAAACAAATTCTCAATAGCGATCGTAAAACCCCCTTGCGCAGCATAGTTCAGCAAATTATCCGCACTAGTCTGCCCATCATAAGGCCGATCAAAATCAGACCCAGCCCGCAGCACCGCAACGCGATTCAAATCCACCTTATGCACCGAGGCCGCGCGCTTAAGCGCCTCATACGTAGCGTTATCCTCCTGCTGCGTCGTGCAATAAACCCCCTTGTTATCAGTCAATATTTTGGTCCAATCGCGTGCCCGCTGCCCAAGCAGCGTCCCTGACCACCACGTGTCCCCGGCCAGCGTATCGCATTGAATCACAGCAGGCGGCCGATTCGCCGGCGCATAAGAATACTTGGCCCGCGCAGCCTGAGCCTGAGCATCGTCGGAAAGCACAACGCTACGCGACAAGGCAAACGCCGTATCGGCAAGCTGGGGGTTCAACTGAAACACCTCCGTCCGATAATCAAGCGGCGGCTTGTCCGTCGGACTCGTGGTATTGATCCCAAGGTACCCGGTATTCCAGCCAGGCGGAATCTCCCGCCCGTCGATCTCCCACTGAATCCCAAAGTCGACCAGATACTTCGCCCACGCGGCGGATCCCACCGTACCCTGCTGCGGATCGATCCCGGCAATCCCCGCAACCATAAAATACGTATGCCGTAAATCGAAACGCGGCGAGAAGGTCAACGCCATGATCGACGCGGCAGCATTGGTATGCCCCATCCCCGTGGTCATGACACACACCTCCTGTTTGTTGCAATGAACCGTCGGGTAATCGGGCGACAGGCCATCCACCGGAATCTCACGCCATGGCCCCAGCCGATCGAGCCACACCTGCCCCTCCGGCCCAAACATCGAAACGATCATCACCTTGACCGGCCGCCCATGCGAGCCGCCATCGCCTTGCGAGAAACCGTCGTTGTCGTCCGCGCTGGCGGGCCCGGATGTGAACGCGGCGCAAGCCGCGAGCGTCATTGCGCAGGTTGCGCCAAGTGTGCGAGTCAGCATCGCGATCCTTCCTTTTTTGCCTGTGATGCGGATTGGGAAAAGGTGCTGCTTTTAAACCGAAAGAAGTATAGGTGCGAAGAAATTATTTGCCACTACGGGTTGCCGCATACTGCCGCCATGGAACGCCGGCGACCTGCCCGCGCACGACGCAACCGGGATGCAAGCGAGGCAAGCGAGGCACGAACGCGGCACGTTCGAGCCGCCTGCGAGGCCGCCAGCACGTCGATGCAACCGTTTCTATAATGGAGGGCCTCAGCACGCACCGCGTTTGTGCACTTCAACCCAGGAGCACCACGATGGATTATGTGAAACTCGGCCGCACCGGCCTCGATGTATCGCGTCTTTGTCTCGGCTGTATGAGCTATGGCGTGCCCGCTCGCGGTACCCACCCCTGGTCGCTCGACGATGAAGCGGCGCGTCCCTTCATCAAGCAGGCACTCGACCACGGCATCAATTTCTTCGATACCGCCAACGTCTACTCAGACGGCACCAGCGAGGAAATCGTCGGCCGCGCGCTGAAGGACTTTGCGAAGCGCGACGAAATCGTGCTGGCTACCAAGGTCCATGGCCGCATGCATCCGGGTCAGAACGGCGCAGGTCTGTCGCGCAAGGCGATCATGGCGGAAATCGACAACAGCCTGCGGCGCCTCGGGACGGATTACGTCGATCTGTATCAGATCCATCGCTGGGACTACGGCACGCCGATCGAAGAAACCATGGAAGCGCTGCACGACGTCGTGAAGGCCGGCAAGGCGCGCTATATCGGCGCATCGTCGATGTATGCGTGGCAGTTCGCCAAGGCGTTGCATGTGGCCGAAAGCCACGGCTGGACGCGCTTCGTGACGATGCAGAACTACGTGAACCTGCTGTATCGCGAAGAAGAGCGCGAGATGCTGCCGCTGTGCGAAAGCGAAGGCATCGGTGTGATTCCGTGGAGCCCGCTGGCACGCGGACGCCTGACGCGCGACTGGAACACCGAAAGCGCACGCTCGGAGACCGACGAATTCGGCCGCACGTTATATGCGCATACCGAAGACGCGGATCGGCGAATCGTCGAACGGGTGAGTCAGATCGCCAAGGAGCGCGGCGTGCCGCGTGCGCAAGTCGCGCTAGCATGGGTGTTGCAGAAGAAGCCGATCACCGCGCCGATCGTCGGTGCGACCAAGCTGCATCATCTGGACGATGCGGTCGCGGCGCTGTCGCTGAATCTGAGCGCGGACGAAATCCGTCAACTGGAAGAACTGTATGTGCCGCATGCAGTGGCCGGTTTCAAATAAGCGGCCACTGCGCCCACCGGCGGAGGACGCAAAAGTCTGAACCCAGACCGATGTGAAATCCGCCGGCCTTCAATGTACCGGCGTGCCTCGCCAGACAAGCTAAAACATCAACCCCGCGGCACGTCCGGTTCAAAAAACACCCAGCGCACTTGCGGAAACGCCGCTTGCAAGTCCGCTTCGATCACATTGATTGCATCGACCATCGCGCGGCCACTCGCGTAGTCGACCATTTCCGCCTGCACCGCCACCACCACGTGACGGCCCCACTGCAGCGTAATCATGTTGATGATGCCGCGAATCTCGGCGCGCGCGCGCAAATGCGCCTCGATCGCGCGGCGCACTTCCGGGCTCGCCGATTCGCCGACGATCATCGACTTCACCTCGCGCGCCACCAGCCACGCAATTACCATCAGCAACACACCCACGCCGATGGAACCCAGTGCGTCATAGACGGGATTGCCGGTCACCATGGTCAGCAGCACGGCGACGAAAGCCATCGCGAGACCCGCTAACGCGGCGATGTCCTCGCCCGCCACCACCAGCAGCTCGGACTCGCGCGTTTCGCGAAACCAGCGCCACATGCTTGTGTCGGGGTGCGTCTTGCGGATTTCCTTGACCGCCCCCCACAACGAAAGGGCTTCCAGCACCACCGAAACGCCAAGCACGAGCAGCGCCACATACGCATACTGCAACGGCTCGCGCACAAACAGACGATGCACACCCTCGTACACCGAAAACGCGCCGCCGACAAAGAACAGCAGCAGTGCCACCAGCAACGAATAGAAATTGATCTCGCGGCCACTGCCCATGGGATGCAACGGACTCGCCGGTTTGCGCGCCTCGCTCAGGCCGAACAGCAGCAGCAGCTGGTTACCGCAGTCGGCGGTCGAGTGAATGGCTTCGGCGAACATCGAGCCGGAGCCGGTGAAGGTGGCCGCAGCGAACTTGCAGATGGCGATGCCGAGGTTGGCGGCGAGCGCATAGAAAATGGCTTTCGGCGATTCTTCTTTCATCGTCGTGGAGGGGATCCGTGAGTTTGCAGAACGCTTTCGGTTGGCAGTAGTTCGTATTATGGACATGCCAGACGGCATGCGTCCAACCCCGGCGCTGTTTTGCACCGTATTCTGCAACGGTTCCCCTGGCCGGCCTCGCGTCGTGTTATGCGCGCTCCAGCGCGGCCATCTCCCGCACGATCACCAGCAGCATCGACAGGCTCGCACCGCCCGTGGCCCGCAGGTCGGCAAGCAGGCGCGCATAGCGCTCCAGTTGCACGGCGCGCTTCTCGCGCCACGTCTGGACCAAGGCATCCGGCGTCGACGCTTCATCCGCGCCGGCCAGAACGCTCGTGGTCAACGCGCGTTTCAGGCGGGCAAGTTCGGCCAGCGCCGTGGCGCGCGCCAGCATGTCCCAGTGCGTGGGTGTCGACAGCGCCGCCGCGCGCTCGCTGATCCAGCTGTAGTTCAGCAGCGTGCCGAGCGCGAAGTAGACGCCCGCCGCGAGTTCGAGACTGCGCCCGCAGGTCGATGCCACCTCGGCGATGTCGAGCAAGGCCGCCGAGATTTCGCCGCTCGCGATCCGCACCGCCAGTTCGCTATCGACGCCCGCGTCCACGAGCACCCGTTGCCGCTCCGACAGCGCCTCGAGATCGGCGGCGGGCAGCAGCACGGGCCATTGCGCAGCGAGGCGCTGCGCCGCGTCGCGGCAACGTGCAAGCAAACCGGCGACATCGCCGTCGCTGATCGCGCCCGATTGCAAGTGCCGCAGGAACCACAGCGCCGAGCGTTCGACGAGCCGCGCCACTTCAACGAACATCCGCGCCTGCACATCGTCGGCGACACGGTTATCGAGCGCGTCGATACTGCGCCACACGTCGTCGAGATCGAACACGTCGCGCGCCATGATGCAAGCCCGCACAATATCGCCGGGCTTCGCATCGGTCTCTTCCATCAGGCGATGCACGAACTCGCAGCCCACGCGATTCACCAGCGCATTGGTCAAATGCGTGGCAAGGATTTCGCGCCGCAGCGGGTGGCGTTGCATCGGTTCGCTAAAGCGTTGCCGCAACGGCTTCGGAAAGTACTCGATCAGCATGTCGCTGACGAGCGGGTCTTCCGGCATCGACGATTCGAGCAGCGCGTCGTACAACCACATCTTGCTATAGGCAAGCAGCACCGCGCGCTCGGGCGTGGTCAGCCCTTGTTTCGCGGCCTGGCGTTCCGCGACTTCCTCGTCGGTCGGCAGGAATTCGATTACGCGGTTGAGGCGCCCCGCGCGTTCGAGGTAACGCATCAACCGAGCTTCGGCATCGAGCAATTCGACGCCGTAGCGGCCCGCGATCGAGAGCGCCTGGGTCTGGTAATAGTTGTCCTGCAACACGAGCAAGCCGACTTCATCGGTCATTTCCGCGAGCAGTGCATTGCGCTGCTTCTCGGTCATTTCACCGTCGGCGACGACGAGGCCCAGCAGAATCTTGATGTTGACCTCGTGGTCCGAACAGTCGACACCCGCGGAGTTGTCGATCGCATCGGTATTGATGCGGCCGCCGCGCTGCGCGAATTCAATGCGCCCGAGTTGCGTGAGACCGAGATTGCCGCCTTCCGCCACGACCTTGCAGTGCAGGTCGGCACCATTGACACGGATCGCATCGTTGGCGCGGTCGCCGACCTGCAACTGGGTTTCGCGGCTCGCCTTCACATAGGTGCCGATGCCGCCGTTGTAGAGCAGATCGACCGGCGCCTGCAAAATAGCGCGCATCAGTTCAGCGGGCGCGAGCGCCGGCGCGCTGATGCCAAGCACCGACTGCACCGCCGGCGACAGCGGAATCGCCTTGGCCGAGCGCGGAAACACGCCGCCGCCCGCCGAGATCAGCGAAGGATCGTAGTCGGCCCAACTCGACCGATCCAGAACGAACAGGCGCCCGCGTTCGGCAAGGCTTACCGCCGGATCGGGATTCGGATCGAGAAAGATATGCCGATGATCGAACGCGGCGACCAGTTTGATATGCGGCGACAGCAGCATGCCGTTGCCAAACACATCGCCCGACATATCGCCGACGCCCACCACCGTAAAGTCGGTGGTTTGCGTATCGATGCCCATTTCACGGAAATGCCGCTTGACCGACTCCCACGCGCCGCGCGCCGTGATCGCCATTTTCTTGTGGTCGTAACCGACTGAACCACCCGACGCGAAGGCGTCGTCGAGCCAGAAACCATATTCCTGCGAGATCGCGTTCGCGTAATCGGAGAAGGTGGCCGTGCCTTTGTCGGCAGCGACGACCAGATAGGGATCGTCGGGGTCGTGACGCACCACATCCGGCGGCGGCACCACCGCCGTGCTCGCGAGGTTGTCGGTCAAATCGAGCAGGCCGCGCAGGAACGTCTGATAGCAGGCGATGCCTTCACGCATCCACGCATCGCGTTCCGTCTGCGGCGGCGGGTTCTTCACGACGAAGCCGCCCTTCGAGCCGACCGGCACGATCACCACGTTCTTCACCATCTGCGCCTTCATCAGCCCGAGCACTTCCGTGCGGAAGTCCTCCCGGCGATCCGACCAGCGCAGCCCGCCGCGCGCAACGCGGCCGCCGCGCAAATGCACGCCTTCCACCCGCGGCGAATACACCCAGATTTCGAACATCGGTTTCGGTTCAGGCAAACCGGGCACTTGCGCGGGATTGAACTTGAATGACAGATACGGTTTCGGATGACCGTCGGCGTCGAAACGATAGTAGTTCGTGCGCTGCGTGGCCTTGATGACACCGAGGAACTGCCGGAGTATCCGGTCCTCATCGAGATTCGGCACCTGATCGAGCGCGCTGTCGATCGTCTTCAGCCAGCCGTCGACGCGCCCCTCGCGCGTTTCGCCGAGCACGGGATCGAAGCGCGCGATGAATAGCTCAACGAGCATACGGGCAATCGCCGGATTGCCGGTCACCGCGCGTTCGATATACGCGTCGCTAAAGGTCGAGCCCACTTGCCGCAAGTACTTGGCATAGGCACGCAGAATCGTCACCTCGCGCGCATTCAGTTGCGCGCGCAACACCAGGCGGTTGAAATCGTCGCTTTCGATTCCGCCGGTCCACACCTGTTCGAACGCGTCTTCGAATAGATCCTTCACGCGTTCGATATCGAACTCCGCGTCGTCCGCGAGTTCGAGGCCGAAGTCGTGAATCCACGCGGGCGTGGCGTCGGGCGCTTCGATCAGATAAGGCCGCTCTTCGTCGACACGCACACCGAGATGTTCGAGCATCGGCAAACTGCGCGACAACGCGATGGGCGAGCCAGCGCGATAAACCTTGAAGCGAAACGCGCGCGGCCCGGCTTCGATCGGGCGGTACAGGTTCATCGCGAGCCGCTCGCTGCCCTGCACGCGTTCGATCAGCTCGATATCGCGCACGGCCGTACGCGCCGGATAATCGTCGCGATAGCCCGGCGGAAACGAATCCGCATAGTGTTGCAGGAGACGGTTGCCCTGCTCCTCGCCGAATGCGTCGAGTAATGCATCGGCAAGATCGTCCTGCCAGCGGCGCGTGACATGCACGAGGCGCGCTTCGAGCTCACGTGTATCGACAGTGGGCATGCCACCCGGCTTTGCATGCACGACGAAGTGAATGCGCGCGAGGGTCGACTCCGACAACAGCGGCGTGAACTCGACACTTTCCCCATTGAATGAATCGGCCAGCAGGTTGGCAATGCGCTGCCGCAGATCGGTGTTGTACTTGTCGCGCGGAACGAACACGAGACACGACACGAAGCGGTCGAAACGGTCGCGCCGCACGAACAGCCGCGTGCGCTGATGTTCCTGCAAACGCAGCACGCCGAGCGCGATATCGTAGAGCTGGTTTTCGTCGGCCTGAAACAGTTCGTCGCGCGGATAGGTTTCGAGCACCGTCACCAGAGATTTGGCCAGATGACCCTTCGGCAGGAAACCGGCCCGCCGCACGATGTTCGCGCATTTGCGCCGCACAATAGGAATCTCCGCGGCCGACACCAGATACGCGGTCGACGTATACAGGCCGATGAAACGCCG
The DNA here is from genome assembly GCF_034668105.1 of Paraburkholderia sp. GTDB lineage: Bacteria > Pseudomonadota > Gammaproteobacteria > Burkholderiales > Burkholderiaceae > Paraburkholderia. Next base: position 8,572 of record NZ_JAXDPY010000446.1, on the reverse strand, counting down.
CTCGCCGGTCACCTTGCCGTCCGCACCGGTCAGCTTGATGCCGACGTAATCCAGATAGCCCGGCCGATGCACCGTCGCGCGCGAGTTGGCCTTGGTCAGAAAGATCGGCGAAGAGCCGGCGATGATATCGGCGGCCGCCGGCGGCAATGGCGTGACTTCAGCGGCGCCTTCGGGACGCAGCGCGTCACGCAGAATGCCGAGGCCGGAGCCCGGCACCGCGCGCAAGCCGAAGCCGGTGTCCTGTTGCACGAGTTCATAATCGCGCTGGCCGAGAAAGGTGAAATGATCGGCCACCATCCATTCGAGAAACGCCCGGGCTTCGAGACCTTCGGGCCCCGCCTCGCCGACCTTCATCCCTTTGATGGTCAGGCGCGCGAGTTCGACGATCTTCGGCCAGTCTTCTACCGCCGCGCGCACGTCGCGCAACACCTTCGCGATCTCCTCACGCAACGCGTCGAGCTTCGCTGCGTCGCCGCAACGGTCGACTTCGAAGTGAATGAACGAGGCGAGCTGCGAGCGCGTGTCGGCGGCCTCTTCGGCGCCCTGACCGACGCGCGCGATGCTGCCATCCGGTCCGCGCCAGATGCGGAATACCGGATGCACGACGGAATGCAGCGCGAGCCCCAGGCGATTGACCGCCATTGACACCGAATCGACCAGAAACGGCATATCGTCGTTGACGATCTCGATCACCGTATGATCGGAATGCCAGCCGTGCTGTTCGAGTATCGGGTTGTAGACGCGCAGCCGTTCGCTGCCGGGTACGAAGCGCTGCGCGGTTTGCCAGTGCGCGAGCGCCGCGCCATAAAGATCGGCGATCGAGCGGCTCTGCAGATCGTCGGCATCGACGAAATCGTAGTAGCGCCGCAAGAACGGTTCGACGACGTTGAAGGTCGGCTCCGGCAAACGCCCACGTGCAAATTCAACGACATCGTTTAGCAGGTGCGTGACGGCTTCTTCATTCTTTGCTTGCATGATCAACTCCCCCGGCGGGCGGCAATAGCGAGTATCGCTTGATTCGCATGCATCGTCTGAACGGGGATTATGCGCCTGCCGTCCCGGAAAGCGATGCGCGAGCTCACCTGGGTTATACCCGTTGCCCGTGGCAGCGCTGCGGCAGTGCCGCCGTCTGTTTAAAGCGCGGCTTTCGGCTCACCGGCCTCATCTATCAGCCACGCGTGAACCTGTTCGCTGGTCCACGCCGGGTCGTCGTGCGGCAGGTCGTGACCGGCTCATTGATGCTCGCGATGCGCTGCGCGCCACGCCGCCGCGAGTTTGACCGAACACACCGGATCGACCAGCTTGTCCGCGCGTGAAGAAAGAATCAGTAACGGGCAACGCGGCTTCGCGGGCGCCGCACTGAAGCGCGCGGCGGCCCAAAGCTGCCGCGACGCATTGCCGCGGCTCACCGGCGCGCTGCGGCGAATCTCGCTCCATGCCTCGAGATCCGCGTCGAGCGTTTCGACGTTATTGCACGTCAGCCGATGAATGCCGCTTTCCGCGCGCCGCGCGTCACGCCAGTGGGCCGCCACGCCCAGCAGGCCCGGCCATGCGGAGGGACGCAAGCGCTCGTGCATGCGGCTGAACGGACGCATGCTCGTATTGATCAGCACGAGCCGCTCGATCTCGCCGGGATGCCGTTGCGCCCAAGCGGTCGCGACCATGCCGCCCAGCGACATCGCCAGCACGCGGTAGGGCGCTGCCGCTCCGCTTTGCAGCGCAGCAATCCGCACGAAGCCCACCATATCCTCGCCGCCGCCGGTGCGGGCAAGTTCGCGAACTCGCCGTTGCCGGGCAGATCGAGCAGCAACAGCCGGTCGATGCCGGGCGCCTCGCGCAGCAAGCCCGGCAAACGCCCCCAATGGCGTGTTTCGCGCGTCAGTCCACACAGCAGAATCCACGTGTTCATTGCGCTTCCGGTTTGGCCCAGTGGTCGATCGCGCTATGCAGCAATTGCTCGCGACGAGTGCCTTGCGGTAGCCACCCACATGCCGCCCGGATTGACGGTCGGCATAAAGATCAGACGAATCGATTGCAACTGCCGCACCAGCAGTTCGTCCCATTCCAGCCGCGCGAGCAGCGTGCGCATGTAGTCGAGCACGAGTTGCGAGCCGATCCGTTCGAGCCCGTGAATGCCGGCAAAAAAACCAATCGCCGGTGCGAGCGGGTCGGTCGAACCGATGCTCGCTGTGTGCACGGCGAATTGCCGGCCACGCACCGTCGTTTCGCAGACAGTGCGGATCTCGAAGCTGGCGCTGCCCTGATCGAGGATCGTCTTGAGATCTTCGTACTCCGCAAAACTGTCGGGAAGAAAGCTCAAAGGCTGCATGACGACGTCGAAAGAAACTGCAAGGTTATTGGGGACGGCACGCCGGATGACGCAATATAGCCTGGCTGCCGGCGGTCATGCATAGCTGGTGGTTCCCGAGGCAGATCGTGTCATACGTGTGTCACTTTCCATTCGAACGGATGACTTCTATCCGACTTTTTCGCGACGCAAAAGTGACACACGAAGATATAGTCGTCTAGACGTTGCGACACCTTCACTCAACCGTCACAGTCGCTTCCTAGAATGTGCTCCACACATGCCGGCAATGGCCGGATGCATCCAGGGGTATTTATGGAAGAAATTCGGGAAGCAATTCGTATCGAACGGTTGAGCAAGACGTTCGGCAACGGCCGCAAGGCGCTGGACGAAATCGATCTGCGTGTCGAGCCGGGCGAAATGGTTGCGTTGATCGGTGCCTCGGGTTCGGGCAAGTCGACGCTGCTGCGCCATATCGCGGGCTTTACGCCCTCGGACGCGCAGCCCTCGCAGATCGCGATTCTCGGCCGGCCGATCCAGCAGAACGGCCGCATCGTGCGGGAAGTGCGCAGCATTCGCCGCGATATCGGCTTCGTGTTCCAGCAATTCAATCTGGTGAACCGGCTTTCCGTGGAGAGCAACGTGTTGATCGGCGCGCTCGCGCGGCTGCCTTTGTGGCGCCGTCTCACCGGACGCTTTCCTGCTGCCGAGCGGGCGCTCTCGCTGGCCGCGCTCAACGAAGTCGGCATCGGCAGCCATGCGCGCGAACGCGCCGCCAACCTCTCGGGCGGCCAGCAGCAACGCGCGGCCTTGGCGCGTGCGCTGGTGCAGCGCGCGCGCATCGTACTCGCCGACGAACCGATCGCCTCGCTCGATCCCGAATCGTCGCGCCGGGTGATGGAAATGCTGCGCACGCTCAACGTCGAGCATCAACTGACGGTACTGGTCTCGCTGCACCAGGTCGATATCGCGATGCAGTATTGCCCGCGCACGGTTGCGTTGCGACACGGCAAGGTGGTCTACGACGGCCCTTCCACCGCGCTTACGCCCTCCCTGCTCAAGAAACTCTACGGCGACGACGCCCGCGAACTGCTCGATCAGGACGCCGCCGAAAGCAATGCCGCTGATACGGCCGGCAACACCGGCACCACGACACAAGACCCCGTACCCGCCTCGACGCGTTATGCGTTCGCCCTCAAACCGGCGCACTCGAGCTAAGCGCGCCCATTCATTCTGTTTACTCAACCGGACCTCAAAGCGATGAAATTCCTGCGTTCATTGATCACGCTGACCGTCGGCGCGGCCGCATTCGCCTGCGTCGCCACCGCACAAGCCGAGGACATCAATCTCGGCATCATCTCGACCGATTCGTCCTCCGTGCTGAAACAGCGCTGGGAACCGCTGATCGACGACATGAACAAGCAGACCGGCCTGAACGTCAAAGCGTTCTTCGCGACCGACTACGCCGGCATCATCGAAGGCATGCGCTTTAACAAGGTACAGGTCGGCTATTTCGGCAATGCGTCGGCGATCGAAGCAGTGGATCGCTCGCAAGGCGAAGTGTTCGCGAAGGTGCTGTATGCGAACGGCAATGCCGGCTATTACTCCGTGCTGATCACGAACGTGAACAGCCGCTTCAAGACGCTCGACGACGTGTTCAAGAATACGAAGGACGTTAACCTCGGTTTCGGCGATCCGAACTCCACGTCGGGCACGCTGATCCCTGGCTATTACCTGTTCTCCAAACACAACACGCCGGTCAACACGTCGTTCAAGACGGTGCTGCCGTCGAGCCACGAAGCGAATCTTCTGGCCGTGGTGAACAACAAGATCGACATCGCGACCAACAACAGCGAAATGCTCGACACGCTGAAGCAGCAGCATCCGGACAAATTCGCGCAAGTGCGCGTGCTGTGGACCTCGCCGCTGATTCCGTCCGACCCGCTGGTGTGGCGCAAGGACCTGCCGCAAGCCACCAAGGACAAGATCCGCAACTTCTTCGTGAACTATGGGAAGACCGATCCGCATGAAAAGGCGGTGATGGCCGCGATTACCGGTTACGCGGGCTTCGCCGCATCGACGAATGAGCAGTTGTTGCCGATTCGCCAGGTCGCGTTGTTCCAGCAGAAGCAGAAGGTCGAGAGCGATACGCATCTTTCCGACGGCGAGCGCAAGACCCAGCTGGCCGCGCTCGATGCGCAGCTGAACGCACTCAACACTGCCGTCGCCAAGCAATGAACTCGGCTGATCTGATCACGTCGCCCGCGCGTGCGAGCGAAGCGCTTGCCGCGCAGACGGCACGCGCTGCCGCCCCCGCCGCGGGCAAGCGCAGCTGGCTGTCGCTCATCGGCTGGATCGCCGTGCTTGCCGTGTTGGGTGGCGCGTGGCACGGCGCCGATATGCGGCCGTGGGACCTGCTCTCCGACTCCGGCAACATGGGCGAGTTCGCCAAGGACTTCTTCCCGCCGGACTTCACCGAATGGCGCAGCTATTTGCACGAGATGATGGTGACGCTCTCGGTGGCGGTGTGGGGCTCGGCGCTCTCGCTGGTATGCGCGGTGCCGTGCGGTCTGATGTCCGCGCACAACATGGCGCCGATGTGGGTCGTGCAACCGATGCGCCGTTTGATGGATGCGTGCCGCGCGATCAATGAAATGGTCTTCGCGATGCTGTTCATCGTCGCGGTGGGACTGGGTCCGTTCGCCGGCGTGCTGGCGTTGTGGGTCCACACCACCGGCGTGCTCGCCAAGCTCTTCGCCGAAGCGGTCGAGGCAATCGATCCGCGTCCGGCCGAAGGCGTGCGCGCCACCGGCGCGACCAGTCTCGACGAAATCATTTACGGCGTACTGCCGCAAGTGCTGCCGTTGTGGATCTCGTACGCGTTGTATCGCTTCGAATCGAACGTGCGCTCGGCGATGGTGGTCGGCATGGTCGGCGCGGGCGGGATCGGCGTGGTGCTGTACGAGGCAATCCGCTCGTTCGATTACGCTCAGACGGCCGCTGTGTTGATCATGGTGATTGTGGTCGTGTCGGCGATCGACCTGGCGTCCGCCTGGCTGCGCGAACGCGTGACGTGACCGTTCGCGGTTCCTGAGTGCCGGGGGGCGGCGAGATGCGATTTCGCCAACCCCCGTCCTCGTCGCTGCGGCACTGGGAGTCCGCGTGTGAGAGCCCCCCAAGCTCACGCGAACTGCACAAGCTTCTCATCAATCGCCTCAGCCAACGTATTGAAAGCCGGCGCGATTTCCTCGTCCGGCACGCACGCATAGCCGATCAGCAAGCCCGACGGCGCCAGCGACGGTTGCGCGTAATACCCCGACAAAGGCCGCACGACGATATTGCGCTCGAGCGCCGCGGCAGCCACCGCGCGGTCGTCACTGCCCTCGGGCAATTGCATCACCAGATGCAAACCGGCGTCGCCGCCCACCGCCGGCAGCGCATCGCCATAACGGCGCGCGGCGGCGTCCAGCAAGGTCTGGCGACGCTGCCCGTACAGCGTGCGCATCTTGCGGATATGCGACGTGAAATGCCCTTCCGCGATGAACTCAGCGAGCATCGCCTGCTGCAGCAACTGCCCTTCCCGATACAACTCCGCGCTCGCGGTCGCAAAGCTCTCGGCCAGCGCTTCGGGCACGACGAGGTAGCCAATGCGCAAGCCCGGAAACAGCGTCTTGCCGAAGCTGCCCACGTAAATCACCTGCCCTGACGTATCCAGACCTTGCAGCGATGCCAGCGGCCGGCTGCCGTAGCGGTATTCGCTGTCGTAGTCGTCCTCGATGATCCAGCACTGGTTCTGCCGCGCGTACTCGAGCAACATGCGCCGCCGCGCGAGACTCATCACCATGCCGAGCGGATATTGATGCGACGGCGTGACGAGCATCAGCTTCGGCGGCTGCGCAAGATCGTCGGCGGAGGGATTGATGCCTTCTTCGTCGACGGCGATCGGCCGCGATTGCAGGCCGGACACGTGCAGCACGCTGCGCACGCCCCAATAGCAAGGGTCTTCGGTCCAGATCACATCGCCGGGATCGGACAGTAGACGCACAGCCAGATCCACTGACTGGTGGATGCCGGTCGTGATGATGATCTGCTCGGGCGTACATCGCACCGAGCGCGAAGTGCGCAGATAGTCCGCCAACGCGTGCCGCAACGAAGCCAACCCGCCGCCCGGCGCGTAAGTCAACAAATCCGGGCGCAGCCGGCGCCAATACTTGTTGTGCAGGCGGCTCCACACCCGCGCCGGAAACTTCGTGACATCCGGCACTCCGGGCATAAACGCGCCCCACTGCCGCTTCGAGACCCCGGCCCCCGCGATGAGCCGCGCGCCACGCGTCGACAACGCGCGGTTGCCCCGCAACGGCAGTGGCGGCGGCGAGGGTAATGACTCGAGCGCCGCAGCGGGCGCTTCGGCGTCGGGCACGCCGACGATCTCGTCAGGCGCGCTATCGGCGACGAACGTGCCGCGGCCGGTTGCCGAACTCACATAGCCTTCGAGCACCAATTGCTCGTAGACCTGTGTGACGGTATTGCGCCCGATGCCCAATTCCTGCGCCAGCAGCCGCGACGACGGCACCTTGCTGCCCGCCGGCAATTCGCGCGACAGGATCGCCTGTTGCAACAGCCGATGCAGCTGACGATAGATCGGCTGGCCGTTGCCACGGTCGAGGCGCTGCGCCAGCCAGTCGGACAAAACGCTCGCGCGCATGATTGGCTCCTACATTTTTATTGAAATGGCTCTGAAGTTAAGAGCCAAATCTCATTATAGTCGCTGCATATGCTGCGCTGAGCGCGCAGCGTCCGCAGGCGGCCCCCGCCAGCGGCCCGCAAAACCGAGGAGCGAAGGAGACGACCATGAAGAATGCTGAACTGAAGAGCCGCAAAGACGCTGCCACACCGCGCGGCGTCGGCGTGATGTGCGATTTCTACGCCGAGCGCGCCGAGAACGCCGAGTTGTGGGACGTCGAAGGCCGGCGTTTCATTGACTTCGCTGCGGGTATTGCCGTGTGCAACACGGGCCACCGGCACCCGAAGATCCTGGCGGCGATCCGCGACCAGCTCGATCATTTCACGCACACCGCGTATCAGATCGTGCCTTACGCGTCGTACGTCGAACTGGCTGAAAAGATCAACCAGCGCGCGCCGGGCGACTACCCGAAGAAAACCGCGTTTTTCACGACCGGCGCCGAAGCGGTTGAAAACGCGATCAAGATCGCGCGTGCCGCGACTGGGCGTCCGGGCGTGATTGCGTTCACGGGCGGCTTCCATGGCCGCACGATGATGGGCATGGCGCTGACGGGCAAGGTTGCGCCGTACAAGATTGGCTTTGGTCCGTTCCCGGCGGACGTATTCCATGCGCCGTTCCCGAATCCGCTGCACGGCGTGACGACGGCCGATTCGCTGAAGGCGATCGAGTTTCTGTTCAAGGCCGATATCGATCCGAAGCGCGTGGCGGCGATTATTTTCGAACCGGTTCAGGGCGAAGGCGGTTTCTATCCGGCGCCGGCTGAGTTCGTGCGTGCTCTGCGCAAGCTGTGCAATGAGCACGGCATTTTGCTGATTGCCGATGAAGTGCAGACGGGTTTTGCCCGCACCGGCAAGTTGTTTGCAATGCATCACTATGACGTGGTGCCTGATCTGATGACGATGGCCAAGAGCCTCGCGGGCGGCATGCCGTTATCGGGTGTGGTTGGACGAGCTGACGTGATGGATGCGGCGGCGCCTGGTGGTTTGGGCGGCACGTATGCGGGTAACCCATTGGCGGTTGCGTCGGCCCATGCTGTGCTCGATATCATCGATGAAGAGAAGCTTTGCGAGCGCGCTACTGTTCTGGGTGATCGGATCAAGGCGAAGCTGATCGCGTTGCAGAGCGAAGTTCCGCAGATCACCGATGTGCGCGGGCCGGGTGGGATGGTCGCGGTTGAGTTCTGCAAGGCAGGTGGGACGGAGCCGGATGCTGACTTCACCAGGCGGGTGCAGGTGTTGGCGCTTGAGCGCGGGTTGTTGTTGCTGGTTTGTGGTGTGGATTCGAATGTGGTGCGGTTTTTGTTCCCGCTTACGATTCAAGACTCCGTCTTTGATGAGGCAATCGGGGTTTTGGAAGCGGTGCTTAAGGAGAGTGTTGCTGTGGCTGTTTGATGGTTTTTTGGCCAGCGCGGCGCTTTGTTTCTGTATGCCTATGGCGTTGGGCTTTCCTTGATCTGACTTTTTTGGCCTTTCCTTGATCTGACTTTTTGGCCTCTCCTTGATTTCTTAGTGGTCTATTAGCGT
>NZ_JAXDPY010000445.1:0-20687 GCF_034668105.1 Paraburkholderia sp. | reverse complement strand
TCGCCGCGCTGGAAGCTGAACTCAATGAGACGCGCACGGGACTCGAAGCCGAACTCAATGAGACGCGCACGGCACTCGAAGCGGAACTCAATGAAACGCGCACCGCGCTCGAAGCCGAACTGAACGAAACGCGCACCGCGCTCGAAGCGGAACGTCGGACAAGCGCGGCGCGGGGCGAGGAGGCGTCGGTTCAACTCAACAAACTGCAGCGCGTGGCGCGGGAGCGCGAAGAGGCCCGGGAACAGGTGAGTGCCGTGACCGCGGCGAAAGCGGCCGCGCTCGCTGAACTCGACAAGGTCTCGCAAGATGTGGCGGCCGTGAGCGCTGAACTCTTCAAGGCTTCGCAGGATGCGTCGGCCGCGAAGGAACGGGCGGAGGCCGCTGAGCAGCACGCGGCGACGTTGCAGCAGCGCCTCGCGGAAGTCGAGCAGGCGAAGTCGGCCGATGCGGAACGATGGACCGAGGAGGCCAGCGCGGCTGCGTCGCGGGCAGAAGCCGCCGCGGCCGAGGCGAACGAAAGCGTCGCGCGGATCGCCGCGCTGGAGGCCGAACGCGACGAGGCGCGCGCCGCGCTCGCGGCAGCGCGACAGGCGGCGCGCAACGAAGAGTCCGCGACGGCGGAAGAGATCGCCGAATTGCAACGCCAGATCTCGGCGCAGGCCAAAGCCCATGAGAAGGCCTTCAACGAGCTTCGCACGATTGCTGAACAGTGGGTGGCGCATGCCAAAGACCTCAAAGGTCGACTCGGTTCGGCCCAGGAAAAATTATTGTTCATCGACTCGCGCAGCACGGGAGAAGTGGCATTGATCCGGAAGCTTTCGTCTGAACTCGAGCGGCTCAAGCCTGATAGTGAACTGGTGTCCCGGGACATGCAGCAAAAGCTGATCGGCGCGACGATGGCCGAGCGACTTTCGCAGAAAGGTTACCGGTACGACCCGGCGACCGCGGTTATGTCGAAGGTCGAGCGGTGAACTGCGTGGATCCGGGTTCTCAAGAGATGGGCTTCGCCAATCCGCGGAAGAGCGGCGACCCGTTCAAGCCGCCGCTTCCGACTCGGTGATATGCCGCACGATAGTCGCGTTGACTTTGTCCGCATGCGTGAGCGGCCCCATGTGTCCCGCGCCCTCGACGATGGCGAGACGCGCCGCGGGCAGCAGCATCGGCAGCCGCTCGGCAATCGCGCGAGTCGGGACGGGCGCGTGCTGGCCGCGCATGATCAGCGCCGGCACACGCAGGCTCGTGTACGCGCTTGCGGGCGTGCGTTCGTCGAGCAACGCGCGGAAGTCGAGCGGCGCCTTCGGCGCCCAGCGTGTGAGCGCGGCCTGCACCGAGGGCCGCAGCGCTTCCCATGAACCCCCGCCGCCCCAGTAATCGACGAACGAAGCCGCCGCGCCTCGATAGTCGCCACAGCTCACGCCTTCGGCGGTGCGCTTTGAGATCGCGACGATTTCCGCCAGCGCATGCGCGCCATGCGCGCCCATCACCTTCAGCAGATGAAACGCCGAGGGCTCGTAAAGCGCGAGGCTCGCGATGCGCTCCGGCCGCTCCACGGCCGCGCGCAGCGCCACGCCGCCGCCATATGAGTGGCCAACGAGATGGACCTTGCCGCGCGTGGCGTCGATGATGCCGATGGTCCTCGCCGCCTCGTCGGCGAGCGTGAACGCGCGCTCGCCGCTCCACGGGCCCGTGCTATCGCAGCCGTAGTGCTCGGGCGCGACGAACGCGTGGCGCGAGCCGAGGGCCTCGCCGAGCTTGCGCCATTGTGCTGCTCCAGAGCCGGAGCAATGCAGTGCGATCACCGTCGTTGCGGGAGAGAGGATTTGCGATGCGATGGTGTTGTTCATGTCGTTCATGGAACTCAGAGTTGGGTGCACGGCTGCCGGACAGGGGAGTCTCTACCGTCGGTGCAGCGCGCGCTGGTTTGTCTTCTCAGCCGTCAATGTCCATCGCATGCATACGGCGTTCGAGCTCACCGATGTCGACGGCGGACGCGAGGTACGCGTCCCGACGGCTGTGTTCAGCGCGTTCGAGCGCCTTTCTCAGCAGCAGGAAAAGGTAGATGAACATGATGTCCTCCAGTCGGTGACCTGATCGATTGCGTATCGGCGTGAACGCGGCGCGAACGGTGTGCGATATGCGAGTTCCAGGCGTGCATTCGGTGGGGGCGCATCCGGGTTCGACGGATGGGCCTCGTGCTACGACTGGACGATGGATCTTGCAGAGTCCGTGCCACATTTCAGCAAGCTATGTCTGGCGCGCGTTGAGCGGCTTTGCGAAGAGGCGAGTCGGGCGAAACGTCGGAGCGCGGCCAACACGTTGTGCAGCGAAAGTCGGGTTGGGCTCAACACTTAACGGCGAAGCGTGAACGCCTGTGTTCGGTCAATCCCACGAGCAGACTTGCTTCGCCGCGCGCGCGGACGCGGCGAAGCTATCGAGCTGTGGAGAACGGCATCTAAACGGACAGACCAAGCGCCGACAAAACGAACCGGACACTGAAGAAACACACTGATGAGCACAGCGGCACGGCAACCAGCACCGAGCCATGCCGAAGACCCATCAGGCAGGCCAGAGACCAGAGGCGCAAGCCGGAGCTGACCAAAGCGGCGACGCTACGCCTGACCTTGTTCATGATCGTTCCACCACGACTTCGAGGTACTCGCTGGGCAGCACGAGTGTCGAGTCGCCCGACCGGTTGTGGCTCCCGATCAACGTCAACAGATCGCCAAGCAGCCCCGCCTGCCGCTCAACCTCGAGTGCGGCAAATGCCTTGTTCACCGGTCCATAGTACGTGCGGAACACCTCCACGAAGTGCGCCGGCGAACGATAGCGAAACGTGAAAGAGCGGCGGGTCGCGGCGATCTGCCGGGCGTGTGCGTCGAACAGCGTGTGCAGCCGCGCCTCTGTCCCCCAGAGCGCTGGCGACACCACGCCTGCGGGCGGCGTGATGTACTTGCCGATTGTCTTGAACACCTGCCCGATGAAGCTCTCCGGCGTCCAGTTGGCGAGACCGATCCGGCCACCCGGCTTGCACACGCGCGCGAGTTCGGTTGCCGCCTTCTCCTGATCTGGCGTGAACATCACGCCGAATGTCGACATCACGACGTCGAAAGAGGCGTCCGCGAACGGTAGCGCTTCGGCGTCCGCTTCCTGGAACTGCACCGGGAGCCCTTCCGCTTGCGCACGCGCTCGCCCCGACTCCAGCAGTGAGGCGACATAGTCGGTGGAGGTGACGTCGCACCAGCGGCGCGCGGCCGCAAGCGTCGCGTTGCCGTTGCCCGCGGCAACGTCGAGCACGCGGCTTCCGGCGCGCAGGTCGAGCGCTTCGCAAAGATTTTCTCCGACGATCTGCAGCGTGGTGCCGACGACGGCATAGTTGCCGGTTGACCAGGTGGCCTGTTGACGAACCTTAATGGCAGCGAAGTCTGCGACGGGCGAAAGAGAGGAATCGACGGCGGACATATAAAACTCCTGAAAGGCAAAAAGGGCAGCGATGCGGGAATGCATGGTTTTGCTGCCTGTGCTGACGGCGCCGCGAAATTTCACCAGGAGCATGTCCGCGCGACGATCGGACAAATCGAAAACGGATCCGTGAGGCGGACCGGCTACTCAATGACGCGAATACCGGATCCACCCAATTCACGCGGCAGATCTTTTAATTTCGGCAGGCCATCGTTCATCGGCAGGACCGACTCCGGGTAGTGAACATGCACCCCGGCTTCGTACGGGAAATCCGTTATGACGGCGGCGTACACGTCGATGAGGCCGAGTCCTGGGTGCTCAGTAAAGAGATGTCCACCGCACGACCTGCACCATTTGCGGTAGCTGTGCGGCGTCTTGTTGTAAGTGCCGATATCATCCGCGCCGCGAATCACGTTCAACGATTCAGGCTTCCAGAGCGTGAATGCATTGACGGGACCGCCCGACCATTGGCGGCATGACTCGCAATGGCAATAGCCCATTCCCGCCGGTTCTCCACTCACCGTAAATTGCACGGCACCGCAAAAGCATTGACCACGATGGGTATTTGCGTGACTCATGTCGGTATCCTGATGATGTGTTAATCGAACATTCCACGGTTCGTTGTCGTGGGTTCGCGTGAGTGCTAGTATCGGGACGCAAGCTGCATTGATATATGACCAGGCGTCCAGATGTTTTGCGCAGGACGCCGAAATTGATGGACGCTTTCATGGATGCTCTTTCGGACGTCCTTCGCCACGTGCGTCTGGGCGGAGCGGTTTATCTAAACGGCGAATTCACGGCACCCTGGTGTGTTGCCGGCGAAGCGACGCCGGCGTTGTACGCCACGTTTCTGCCGCGCGCCGAACGCATCGTCTCTTATCACCTCATCACAGAAGGAAGCTGCTGCGCCCGCCTCGTCGACGATCCCGCCTTTTCGATCCGCGTCGATGCGGGAGAACTTCTGGTCGTGCCGCAAGGTGAAGCGCATCTGATGGGCAGCTCGTTCGAACTGCCGCCCGCACCCACGGACGAGATGCTGTCGAGGTATCTGAAAACCACACCGGGCGAAGTGATGGAGTTGAGCTACGGCGGCGGCGGAGCGCGTACGCGTCTGATTTGCGGCTTTCTTGCCTGCGACGATACGTTGACGAATCCGGTGCTTTCGGCGCTGCCGCGCATCTTCAAGGTGGACATGCGCAACGATCCGCAATCGGCGTGGCTCGAGTCATCGTTAAAGCTTGCGGCAGTTGAAGCGGGCGAGGGGCGCGTGGGCAGCGCGATCGTGCTCGCGCGTCTGTCGGAGTTGCTGTTTGTGGAGGCTGTGCGGCGTTGCATCGACGCATTGCCGGACGATCGCAAGGGCTGGCTCGCGGCCGTCGGCGATCGTTCCGTTGGCCGCGCGCTCGCGCTGCTGCACGCGCAGCCCGGGTACGGCTGGACTGTCGACGAACTCGCGCGCAAGGCAGGCCTCTCGCGTTCGGCACTGGCGCAGCGCTTCACGCAACTGCTCGGGCAGCCGCCAATGCAGTATCTGGCGCGCTGGCGTCTGCAGATCGCGGCGCAGGAGTTGCGCACCGGCACGCGCTCACTCGCGGCCGTCGCGGAGCGGGTGGGGTATGAGTCGGAGGCGGCGTTTAACCGCGCTTTCAAGCGCGAATTCGGCATGCCGCCCGCGAGTTGGCGACGCAGTCATGAAATCACGGGCGGCCGGGATTCGGCGTCCGGTGCTGACAATTTCAGCGAACTCTCAATCGATCCAATTGCAGCGGGTTCCGTTTCGCCGGCGCAAACGCAGCCGGTATGCCGCTAGGCAAAGCGTTTCCCGCAGCCGCGACACACTCAATCCTCTGATGTTCAGACGGCGGGCACTCCGCTTGCTGCGGTATCCCTTGCGCGTGCGTGATGCAAGCTCGACGCTCGCCCCCCAAACGCTCCATGACGCGGCCATCAATCGCAACGGGCCGCGTTTTCTGCTTCCGTCCGCAATCGGGCGCGCCGATTCCGGCCGCTCGCCCCATGTCGTGCCATGAGGAGAATGCATGATGCAACAGACCGCCTCCCCCACTCACACTCCGCAACAGCGCGCTGAGCCCGACGCAAACCGAACCGTTCTCCAGCCTTCCGCCAACCTGACGATGTCGGTCGAGCTGATGGTCAACGGAGACGCCTACACACTGTCGCTCGATCCGCGCACCACGTTGCTGGATGCGCTGCGCGAGCATCTGCATCTCACCGGCACCAAAAAGGGCTGCGATCACGGCCAGTGCGGCGCGTGCACAGTGCACGTGAACGGTCGGCGCGTGAATGCATGCCTGTCGCTGGCCGGCACGCACGCCGGCGACGAAATCACCACCATCGAAGGGATCGGTCAGCCCGATGCGCTGCATCCGATGCAGGCTGCGTTTGTAGAATGCGACGGCTACCAGTGCGGCTACTGCACGTCGGGCCAGATCATGTCCGCGGTCGCGCTGCTCGATGAAACGGTCGGGCCCCGCGATGCCGAAGTGCGCGAAGCAATGAGTGGCAATCTGTGCCGCTGCGGCGCCTATCGGAACATCGTCGCGGCGATCCAGCGCGTGCGCGGCCAGGCCTGAGGAGCGCCATCATGGAAATGTTCCAGTTGTCGCGCGCCAACGGCGTGCGTGAGGCGATCGCGGCGGGTGCGGCCGGCGTAACGGCCCAGCAAGGCGCACAAGTACGTTTTCTCGCCGGCGGCACGACCTTGCTCGATCTCATGAAGCTGAATGTCGAGCGGCCGGCGCGTGTGATCGACATCAGCCGGCTGCCCCTCGACGGTATCGAAGCGCTGCCCGACGGCGGCGTCAAAATCGGTTCGACCGCGAGAAACGCGGACCTGGCGTTGCATCCGCTGATTCGCGAGCCGTACGCGGTCCTGTCGCAGGCGCTGCTTGCGGGCGCGTCGGCGCAGTTGCGAAACATGGCAACGACCGGCGGCAATCTGCTGCAACGCACGCGCTGCGTGTACTTTCGCGACACCGCGATGCCATGCAACAAGCGCGAGCCGGGCTCGGGCTGTCCCGCGATAAACGGCTTCAATCGCTCACTCGCGATTCTGGGCACCAGCGACGCCTGCATTGCCACGAACCCGTCCGACATGAACGTTGCGCTGACCGCGCTCGACGCGACCATTCACGTCGAAGGGACGAACGGCGCGCGCAGCATCGCAATTGACGACTTTTTCCTGTTGCCTGGCGCGACGCCGCAGCGCGAGAACGTGCTCGACGCGGGCGACCTCATTACGCACGTGACACTGCCACCTCTGCCGGCGGGCACGCACTCGGTCTACCTGAAGCTGCGCGATCGCGCGTCGTACGAGTTCGCACTGGCGTCGGCCGCCGTGGTCGTGACGCTCGACGGTGGACGCATCCGGCAGGCGCGCGTTGCGCTCGGTGGCGTCGGCACCAGGCCATGGCATGCGCTCGAAGCGGAGACGGTGCTGCAAGGCGCGACGCCCGACGCCGCGACCTTCCGCAAGGCCGCGGACGCCGCGCTCGCGAACGCGAAGCCGCAAAGCCAGAACGGCTTCAAGGTCGAGCTGGCGCGCCGCTGCATTATCCACGCACTGACCCAGGCTACGGCCACGACCTGAACCGCCGATCGAGAGGAATGCACCATGTCTACCTTGCCCGACTCCGTGCTGTCCGTGATCGGACGGCCTCATGCGCGTGTCGAGGGACCGCTGAAGGTCAGCGGCAGCGCAACCTATACCTCCGACGTGGACCTGCCGGGGCTGCTGATTGCCGTGCCGGTGTGCAGCACGATCGCGAGCGGCCGGCTCACGTCGCTCGACATCGCGGAGGCCGAGGCGATGCCCGGCGTACACGCGGTGCTGCATCGAGGCAATATCGGCCGCTTCTACCGTATTTCCGGCAACTCGATGGAGACCGGCTATGTCGACGAAGCCCGGCCGCCCTTCGAGGACGACATCATCCGCTACTACGGCCAGTACATCGCGGTCGTGATCGCCGACACTTTCGAGGCGGCCAGCGCGGCGTCCGCGGCGATCAAGGCCGGCTACGAGATCACGCCACACGATGTGCGCGGCGAACTCGAGCCTGACGACCAGCCCCAGGTGGAGAGCGAGCGCGGCGACCCGGACGGCGCGTTCGACGCCGCGTCGGCGACGCTCGACGCAACCTACGTGACGCCGACAGAGACACACAACCCCATCGAACTGCACGCGACCATCGCGCAGTGGGACGGCGAAAGCTACACGTTTTACGAAACGACGCAGGCCATTACGGTCCACCTGGGCACGTTGTCACAGATGCTTGGTGTGCCGAAGGAAAAGATCCGCGTGATCTCACGCTACCTGGGATCGGGCTTTGGCGGAAAGCTATGGATGTGGCCGCACTCTCTGCTCGCGGCTGCGGCCGCGCGCCAGACCGGCCGCCCGGTGAAGCTGGTGGTAAGCCGCAAGATGATGTTCCAGAATGTCGGCCACCGCCCCGTGACGCAACAGCGCGTACGGCTGTCAGCGCAACGCGACGGCAAACTCACCTCGCTGCGGCACGACTACGTCAACCACACCGCCATCGCCGATGAGTACCAGGAAGGTTGCGGCGAAGTCACGCCGCTCATCTACAGCACGCCGAATCTGCGCGTGAGCTCCGGCCTCGCGCGCCGCAACGTCGGCTCTCCAACCTCGATGCGCGGCCCCGGCGCCGTGCCCGGGCTGTATGCGATCGAATCGGCGATGAATGAACTGGCGCAGGTGCTGCACATGGATCCCGTCGAATTGAGGTTGCGCAACGAGCCGAGCGTCGACGAAAGCACGGGTTTGCCGTTCTCGTCACGCCATCTCGTCGAGTGTTTGCGCACCGGCGCTGAACGATTCGGATGGTCACAGCGGACGCCCGGCGTCGGGTCGATGCAGCGTGACGGCTTGACCTTGGGCTGGGGCGTGGGCGCCTGTGTCTGGCCGGGGATGCGCTTTTCGGCTGCCGCGGACGTCGATCTTCGCGTGGATGGCAGCGCCCGGGTGGTGTGTGGCACGCAGGACATCGGCACCGGCACGTACACGGTGCTTGCGGAACTCGTCGCTGAAGAGACCGGAATTCCACTCGAGCGCATCGAGGTCGGTCTCGGCGATTCGGCGTTGCCGCGGGGACCCATTTCGGGTGGCAGCGCGGCGACGGCGTCGGTCATTCCCGCGGTGCTCGACGCGGTGCGTGCTGCAATCAAGCTGGTGTTGTCGCGCGCGGCGGCCGCCGACGGTTCGCCGTTCAAGGGCGCGGCGGAAGACGCGCTCGCATTCAGCGCGGGTCGCGTTCATCGCAAGGGTGAAGCAGCGGAGCGCGGCGTGCCGTTCGGGCAGATCCTCGAAGCAGCGAAGATGCACGCGGCGTCAGGTAGTGGCAGTGCCAAGGGCGGCTTCGACGATCCGCTCAAGAAGCGCTTTTCCATCTATTCCTACGGCGCGCACTTCGCCGAAGTCACGTGGCAGCCGGAGATCGCACAGTTGCGCGTCAGCCGCGTGGTCACGGTGATCGATGGAGGACGGATCGTGAACCCGCGCGCTGCACGCAACCAGATTGAAGGCGCGGTCGTGATGGGCGTGGGCATGGCACTGTTCGAGCACACGATCTACGACCGGCAGACCGGCGCACCGATCAATAGCAACCTGGCCGATTACATCATCGCGTCGAACGCGGACACGCCCGAACTCGACGTGACGTTTCTCGATCATCCGGACACCGTGTTCAATGAACTCGGTGCCCGGGGTATTGCGGAGATCGGCCTCGCGGGCATAGCGGCCGCGATTACCGAAGCGACCCATCATGCAACCGGCGTGCGCGTGCGGAAGTTGCCGATCATGATCGAAGATCTGCTCGCCGCGGAGATTGCCTGAGCGCAGACGTCGTCGCAACGAGTGGGGCGCAACGAGTGGACCGTTTAGCGCCCCATCACGTTTTTGCGCGCTGCATGGCGCTTGCGACCGCGCGCACCGCGAGCAGATATCCGTCGACACCCAGCCCGCAGATCACACCGCCCGCGGCCAGCGAGATCAACGAATGCCGATACTGCTCGCCCCGTTGATGGATGTTGGTGATATGCACTTCGACCACCGGTTGACGAATCAGCTTGACCGCATCCAGCACGGGTATCGACGCAAACGAAAACCCCGCTGGATTGATCACGACGGCCGCATCGTTCTCGAAGGCTTCCTGCAACCAGTCGACCATCACGCCTTCGTGATTGGTTTGGCGAAAAACGCATTCGAGGTCGAGCTCGGCCGCCAGCGCTTCAGTGCGCTCTTTCACCTGAGCGAGGGTCGTCGTACCGTACAGGTGCGGTTCGCGCTTGCCGAGCATGTTCAGGTTCGAACCGTTCAGCACATAAACAAGTGGTTTCATCTGCATTGCCTGTGTTTCAGTGAGAATGGGACCGGGTCGGCACGTGCTCCGATGAGCCAATGACTTCTTCGGTAGAGTCGACCCGGTTCATGTCGATGCCCAGCGTTTCGGGCGCGGTGAGGATCGCGATGAGAGAGATGACATTGAACGTGACGCACACCGCGACCACGCCCCACGGCGAGCCATTGCAAACGGCGAAGAGCCAGACCGCGAGAACCGGCATTGGCCCCCCGGCGACCAGATTCGCGCCGGTATAGGCAAGCGCCGAGCCTGAATAGCGCACGTTGGTTGGAAAGGCTTCGGCGAAGGCAACCGGCTGAATGCCACTCTGAAATTGGGTGAAGCCGAGAAAGAAGCCCATTGCGGCCAGCATCGGCACGAAGCTCTTCGTATCCAGAATCTGAAAGTACACGAACAGCATGAGCAAGGTGGCGATCGAGCCGATCGCCAGCGCTTTCCTGCGGCCAATCCGGTCGCTCAGCATGCCGCCGGCCAGCGCGCCGACAATTGCGCACACGTTCGCGCCCATCAGCAGCAGGAAGCCCGTCTGTTTCGGCACGCCCAGCGTTTTCGTGACGTAGCTCAACGAGAACACGACGATCAGATAAAAGATTGCCGCAGGGCCGCAGAAGAACAGCATCCAGCGCAGCACCGTGCGCCAGTGAAGACGCAGCGCATCGCGCAGCGGACTGCCCACATGAGCGACTTCGGTTTTACGGAGCGCGACGAACGCGGGTGTCTCGCTGACTCGCAGCCGGATATAGATACCGACGATCACGAGCACGAAGCTCAGAACAAACGGAATGCGCCAGCCATATTCGTCGAATGCCTGCGCCGACATGGTCGATGACAGTGCCAGCAAGACACCGTTGGCCATGATCTGGCTGAACGGCGAGCACAAGCCGAGAAGGCCGGAATATTTGCCGCGACGGTCGGCACTGGCGTGCTCGATCGCCATCAACTGCGCGCCGGTCGATTCACCACCCAGCGCGAAACCCTGCAGGATGCGCAGCACAACCAGCAGCAGCGGCGCCCATACGCCGATGCTCGCGTAGGTCGGCAGAAAGCCCATCATCATCGAGCAGGCACCCATCACGGTGACGGTGCCGAGCATCAGATTGCGCCGCCCCAACTTGTCGCCAAGGTGACCGCAAATGATCGCGCCAAGCGGTCTCGCCGCGAGGCCGACTCCAAAGGTGGCGAGCGATGCCAGCAACGCGGAGGTCGAATCCATCGATGGGAAAAACAGCTTGGGCAGCACGGTCGCGGCCAGCGCGCCATATAGCGTGAAGTCAAACCATTCGAGTGCGGTTCCGATGGCCGCGGCGGTCACCGCACGCGTGCGCATCGCCTGCTGCGCGGGTTGGTGCAATTGCTGATCCATGTTGTCTCCTGTTCCAAACCTGTGTCGGCGTCGCGGCCGGCGATCCTTGTCATGTTGGCCGCGAGTGGCATTTCTCTTGTTATGCGTTTCATGCGATGAGCACGCTGCAGCGTCCGACGAAACGGCATACTGCGCAGATTAACAGCGCCGGTGGGACGCTATTCCAACCTGGAATTGCATCCCATATCGTGCAATCATGCGTGTTCCATCGAGCAAAGGAGTCTCCATGCCGGGCGTGACCGAAAGAACCATGGCGGTGCTCGAGTTTCTCGCGACACAGATGGAAGGAACGCCACTCGCGTTGATCTCGGATCAACTCGAGATTCCGCGTAGCGCCTGCCATCGGCTGCTCGTCGATCTCAAGCAATGCGGCTATATCCGTCAACTCCGCGAGCACGGCGACTATGTGCTGACCACCAAGCTCGCGGGGCTCGGTCTCAGTTATCTCGCGACCTCCGGGATCATCGACATTGCGCAAACCATGCTCGACCGTCTGGCGGAAACATCCGGAGAGCTCGTCCGGCTGGCGATCGTCGACGGCGACAGGTTGACGTGGGTGGCCAAGTCGCAGGGGGCGCTGAAGGGCCTGCGCTACGACCCGGACATGGGGATGGACACGATTCTGTCGTGCAGTGCCACCGGTCATGCCTGGATGATGACCATGACCGACGAGCGCGCGCTCGAACTGGTCACGCGCCAGGGCTTCGGCAAGCCGAAGCAGTACGGACCCAACGCGCCGACCACCGTGAAGGCGTTGCTGGAGTTCGTCGATGCCGCCCGCGCCCGTGGCTACGCAACGATTTATGAAGTGTTCGCGCCGGGGATGACAGCGATGGCCGCGCCAGTCCAACGACGGGGTTACCCGGCGATCGGCGTCATCAGCATTGCGGGGCCCGCGGTCAGATTGACGGAGAAGCGCATGACGGTGCTCGGCCCGGCGCTGGTGGCGGCGGCCAACGAACTCGCGGCGGCCAGTCTGGCATCTCCGCTTTTTGATCGAGTGCGGTAGGGTCCCGCGCGGCCCGATCGAATCCGCCAACCGGATTGTCATCGATTCCATTGGATAATCGAACCTTTCCGCCTATCGCTCGACGCTCCGATGTCCATAACCGTTAACTTTCCCGCCGAAGTGCGCGATTGGATCGCACACAATCTCACGCGGGGTGTTCCCCCGCAGTCCATTGTGCGCGAGTTGGTCAATCAGAAGAATGCGGTCGAACTTGCAACGGCAATGGTCGATGCGGTCTCGAACTCTTTTTTATACGGCATACCGTTGCCGGGCGAGACGCTCGAAATCGGCGGTGCGCCGATCACTTATGAACCGGAGCCGCTGCGCGTGCCGGACGGACCGCTGATCCGGCTCGGCGAGCGCAAGACGCGCGTGATTGCGCGCATGCAGCGGCCCGCCGCGGTACTGCTCGACGATTTTCTGAGTGCGAACGAATGCGAGCAACTGATCGCGCTCGCGCGGCCGCGTCTGAACCATTCGACCGTGGTCGATCCCGTCACCGGCCGCAACGTCGTGGCCGGCCACCGCAGCAGCGAAGGAATGTTTTTTCGTCTGGGCGAGACGCCGCTGATCGCGCGCCTCGAAGCGCGCATCGCCGAGCTCACGGGCCTGCCGGCCGAGAACGGCGAGGGCCTGCAACTGCTGCACTACGAAGCAGGCGCCGAATCGACGCCGCACGTCGATTATCTGATCCCGGGCAACCCCGCGAATCAGGAGTCGATCACGCGCAGCGGGCAGCGCGTGGGCACGCTGCTGATGTATCTGAACGATGTGGAAGGCGGCGGTGAAACCGTGTTTCCGCAGCTAGGATGGTCGGTCGTGCCGCGGCGTGGCCAGGCACTTTATTTCGAGTATGGCAACCGTTTCGGGCTCTCCGATCCGAGCTCCCTGCATGCAAGCACGCCCTTGCGGACGGGCGAGAAGTGGGTGGCCACCAAATGGATCCGCACGCGCCGTTTCGTGCCGCGTGATCAGGCGTAGCCCGGCATAACGCCGGCATAGCGCCGGTATAAGCCGGCGTAACGACTTGCGGGGCGGCTAGACGCGCACCCCGCGCATTGCATGTCAGCGTACGAAAACTTCGTCGGCGACCCAGCCGTTCGAGGTCAGATGGATGCCTTCGCGCAACTGCATCGTGCCTTCGCCCTCGATCACGCGCTTGATCATCGGGAACACGCGCTGTGCATCCGGATTCTTGGCCCACGGAGCCGGATCGATCTTGTACGTATAGACGACCGAGGTCGCGGTCTTGCCATCTACCTGCACCGGCTTTTCCCAACCCACTACCTTGTCGAGCGTGAGCGTGGCTGCACAGAAATCGGCCGGATGCGTGACGCGCGAGGTAGCGGTCGCGACGACTTCCGGAATGTGCAGATAGTATTTTTGTCCTTCGGCCGTCAACTGATACTGGCGAGCGTTCGCAGTGATCTTTTGTCCGTTGGCGGGGTCCGTGCGTTCGACCACCATGTCCTTGCCCGTCACGATACCGAGTTTCTCGAGCACCGGCAGCTGGATCGAGTCGCTGGTACGCGAGGCGACGTCGTCCGTTGTCACGTAGATCGGCCAGTCGTATTTGGCGAGGCACAAGTGGCCCCGCTTGGCGAGAAAGTCGTTGATGGTCGCCGTGAAATTCTCGCGGCTGACGTCTTGGCTCTTGTCGTGGCAGCCAGCGAACAGGGCCAGGGCGCTCAGGGCAAGTGCGCCGCAAGCGAAGCGGGCGGCGGTGGAACGTCGCGTCATGGTTTTAGTTGCTCTGGTTAGGTTGCTAGGGTACGGATAAGACAAGGTACGCGGGCTGCCCGGAAAGGGCAGGCCGCGTACGAGGATCATCAGGATCAGTTCACGCAGGAACCGCTGGTGGGCGGCGTGGCGGGAGGTTGATAGCCATCGGTGAGCGTGTTGAGGAAGCAGACCAGGTCGCTGATGTTCTGCTGCGTCAGCTGCGGCGTCGAATGAACCGGGCGCGCCAGGGCCCCGTCGGCAGCCGTCGTGCCACCGGCGGTGGTCTGGCCTTGTCCCATTGGCAGTTCTTCGTCGATATTGCCTTGGTAAGCAGCGGGCAGATCGTTGAAGCGCTGGGCCGTCGCACCCGACGCAGCCGTCGGGAACAGCGCGTAGGACGGGTTCGTCACCGGGTGGCTGGCGTCGCCGCCCGTGCTCGGGTACCAGTATTCAGGGTTGGTGTCGCGCGTGTTGTAGAAATTGATCACCTGGACGAGCGAGTGGAACACGCCGTTGTGGAAGAACACGGTCCGCGTCGCGGCGTTGCGCAGCGTCGGTACCTTGAAGCGGCCGCAATACGGATCGGGGACATTGACGCCGGTGAACGAATCCGGACCGCCGCCGCTCGTCGTCGAGCCCGGAATGTGGATCGTCGCGTACGGTCCGCACAGGCCCATGTCGTAGTACGACGTGTTCGTGTTGGCCGGAATCGGATCCGGGTTGTCCGGGATCGACGCGTCGTTGCGCGGCGCGCCGATTGCCTGGTACGTGAAGTCGGTCATCAAGCCGACGGAGCCCTGGAAGTTGGCGCCCACGTAGTGGCAGGCCGCGCAGCCGGCGCCGTTCGTGGTGTCGTTGAATAGTTGGAGACCGCGCGTCTCGGCGGCTGTCAGCGTGCCGCCGATCTTGTTGCCGATATACAGGTCGAACTTGCTCGAGTACGTCGCGAACGACGGTTCCTCGATCTGGAACTGCTGCAGCGCGTCGCCAATGTCCGTGAACGCGGTCGTGGTGTTAGTGAACACACCCTGGCCATACACCTGCTGGAACAGCGTGGCGTACGGCCCGCTCTGCACGGCTTTCACGACGGCGTCCGGCGAGCTGTTATTCATCTCGATCGGATTGAGCAACGGCAACGCCGGCTGCGTAGCGAGCGTCGTGGCGCGGCCATCCAGCATGAAGCCGCCGCCGGGCGCGTTCTGCGTGACACCGTCCGGGTTCGCCGCGTTATCGTCGTACGGCGGCGTCATCGCCTTGTAGCGCAGCGACGGCACCGCGCGCACACCCGACTGCGACGGATCGGAGCCGAGCTGCACCGCCAGGCTGTTCGGCGGCCCGTACGCGTAGGCCGGGTCATGACAACTCGCGCACGACATGTTCTTGTTACCCGACAGGGTCTTGTCGAAGAAGATCGTTTGGCCGAGCTGCGCCTTCTGGCTTAGCGTCGAGGCTGCAGGCGCCGAGGCGCCCGATGACGGGTTTGAAGCGCCGCTGCTGGACGAACTGCCGCCGCCACAGGCGGCCAGCATCACTGAAACGGTGCAGATTACAGCAAGAGATAGCGTACGCATGGTTGGTATTGTTTTCGCCGGGTAAGTCAGTTTCCGGGCCACCCCGCGGTCGCACGAGGCGAGATGGCCTGGAAACTGTGCGAGATGTTCAGCAGAATTGCCGGGTAACGCGCAAGGCATACCCGGCATGCAGCTGCGATGGTTTCAGACCGGGGCAAGGGCGGACCCTTTCCCCGTGTGCGCGAAACTTACTGGATCGTCCAGATGTTGGTCTGGGTCTTGTCCGGACCCGGCTGGCGATTTGCTTCCTGCGTACCGATGATGTCGGCCGGATTCAGCTTCTGGGTGTAACCCGCCGGCGTGATGTACGCATGGTTCATCGGACGGACCGAGTCGAAGTGCGTATCGGCGCTGTTCGCGAGTTCCGGCAGGTTCAGGATGTTCGCCGAGATGAAGCTCTCGGTGTACTTCGAGCGAGCGATGTACGTGGACTCCTGGCCCGGTGCCGGGTCGGCGAGCTGGAACATGTCCTGCAGCGTGCGCACGAGTGCGAAGTGGCTGTACGCGTCGCTGTCCTGGATGCCCTGCACGCCATGGTTCGTGACCACACCGAAGATCGAGTTGCCGTGACCGTGGTTGCCCTTGTTGTACTGCACCGTCGACGTCTGCGAGTACTTGCCGTTCGTGAACGTGAGCGGTTCAGCGGCCGACGTTTGGCTCGGGTTCCAGCCGCAGCAAGACGTCGAGCTACCTTCGCCTTCGTCGAACATCACGACGATCGCGACATGACGTTTCGGGTTGTTCCAGATCGGTGAAGCCTGGATCTTGGTCACCACCTGCTGGACGTACGCGTCGCCACGCTTCACGAGGCTGTCGCCCGAACAGGTCGGATCGCTACCCGTGCCGTGCATGTCGTCGCACTGGTCAGGCATGATGAAGTTGACCGCGCCAACGTCGCCGTTCTGCAGGTCGGTATCGAACTGGTCGAAGTTGTAGCCCGACGGAACCGGGTACACCGACGTGTTCTGGAGCGCCGTAGCGTACTGGGTACCGAAGATCGTCCGGTTGCTGGCGAAGAATTCCGGCAGCGAACGTGCGGTCTGGTAGGCCATGCCCGGGTGGTGCTTGGTCTTGTACAGCGACGACGGCAGCTTCAGAGCCGGGCTGGTGATACCGGCAGTGACGGTACCTGGGATACCCTGGTAGCCTGCCACGACAGCCGGATCAGAGATACTGTCGGTACGCGGATCCTGACCCGGGTTCATCGACTCGCTATACGTACGCCAGGCGAGGCCGGCGCCGGACAAGCGCGTGAACAGGTTCGGTTGGTTCGCAATGTTGTGTACAGCGGTCGAGCCGGTCGGGCACGTGCCAAAGCCGGACAGATCGCCAGCATTGTTTGCCGGAACAGCGGGCGTCGCCACCAGCGGTTGACCGTCCGATGCCTTGCCGCCCGGGAACGCGACGTCCGTAAGTGCGGAAGGGTCTGTGCCGCAACCCCACCAGTTGTCGTCGGTGATACCCCAGTCGTCAGCACCGCCGAGTGCCGTGTAGTTCGGTTCAGACGGGTTGCCCGTCGAGTAATACGTCGAGAACTGGTTCCACTTGCCCGTGTTGAAGTCGAGGTTGCCCGCGATGTACGGCGCGTCGCCCGAGCCCTCGATACCGATCGTGCCGCCCGTCGTGGTTCCGATCGAACGGTTTTCGAGCATGACGATGAACACCGCGTCATAACGCGGGATGCCTTCGACGTTGAACGCAGCTTGTTGCGACTGTGCGAACGTGATCGGCGCCTGCTTCTGCGTCGGCGTAACGGTGGTCAGCGTGGTCAAACCTGCCTTACCGACGAGCGACGGATCGCCGCCGGTAACCGCGAGATTGTCCGGGTACATGTCGCCGCGATCGAGCTTGGTCGTCGCGTACGTATAGCGGTTCGTCAGTGCATTGTCTTCAAACAGGATCGCCGACTGCTCGGCGCCCGACAGCTTGTTCACGTCGCCGAGCACGTCGGCGGCCGCGACAGTCGCTGCCGAAGCGGCTACACCCGGGCCGCTCAGGCGCGTCGCGAGGTTGGCCTTCTCGGTTGCGTAGGTCGTGGCGTTCGCTTCAACCAGACGCTGCACTTCGCTCGACATCGGGCTGATCACGACGTTCGTCGCGCCCTGGTCGGCGAGCTGCGCTGCCGAAGCGCGCAGGATCATATGGCTCGGGGCGGCTGCGCCGGTTGCCGTGTTGGTCGCCTTGGTGCTCACGTCGGCGATCAGTTGGCCGGTGCCGCTGGTCTTCAGCGTGAAATGGCCGGTGGCGTCGGTCGTCGCGATGGTTTCAGTGCCATCGCACTTGCCGTTGCCGTTCGCGTCGACGCACACCGTGGCGCCAACGTAGTAGCCAGCCTTGAGCGTCGGATCGCCAGTCGTACTGCCCGGCACGAAGCCGGCGGAGGCGACGACGCCCGAGATGGTCGTGGTGGCAGCCGCCGGCGTGTTGTCGCTATTGCCGCCGCAAGCTGCCAGTACGCAGGCTGCCGCTATTGAGGTTAGAAGAGGAGTAGTACGTTTTATTGGATCTACCGACATTGTGGGGTGCCCCTGTAGGTTGCATGTACCGCTTCTTTTTTGCGCCTGCTGTATAGGCAGGCGACAGGGGATTATCGAGTCGGCGTATTTAGCTCCCGTGAATGAGAACTTTCATTAGAATTACTGGTAAGGAATATTTCTGCGAATTAAAATTGTTTTTGTCATTAAATTGGCATTTTTTATCTATCTGGTTGTGTGACCGCAATCGAAAGCGGCTTCGTTTGCTGGGGTTGACCATGCAAACGCACATTCGCCGAGAACAGTTCTTCTTATAGGTGCGTCTCGCGGCCCTGGCTTTGCGACGGTCGAGGCGTGTTCGAAGATCGAGGCGTATTTGAAGCGCGGCGATTGCGTGATCGCCACCGGGCGAGCGGCCTCGACAGACAAGCTTCAGCATTGCGCCGAAGCCTGCGCCGGCGCCCGTGGGCGCCACCAGCGAGTCCGACCAAGCCCCGACCGGGCTCCTGGCGCTGGCTTGACATCCGCGTCTGGTCCCCGCACTGGCGGTCATCTTCAACGAGCCGGCGCGTGCGTGGACCCTGTCCACGTTGGCCGATCTGTGCAGCATGTCGCGCGCCACGTTGATCCGTCACTTTCAGGACAAAGTAGGCCGCTCGCCCAACGACCTGTTGACCGATGTCCGCATGGCTTTGGCTGCCAATGAGCTGAAAAGACCCGGTGTTTCCACCGAGGTCGTGGCCGAGACCGTCGGCTATCAATCCGTGGCTGCATTCAGGCGCGCGTTCACTCAACACATGGGCATGACGCCGGCAGACTGGCGTCGTTCGGAACTGCAGAAACTGCATGCGTCGGCCACGAGTTGACGGGTTGCCGCCATGACGCGTTTGCTCCGGCTGCACTACACGCAGCGGTGGTTTCACCCCTGTTGATCAGTGAGGCCGCTCCCCTTGGTGGAGGCGCGCAATTGTACGTTCAGCAAATGCTCGCGCATGCATCGGGCCGCTGTTTCTCCATCACGGGATTTCAAGGCATTCACGACAGCCTGGTGCTGCTGGGCGAAATGGTGCCGGGTCTCCTGAGCGGCCGTTTTCGTACGCACGTCGGGTTTGACGCGCATGCCATTGATGACTTCCATCAGCGCGATGAGAGCGGGATTGCGGGTGGCCTGGGCAATCAGCAAATGGAATCGGTGATCCCATTGCTGCCACTCCTCGTCGTTGTTCGAGGCAGCGTTTTTCCGTGCGCACTTTTCCAGTTCCAGCAGATCGTCCCAACTGGCTTTGGTGGCGGCGAGTTCTGCAAGCGCGGGCTCGAACAGCAGCCGCATTTCAGCGATATCCGCCGGGCTGGTCCCCGCGCGCAGGCCACGCAGCGTGGGACCAAACTTCAGCGGCCGTGCGCCGAGATAGGTGCCGCGCCCGACACCGCGCCAGACCCGGCCCGACGCCTCCATTGAAGCCAGCACCGCGCGCAGTTCCCTGCGACTGACGCCGAGGTCTTCGGCAAGCTTTCTTTCGGGCGGCAGCGCATCGCCGTCTTTGAGTTGATGGTCGGCGATATAGCCGAGCAGACCGTCCAGTGCTGTGTTTTCCATTTCCGTGAGCCGAACCAATGAGCGAATCGATGAGTGAACCAACGACTGAACCAATGTTGATTGGTGCAAACGGTAACAGAATTACCGGGCCCTGACGCGCGGCTTCCAAAATTTTTTTTGATCCGCTTTGTTGCAGGGGGATTTCAGGTTAGCATCCGGTGAATCTAAGGGGTCCCACCTCTATTCCAGCCTTCTGTCTAGCTCGTACCTATAGTGATTGGTTCATGAACCAATCGCCGCAGATTGCACAAGGAGTCGCGCATGTCGTTTACAACCCGCCCGGAACTGATCGGCACATTCGGAATGGTGGCCTCCACGCACTGGCTGGCCAGCGCATCGGCAATGGCCGTTCTTGAGAAAGGCGGTAATGCATTCGACGCCGCCGCCGCTGCCGGTTTTGTTCTGCAGATCGTCGAGCCGCATCTGAACGGCCCTGGCGGCGAACTGCCGGTCGTCTTCTACAGCGCGCGCGAAGACCGTGTGCGGGTGCTGTGCGGGCAGGGCGTGACACCGGCGACCATGACCATCGAACGGATGCGCAAGTTGGGTCTGGAGGTCGTGCCGGGTACGGGATTGTTGCCGGCCGTGGTGCCCGGCGCGTTCGGCGGGTGGATGACCATGCTGCGCGATTACGGGCAGTTGCCGCTCGAGGACGTGTTGAGCTACGCGATCGGTTATGCGGAAAACGGCTACCCGGTGCTGCCGCGCATGACTTCGTCGATCCTCGCCATCAAGGATTTCTTCCGGACCGAATGGCCCACCTCGGCTGAACAATGGCTGCGCGACGGTGACGCGCCCATGCCAAACCAGCTGTTCGCCAATCCGGCGATTGCCAACACGTACAAGCGCATTCTGCGAGAAGCGAATGTTCGCAGCGACCGCGCCGAGCAGTGCGAACGCGCCCGCGAGGTTTTTTACCGCGGCTTCGTGGCCGACGCCATCGACCAGTATTTCCGCTCGACGCCTGTTCTCGACACCTCGGGTCAGCGCAATTACGGCCTGCTCGACGCCGGCGACCTCGCGCGCTGGGAGCCGACCTATGAAGACCCTGTTTCGTACGACTACGGGGACCTTCGTGTTCACAAGACCGGACC
>NZ_JAXDPY010000444.1:0-6629 GCF_034668105.1 Paraburkholderia sp. | reverse complement strand
GCCGTTAAAAACAAGTCAATGAAAACGATTTCCAGGCCGTTATTTTTCAAACCGGCTGTGCAGCCCGGCGGAGTGCCAGTTGTTGATGCCGCACCAACAGCACACTCAACCCAATACACACGAACATCTGACACGCGTTGATCGCGAGGCTGAACTGGAATGCGTGCGCATACGCATCCGGCGTCACGCGGCCGCCAAGCACGCCGAAGAACGCGCCGCTGATGGCCGCCGTGCCGAACGCCGAGCCGATCTGCAAGGTCGACGACACCACGCCCGAGGCCAGCCCCGCTTTCTCCGGCGCGACTATGATGGCCATGCCGGAGGCGAGCGGCGTCCAGTGCAAACCGGTTTGATCTCATTGCCGCTGGCGATTTCTTCGTCGCCGGTAGTCACTGGATAGAAAATGCGCGGCAAAAAAATCGGGAACGTGAATGACGATGAATAAGACATGACAGCCGGCGGCCTGGCTACCCTGCCAACCGGCCCTGCATGGAGTCTGCAGTGGATGAACTGCTCGCTCAGCTTTCGAGCTTCGCATCCATCGTGATGGTGGCGTTCAGCACCTTGGAAACCGGACAGTTCGCCTTGGCGTCCGCGGTGGCCTTCTCAAACGCGGCCTTGTCGCCGCCGGGGATTTTCACAGCCACATCGAGATGCACCGCGGTGATCGCAAACCCGCCGCCGTCCTTATCCAGCGTGACCGCTGCCGTGGTGGCGATACGTTCCGGCGTGATGCCCGCCTTGCCCAGTTCGGCCGATAGCGCCATCGAAAAACAACCCGCGTGCGCAGCCGCAATCAGCTCCTCCGGATTCGTGCCGATGCCGTCCGCGAAGCGCGTCGCAAACGAGTACTGGGTGTCCTTGAGCACGCCGCTGTCGGTGGAAATCGAGCCCTTGCCGTCTTGCAGGCCGCCTTGCCAGACTGCTGATCCCTTGCGCTTCATCGCTCTCTCCTTGTTTGCCCTGCTTTGCGCCGCTGTACAACCGCCACACAACCGCCGCTCCACTCTGTTGACGCTGATGACACTGTTGACGCTGTTGACGCCGCCCGCAACGGTCCAGCCCGGGTATTTGCGGTATCGGCATCGGTTGTGCGTCCCCTCGGAGGACTTGCTTCAGGACGTATCGCGCGGCGCTGCAGGCGCGGGATGGACCGAACCTCATCATAGGCGCTTCCGTGTGCCAGTGTCGTGACGATGCCGAGAGTCCTCGCAAAAGACACCGGCGCCCGCGGAAACCGCCTGCACCGCCGGCTACTCGGCGAACGGCAGGCTCTGCTGCCCCACCGCCCGCATGTCGAACACGTTCAGCGTCATCGCGACCAGCGCGTAGTAGCCCAGCAAACCCACCAGATTGATCACCACCTGATGACCGAAACGCTCAACCGCCTTTGTATAGGTCACATCCGACACGCGTTTCGTGTCATACAGTTCGCTCGCGAAGTCATGGATCAACGCATCATCGGCGTCCGCGAACGCTGGGCGTTGACCCTCGCGGATCGCCTCGGCGTCCGCTTCGGTCACACCCGCTTCCAGCGCGATCGGATAGTGGATATACCACTCGGCCTGCGCCTGCCAGCGCGCCGCGGTCACCAGAATCGCCAGTTCCGACAAGCGCAGCGGCAAGCCCGTGCGATAGCGGCAAAACGCGCCGAGACGCTGCGCCTGCTGCGCCAACTCCGGGCTATGAATCCAGCCCAGAAACGGGCCATTCAGATTGCCGCGCGGACCGGACAGGATCTCGTCGAGCACGGCCTTCTGTTCAGGCGTGGCATCGGACAGTTCGAAGTGAGGCAGACGCTGGGGCATCGCAAATCTCGCAGGAATGGAAAGGGTCTCAGACGACGGCCAACGCACCTTCGATCGCATCGGCAAGGCGGCTGACGATCTCGTCGATGTCGCGCGCGGTGCAGATGAACGGCGGCGCCAGCAGCACATGATCGCCGATCTTGCCGTCCACGGTGCCGCCCATCGGATACACCATCAAGCCGCGCGCGAACGCTTCGCGCCGGATCGCCGCGTGCAGTTTCAGCTGCGGGTCGAATGGCGCGCGGGTAGCACGGTCCTGCACCAGTTCAACGCCGACAAAGAGGCCGCGCCCACGCACGTCGCCGATATGCGGATGCTGCGCATAGTGCTCGCGCAGCCGGCCGCGCAACTGTTCGCCGCGCGCCTGCACGTTCGGCAGCAGGTGGTCGTCGGCAATCACGCGTTGCACTTCGAGCGCCGCGGCGCAGGCGGTGGCGTGGCCGATATAGGTATGCCCGTGCTGAAAGAAACCCGAGCCGCCGACGATCGTCTGGTAGATCCGCTCGCTCACCAGCGTCGCGCCAATGGGCTGGTAGCCGGCGCCGAGCCCCTTCGCGATCGTCAGCAGGTCCGGCGCGATGCCGTCTTCCTCGCAGGCGTACAGGTAGCCCGTGCGGCCCATGCCCGACATGATCTCGTCCAGAATCAGCAGCACGCCGTAGCGATCGCAGACCGCGCGGATCTTGCGGAAATACTCGCGTACCGGCGGCACCGCGCCGGCCGTTGCGCCCACCACCGTTTCCGCGACGAACGCGGCCACCGTGTCGGCGCCGAGTTCGAGGATCTTCCGTTCGAGTTCGTCAGCGAGACGCTGCGCGAACTGCTCCTCGGTTTCGTCCGCGCCCTGCTCGCGGTACGCATAACAGGGGCTCACGTGATGCGCTTCGATCAGGATCGGCAGGAACGGCTCGCGCCGCCACGCATTGCCGCCGATCGCCAGCGCCCCCAGCGTGTTGCCGTGATAGCTCATTCCTCTCTATTGGCGACAGCGGCTCAGGCGCCGGTCCGCCCGGCAGACATGCAGGGAGGCGACGACTCGCGTTCACTCAACAATCGGTACGTATTTATACGACACAACAACATTTGTTGTCAAACGACGCGACAATGAAGCAAACGGCGCGTCGATGCACCGCGGCAAATATCGGCGTGGCTCAGACGACAAGCATCAAGGCACGTACGCGCCCTTGTCATGCAGCGATTGCTCGGCGATGCCGAGTTGCTCGACGGCATCCGCCCCTTCCAGTGCGAGCAGATGCGCGACCAGTGATTCGGAAATCGCCGTGGCCGCCACCAGCGAAGGAAAAAACGACGGGCTTTCGTGCGAAAAGATCAGCACCTTGTCCGCATTCAGCGCGATCGGAGAGACCGCGCTGTCCGTGATCGCGATCAGCTTGCTGCCCTTTTCCAGAGCGGCTTCGGCCACGCGTACCGCTTCGACTGAATACGGCGCGAAACTGATGACGATAGTGGCGCTGTCATGCTCGAGCGTGCGCAGTTGCATCTCCAGTGTGCCGGCCTCGCCGTTGAGCAACGACACCGACGAACGGAACAGCCGGTAACCGTAGACAAGACCGAACGCGACCGCATAACAGGAGCGAAAGCCTGCGACATGCACATGCGGCGCACGCCGCAGCAGGCGCGCCGCTTCCACGATCACGCGACCGTTATGCGCGGCAGTGACTTCGAGATTGTGTCGTTGTGCGACCAGCAGATCGTTGGCCAGCGCATCTTTCGATTTGACGAGCGAACGGGCGCGGCTGGTGAGCGGCTCGGGCCGCGTACGCACACGCGCAACGAACAGATTGCGTAATTCGTTCCAGCCGGGGAAGCCCAATTGCTGCGACAGACGCACCAGCGAGGCCGGTTGCACCTGAGCCCGCTCAGCTATTTTGCGCATGGACAAGACTGCGACTTCGTCGGGATGATCGAGCAGAAATCCCGCTCCCATCTGGAACTGCGGACTCAGTTCGGAGAAGCGCGCCCGGATCAGGGCGGCGAGCTGGTCGAAACTGTCTGGCATGCGATATACCGGGCGAACGGTCGATAAGGATGACAACAAATGTTACCACCCGGTGTATCGCATCCAACAGAACTTCCGGCATGCATTTCATGCCTCGCGAAAGGGCGGAGCTAGAGAAGCGCGACCACCCGCACATCGCCCTGCTCGGCCGACGCGACCACCTTCTCGCCGATCCGCCGGAACGTGATCGACACCGACGAATCGCCCACCTTCAGATCGCCGACTTCGAGCCAGTCGATGCCTTCCGGCAGCATGGGTTGTTCGATGACCACTTCGCGCCGGGCCGCATCGATCGTGATGCCCAGACACGCTTCGAGCATCATGAACGGCGAGCCCGCGGCCCAGGCTTGCGGCAGACACGCGACCGGATAGGCGGTGGGCGGCTCGCCGCGCCGGCGCGGGAAACCACAGAACAGCTCCGGCAGCCGCATGTCGAAATTGACTGCCGCCTGGAACAGCGCCTGCAACAGCCGCACGGCCGCTGCCTTGCCGCCGTAATGCGACAGGCCGCGCGCACAGAGTGCGTTGTCATGCGGCCAGACCGAGCCGTTGTGATACGCCATCGGATTGAAGCGCGCCTGACTCGCGGCCAGCGTGCGCACGCCCCAGCCGGTGTGAAACAGCGTGGAGTCGAGCGCACGCACCACCGCTTCGCCACGCTCGCGCGAGGGCAGACCGAAGGCCAGCAGATGGCCTGCATTCGACGCCATCACGCGGCACAATTCACCGTGACCGTCGAGTGCGATGCCGTAGAAGCCGGACTCTTCCATCCAGTACTTTTCTTCGACGCACTGACGGATTTTCTTCGCGCGCTCACTGTATTGCTTCGACTGATCGTGCAGGCCACGCAGCTTGGCGAAGTGAGCCATGGTGTCGAACGCGGCACTCGCATAGGCCTGTACTTCGACGAGCGCGATCGGGCCGTCGGGAAAACGGCCGTCGGCGTGGAAGACCGAATCGTGGCTGTCTTTCCAGCCTTGATTCGCGAGACCGCCATCGGACTCGCGCTGATAGTCGAGCAGACCGTAACGGTTCTTGTCGCAGACCCCCGCGACCCACTGCGCCGCGCGTTCCAACGCGGGCCACAATTCGTCGATCAGCGCGAGGTCGTCCGTGCGTGCCGCATAGGCGCCGGCGAGCACGATAAACAGTGGCGTGGTGTCGACGCCGCCGTAGTACAGCGCGAACGGCACTTCGCCGGTGGCGGCCATTTCGCCCTTGCGCATCTCGTGCATGATCTTGCCGGGCGCGGCGTCACGAAACGGTGAATTTTCGCGCGCCTGATGTTCGGCGAGAAAGCGCAACACGCCCGCGGCCAACTGCGGCTGCAACCAGAGTGTCTGCAACGACGTGATGACCGCATCGCGCCCGAACGGCGTTGAGAACCACGGGATGCCGGCATAGGGATAGGGGCCGGTGCCGAGATCGGTAGTCAGAAGTCCCAGGTCGGCAAGCGAACGATCGATCCACGCGTTGAAGAGCGGATTGCTCGAACGCACCCGGGCGGTGACGCGGCGGCGTTCACGCATCACCAGGTGGGCGTCGACCAGTGCGGCGCGCACGGCGGCGCGGCCCACGCGTGGACGCTCCGCATCGATTTGCGACAGATGGGCTTCGCTCACTGCGTGAGTGGGCTGCGCGACGCCCGCGGCCGGCTTGTCGGCTTGCGCGACCACCTGCACGGAGACGGACAGATAGATCGACACGCAGGCTTGCGCGGGCAGTTTGACGGTGTAGTCGGCGCGATCGGCGAAGAGCTTGTCCGGCTCCGGCGAGAAGGCGATCCGCACGTTGCGCGCCACGTCGTCGAGACCGATATAGCCGAGCAGCACCTCGCGATTCTCGACGCGCGCCGGTTCGACGCGGCCCTGTTTGTTGCGTTTGAGGCCGCGCACTTCGAACATGTCGCGGAAGTCGCTGGCGAAGGAAATGGACAGCGGCACGACGGCGTCGCTCGTGCCGTAGTTGGTGAGTTCGATAGCTTCGTTAAGGACGGTGCCCGAAAGCACGCGCACGCGTTCGACGTGGATCACGCCTTCGGGCGTGCTGTCGCCGCCGAGCGGCGGCAGGGGGCGATTGGTCAGATGCGCGGTGAAGGAGGTGTTGTCGCTGCTGACGCTGCCTGACAGCAACGAGGGCGCGCGTCCACCGAAGGTGAGGCGCAGGCTCGACAGGACGCGGGTGTCGTTGACGAACAGGCCGTCGTCGTGGCCGGTGATATCGCCGAGGGGATCGTTGACAATGAAGGTGTCGCCAGACTTCAGCACGTGCTGGGTGGCGCTCGCGACGTTGAGGTTTTCCGTCGGGATGAATGCGCCGTCCGGCTCGGGTTCGCGGTGGTCGATTCCGCCCGAGTGGGACAGGCCGCCGAGGGCTTCTGGCTGCTGCATCAGGGTCG
The DNA here is from genome assembly GCF_034668105.1 of Paraburkholderia sp. Lineage (GTDB taxonomy): Bacteria > Pseudomonadota > Gammaproteobacteria > Burkholderiales > Burkholderiaceae > Paraburkholderia. Next base: position 403 of record NZ_JAXDPY010000444.1, on the reverse strand, counting down.
CTCCTATCATGTTCGCTTTCGGTTTCGGTTCGCTTTCGCGTGCCGCTGGTGGTGCCCGGTCGCTTCCGATTGTAGTGGGTCTGTCCACGTCAGACGAACTTATCGGTGGGGAGTTTCGGGTTTTTTGGTGGCACGGGACATGCAGAGGGTTTTTGCCTGTTTGGCGCTTGGTTGGATGTGCTGGTTGCCTGCGGCGGTGGGGTTTTGTTGATCGGGTTGCCTAGGGCGTCGGCATTTCCTTGATCGGGTTGCCGTTCGGCGCTGGGTTGTCTCGTTGCCTATGGCGTTGGGTTGTCTCGTTGCCTATGGCGTTGGGTTGTCTCGTTGTCTACGGTGTTGGCCTTTCCTTGATTTGTTATTGGTCTATTAGCGTCGCCCCTGTGCGGGGCGGGCACCTACTTTT
>NZ_JAXDPY010000443.1:0-4581 GCF_034668105.1 Paraburkholderia sp. | reverse complement strand
TCCACAGCCGTTCGGGCCGCACAATGCGGTGACGCGGCCAGACGCGATCGTCAGGTTCAGACCATGGAGCACCACATGATCGCGGTAGCCGACCGTCAGCGAATGCGCCGCGAGTGCCGCGCCCTGCATGTTCGTCATTGCGCGGCCGTCCGCTGGCCGCCTTCGCTTCTATCCGCGATCGCGCCTTGTGCTGCGATCGTGTCTGCACCCGAGCCTTTGCTGTGACCTTCGCTATAGCTTTGCGCCATCGCGACGACCACCTTGCGCGGCCCTTCGAACGGATCGCGCGCGTGCGCCGTCAACATGTTGTCGAGCATCAGCACGTCGCCCGTCAACCAGGGAAACACAACGCGCTGCAGATCGAGCACGCCACGGATTTCCGCGAGCGCTTCCGCTTCGAGCGGCTCGCCGTCGCCGTAATAGACGTTGCGCGGCACGTTTTCAAGTCCGACCGAATCGATCAACGCTTCCTGCATATCTTCATCGAGCGACGAGAGGTGGAACAGATTCGCCTGATTGAACCAGACCATCTCGCCGGTGCGCGGATGGCGCGCGACCGCCTGACAGCGTTCGCGCGTACGCAGCAGCAGTTCGCCGTCTTCACTGTCGCGCCATTCGCAATCGATGCCACGTGTGCGGCAAATCCGCTCGACCACGCTCGGGTCGTCCGAACCGAACGCCTGTTCCCACGGCAGGTCGAGCCCTTGACCAAAGTTGCGTATGTACAGCAGCTCGCGTTTCGCAAAGCGTGCGACGAGCGCCGGGTCGAGTGCCCGATAGATTGCGCGGCTGTCGGCAATCGGCGTCGCGCCGCCCACGCGCGCGGCGAGCGCGCAGTGAAACCAGATGCGCAGCGGCCACTCGCGCGTGTACGACTGCTCGTTGTGCAACGGAATCGAGCGATGCGGCGGATATTCCGTCGACGTGTACACCGCACCTTCCACCTGACTGCGCGGTGTGGAAGCGAATTCGTAGCCGATCAACGGATGCCCGAACGAACCGGCAAAGCTCTGAAAGGTCTCGATCGAGGCCACGCGAAAGCCGCTGAACAGCACGCCGCCGGCCCGCTCGAGCGTGTCGTCGGCGATCGCATGCAGCAGCGTCACGGCCTCTTCCAGTGAAATCTCCACGCCCGAACGCGGCGAGACGACAGTCGGCAAGCCCGGCTCGATCGACAGGTCGGCGAGCGTGGGGAGCGGCATCGAAAGCATGGTCATGCGAAATCCTCCTGCAGAAGCGACGTGGCCCGGCGCGTGTCCGGACGTGTCCGATTACGCGGCGCTCGCCTTCGAGGCGGCCTCGTCCATGTGACGGCGCAAGCTGGCCGGACGCATATCGGTCCATACCGTGTCGATATGCGCGAGGCAGGTGGCCTTCGGTCCGCTCACGCCCACTTCGCGCCAGCCCGCCGGCACCGCTCGGAACGTCGGCCAGATCGAGTACTGCGCTTCGTCATTGATAACGACCGTATAGACGGGATCGTCCGCCTCGTCTGCTGCGGCGGGATGAGTTTGCTGTGCTTGCGTCATGATGAATGGCCCAGTCGATGAATGGTCAGGATGCCTCAGCAGATTGCCGATGCGCTACTCCGGAACAGCGGCGGCAACCTCTCGCTCGCCCACCGCCTCTACTCGATTGACGTTTGATGCGCGTGCTTTTTTACCGCCGCCGGGCGCGGCCGCTGCAGAAAATGGGACCGGCCACGCCGCGATTGCTGGCGTCGAGGCAGTCGGCACAATGCTTCTCGGCATCGCGCACCATGAAATGCACGAGCGTTTGCGAGACGTCGAGCGCGCGCGCCGTACTCTGCAATGTTTCCTCACGCAAGCGCACCATCTCGAAGGCCGCGCGGCTGCGCGGCGGCAGTTGCTCGAGCGCGTTGTAGACATGGCGCAGCGTGTCCCGCACCAGCAGCACCGCTTCAGGCGAAGGCTCCGGCGAAGGCACGTGCAGGCCGTCGTCTTCGTCGGCGTGATAGGTGTTTTCGAGGCTTTGGCGGCGGAATGCATCGATCGACGCATTGCGCACCATGCGGGTGACATAGGCCAGGGGTTGCCGCACGGCATCCTGATCCGGGAAGTCCACCAGTTTGATGAAGACGTCGTGCACCACGTCTTCCGCGAGACTCGCACAACCCACAAAGCCGCGCGCCAGATTGACAAGCATGGGCCGGTTGGCGATCAGCACGCCAAGCAGCGTGTCCTGTTCCAGATCGACAGCTCGGGATTGGCTGCGCGCCCGCCGCTGCCTCGGAGGATGGGCGACGCCGGCGTTGAAAACAGACATCGGTATCGCTGTGGAAGGCTCCCGCCGGATGAGCACCTCAGCCATGATCGCTCCGTATTTCTGAAGGAAGACGGTCAATCTAACGTAAACGCGAATCATTCTCAATCAAGAATTAGAATAAGCTTACATTCCTGATAGTTTCATCTGATGAAATTGCGATACTGCAGATCTGCTTCCGGAGAGTGCGACTCGATCCGAATCTGGTACAACTCATATGTGCGTCGATGCGCTCGCGTCGGTCCGCGCAGGACCGCAAGAATTTGCTGCCGATCTTCACCTCGGGTTCGTCTGCAATCAGCGCGACGTGACCGATGCGTTGACGAGTGGCACGCTCGCGGTATCGACCAGAGACAGCGAATTGTGGAATCCGGGCCCTGAACGTTGAAGGTCCCATCTTGTTGGAGTAATTGATTGATGGCCCATGCTTATCTGCAGGTGATCGCGCATTATTTCGCCAAGCCTGGCAACGGCGACGCGATTGTGAAGCCCCTTACGGAACTCGCGGCGGCAACCCGCGCGGAGCCGAAAAATCTCTACTACGAATTCTTCCGTTCGCCGGTCGATCCCGATCACTTCGTGATTCTCGAACAGTACAGTGACGCCGATGGCCTGGCCGTGCATCGCGATACCCCGCACTTCCAGAGGCTCGGCGTCGGCACCATCATTCCGCTTCTCGACCGGCGCGAGGTTACGAGCCACATGGTGCCTGGAGACACCGCATGATGAACGCATTCCGGTTTCAAACCGTCCCGACGATGGTCGTCGAGTTCGGCGCGGCGCGCCGCCTCGGCGCTTTGTTGCGCGCGCAATTTCCTTCGCTCACACGCTTGTGCGTGGTGACGGATGGTTTCCTTCACAAGAGCGGGCTGCTGAATCCGGCGCTCGCCGATCTCGCGGCACAGGGCTGGAACGCGACCGTGATCGACGACGTGATCGCCGATCCGCCGGAGCACATCGTGCTCGAGGCAACCTCGCGCGCGCGTCAGGCCGGCGCGGAGATCGTGCTCGGACTGGGCGGCGGTTCGTCGATGGATGTGGCGAAGCTGATCGCCGTGCTGGCTCCGCAACAGCAGCAGGCGCTCAGTGAGATGTACGGTGTCAACAAGGTCACGGTGTCGCGCTTGCCGCTCGTGCAGATGCCCACCACCGCGGGCACCGGCTCCGAAGTCACTGCCGTGTCGATCGTGACCGTGGGCGAAGCGAAGAAGATGGGCGTGGTCGCGCCGCAGCTGGTCGCCGATCTGGCGATTCTCGACGCGGAACTCACGCTCGGGCTGCCGGTTGCGGCAACTGCGGCAACCGGCGTCGACGCAATGGTTCACGCGATCGAGGCGTACACGTCCGCGCATTTGAAGAACCCGATTTCCGACCTGCTGGCGGTGAAGGCGCTTGAGCTCCTGTCGCGCAATCTGCTGCCCGCGTGCGAAAACGGCCAGAACCGCGAAGCGCGCGAAGCGATGTTGCTCGGCGCGGCATTCGCGGGCCAGGCGTTCGCCAATTCGCCGGTGGCCGCGGTGCATGCGCTCGCGTATCCGATCGGCGGCATTTATCACGTCCCGCACGGTCTTTCGAATGCGCTCGTGCTGCCGCATGTGTTGCGCTTTAACGCCGACGCGGCGGCTCATCTCTATGCTGAACTCGCCGATGTGGTCGTGCCCGGCCTGACGGGTAGCGCCGAAAGCAGGACGATGGCGTTGATCGAGCGGCTCGAACAGATGATTGCCGCGACGGCGATTCCGGCGCGCTTGCGCGATGTCGGCATTGAACGTAGCGGACTCGAGCGGATGGCGAGCGACGCGATGTTGCAAACGCGGCTTCTGGTGAATAACCCACGCCCGGTTAGCGAGGCCGACGCGTTGGCTATCTATACCGCCGCGTTTTAATCGACGTGTGGCCTGCTGCGTTTTAATCAGCGTGTGGCGCAGGGATAGCGGAGTCGCCAGGGTGTTCGGCGGCGGCTCCGCGCGCCGTTACGGACAGCGGACACGTTACGTAGCACGCGCGCGGAACACAGCTGGGAGCGCTTCGGCAAAATCCCGTTTTCGGCGCTAAAAATTCTCTATTTCTTAATCAGTTAGATTTATTTGCAGACCATTGTCGATATGAAACTATAAATCGCAATTGGCGCGCAACTTGCAGCGATGGCCCCACCAATAGTCATTCTACGGGGACATCATGCAAAAAATCATCGGCCGGACAGCCATCGCTGTTGCGGCGTCTACATTACTCGCGCTGTATGGTTGCGGCTCCAGTCTTAATACCCCAGGTAGCGGGCTGGGTGGGGGTGGGCTCGGT
>NZ_JAXDPY010000442.1:0-4711 GCF_034668105.1 Paraburkholderia sp. | reverse complement strand
TGGCCGGCTTCGCATGCGGCGCATTGCTTGCGCTCGCGGGGGCATTGCTGCAAGTGCTCTTGCGCAACCCCTTGGCCGAACCCTATGTGCTAGGTGTGTCGGGCGGCGCAGCGAGCTTCGCGCTGGTCGCGATGATCGCCGGTTGCGCGTGGTGGATCGTCGATGCCAGTGCGTTCGCCGGCGCCTTCGTGTCGATTCTGCTGGTGCTCGGACTCGCACGCCGCGAGCTGTGGCGCGGCGAGCCGCAGGATACGTCGCCGCGATTGCTGCTGACCGGCGCGGTGATCGCGGCTGGTGGGGGCGCGCTCATTACCTTGCTGCTCAACCTCGCGCCGGACAATCGTCTGCGCGGCATGCTGTTCTGGTTGACCGGTGATCTGAACGGTGGCGCGATGCCGTGGACGGCGCTCGCGGTGCTCGTCGTCGTGCTCGTGGCGATCGTGCCTGTTGCGCCGCGTCTGAATGTTCTGCTGCGCGGCGACGCCGCCGCGCAGGCGCTCGGCGTCGCCGTGATGCCGCTGCGCCTGCGGGTGTATCTGGTGGCGTCGCTGGCGGCCGCGGCGGCCGTGACTACAGCGGGCACGATCGGGTTTGTCGGCCTGGTGGTGCCGCACATGCTGCGGCTGGCGTTCGGCAACGATCAGCGCATGCTGCTGCCGGCCGCGGCGCTCGGCGGCGGTGTCGCGGTGATGGGCGCGGACTTGATTGCGCGTACCGTGATTGCGCCGGCGCAATTGCCGGTCGGCGTCATCACGTCGATTGTCGGCGTGCCGGTGTTTTTGTGGATGCTGTTGCGCAAACGTCGATGATGAACCCCTATAACGCCCAGCATGCGGCGCTCAGCGCGCAACGCCTGACCCTGCGCGTGGGCATGCGCACGCTGCTCGACGCATTCACGCATACGTTCTATGCAGGCGAGATCTGGTGCATCGCCGGACCGAACGGCGCGGGCAAGACGACGCTGCTGTCGACACTCGCGGGTCTGGCGCAACCGTCGGCGGGTCATGTCGAACTGGACGGGGTGCCTCTCGCCGACTGGCCGCCGTTGCCGCTCGCGCAGCGTCGCGCGCTGATGCCGCAAAGTGCAGCGGACGCCTTCAGCGCGAGCGTGCTCGATATCGTGATGCTGAACCGCTTTCCTCATCTGAGCGGCTGGGGTTGGGAGGGCGAGGCCGATCGCGCTGCCGCGCTCGCCGCGCTGGACGCATTGGGCCTTGCGGCATTCGCTGCGCGTGACGTGTTGTCACTTTCGGGCGGCGAACGTCAACGCGTGGCGCTCGCGGCAGTACTGTGCCAGGAGACGCCGTTGTTGCTGCTCGACGAACCGCTCTCGCATCTCGACTTGCACCACCAGATCGACTGTCTCGAAGCGTTGACGGCCTGGACCCATGAGCCTCGGCGTACAGTGATGTTTTCGTGCCACGACCTGAACCTCGCGCGCCGCTTCGCGACGCACGCGCTGCTGCTCGACGGCAATGGCGGCGCGTATGCCGGCCCGGTGCACGACGTGCTGACGCCTACGCTGACCAGCCGCGCGTTCGGCTATCCGCTGATTCTGATTCGCGACGGCGAGCATGAGGCGCTGATTCCCGCGCCGCGGTCGCGTCATGAATCACCTGCGGCTAATGACACACCGGCAGGATAAGCGCTTTAACCAACACTCTCTTTCAGAAACCTCTATGACTTCTTTGCCAGGCTTGCAGGAATTGACCGAAGTCGAACCGCTCGATCAAACGCTGCGTGCCGACCTGCAACACATCATCGATACCAAGACGAAGCCGCCCGGCAGCCTCGGGCGGCTCGAGACGCTCGCTCGCCAGATGGGGTTGATCCAGCGTACGACGCACCCCACGGTAGAACGTCCGGCAATGATCGTGTTTGCCGGCGACCACGGGATTGCGCAGGAAGGCGTGAGTCCGTATCCGCAAGCGGTGACCGCACAAATGGTCGCTAACTTTGTCGCTGGCGGCGCGGCGATCAATGCATTGAGCCGCCTGTCCGGCATCGAGCTCGAGGTGGTCAACGCAGGGATTGCGACACCGCTGCCGTCGGCTGACGGTCTCATCGACATTCCGGTTGCGGCCGGCACGCGCAACTTCGCGCACGAGCCGGCCATGACGCGCGAACAGGCGCTTGCCGCGATGCAGGCGGGCGGGGTTCGCGTGCGGCATCACGCGGCGCTCGGCACCAATGTGATCGGCTTCGGCGAAATGGGCATTGCGAATACGTCGTCGGCCGCGTGTCTGATGAGCCGTTTGTGCGGCGTGCCGATCGACGAATGCGTCGGCCGTGGGACCGGTCTCGACAATGCGGGCCTCGCGAAAAAGCGCAACGTGCTCGCATCGGCGCTCGCGCATCACGCCGTTTCCAACGATCCGCTCGACGTGCTCGCCACCTTTGGTGGCTTCGAAATCGCGATGATGGCGGGGGCGTATCTCGCCGCCGCGCAAGCCCGCATGACGATCCTCGTCGATGGCTTCATCGCGACCTCGGCGTTGCTGGTGGCCGATGCGTTCGCACCGGCGCTGCGTGAGTATTGCGTGTTCGCGCATGCGTCGAACGAGGCGGGGCACCGGCGCATGCTCGATCATTTTGGCGCGCTGCCCTTGCTCTCACTCGATATGCGTCTGGGCGAAGGCACCGGCGCGGCGCTCGCGGTACCGCTGCTGCGCGCGGCAGTAGCGTTCGTCAATGAAATGGCGAGCTTCGAATCGGCCGGTGTTGCGAATCGCGATGCGTAGGCCGCTATACGAGGCGCTTTCATACGAGACACCCCCTTACAAAAACGTGCGCTTCGCTCACTCATGAACCCGCTCGCGGAACTGCGCTATTTCTTCACGGCGCTTGGCTATTTCACACGCGTGCCGGTGCCGCGTTGGGTCGGCTATGAGCCGCACTATCTGAACGCGGCGGCGCGATATTTTCCGCTCATCGGTCTATTGATCGGCGGATTGAGCGCGCTGGTCTATCTCGCGGCGTTGCATGTCTTCCCGGCCGGCGCGGCGGTACTGCTGTCGATGGCGGCGTCGCTTCTCGTGACCGGCGCGTTTCACGAGGACGGACTCGCCGATTGCGTCGATGCGTTCGGTGGCGCCTATACACGCGAGGACGTGCTGCGCATCATGCATGATTCGCGCATCGGGGCGTTCGGCGCCATCGCGCTGGTGATCGTGCTTGCATTGAAGTGGCAAACGCTCGCCGCGCTGCCGCCGCTGCGTGCGGCAAGTCTGATGATTGCCGGGCATGCGGCCAGCCGCGTGTTTGCGATCAGCTATCTGGCCACGCTCGACTACGTGCGCGCCGAGGGCAAGGCCAAGCCGGTTGCGCAGCGCTTGAGCGGTCCCGCGTTGCTGTGCGCGGCAGTGTTCGGTTTGCCGCTGCTGCTCTGGCCGAACGGACCCGGTCTGCCGGATTGGCGCTTCGCCGGGGCGACATTCGTCGTACTCGCGGCGTTGCGATTCGCCATGGGCCGTTACTTCGTCAGACGCATTGGCGGCTACACCGGCGACTGCCTCGGCTTTGCACAGCAGATCTTTGAATTGAGCATCTATCTGCTGGGGCTCGCATGGATATCGTCCTGATTCGCCATCCTGCCGTCGCGCTCGATTCGGGCGTGTGCTATGGCCATAGCGACGTCGCGCTCGCCGAGGATGCCGAGGTGTCCTCAAGCGCGCTTGCATTGAAACTCGCCACTTTGCAGGTGCCGGCGCCGCGCGTGTTCATGTCGAGTCCATTGATGCGTTGCTCGGCGCTCGCCGCCGCGATGGCGAGCGATTTCGGTTGCGCGCTCTGCCATGACGATCGTCTGAAGGAAATGAACTTCGGTGCGTGGGAGCAGCAGCGCTGGGATGCTATCGATCGCGCGTTGCTCGACGAGTGGGCCGCGAACTTCGAGCACGCTCGCGCGCATGGCGGCGAGAGCGTCGCGCAATTCGTCGCGCGGGTGCGGGCGTGGTTCGACGCATTCGCGCAGACGCGGGAGTTGTCGCCGGCGTATGTGGTCACCCATGCGGGTGTGATGCGGGTCATTGCGTCGCTGGTGCTGCAGGTGCCGCTGGAGCGCTGTCTGCGATGGTCGCTGGAGATGTCGGGGATCGTCTGGCTGCGTAGGGACGAGGCGGCGCACCAGTGGTCGTTGGTGAGGTGGAATGCGTGACGAATCGGTTTTCGTCCGCCGTCTCCCGTCGAATTGCGTCAGTCTCGGCCTTTTCGTGACACATTTTCCGAAAAAAGTGTCACGAAAGCTGGGATCGCTTCACTAAACGCGCCACTTTTAGCCAAAAAGTGCCGCGATAAGTCTGACTCGTGCCACAATACCACGAGAAAGTGACGCGATTAGAGTGTATCGCGCCACATACCCCAAGGTGGCGCGCATGAACAGCAGCGGTATCAGGCAGGAACTGGATTTGATCGAGCAGCTCATCGCGGCAAGCGCCGAGGGGCGGGGCGTTCGCGCGCTTGCCACGGCGCTTGCCGCGCGCCGGCATCCCATGCAGCGCCGCACGCTGCAGCGTCGTCTCGACGCGTTGCTCGATGCGGGCCGGATCATCTCGGAAGGTGCCGGCCGGGCCGTCGCCTACAAGCAGGCCCTGGCTTCCAGCGCGGCTGTTTTTCCTGCCCAGGGGGGCGCCGGCGCGGGCACTTCCGGCGAGTCCTACGTGCCTGTGTCGAGTGCGGGTCTCGAGGTGCGGGCGCAAGTGAACAGACCGCT
>NZ_JAXDPY010000441.1:0-4487 GCF_034668105.1 Paraburkholderia sp. | reverse complement strand
CTGCTTCAGGTCGCCGTCGATGCGCGGGCGGCGCGGACTTCGCTGGTGCAGGCGCGGCAGGCGATGGAGGAGGGTTTGCGGTTCGGGGATGTCTGAGCGGCAGTTGCTCAGTCGGTGCTTCTGTTTGTTGTCTTCTTCAGAATGCTCTCGGTGGCAGCGGCGGAGCCGTGACGGCCATGATGTATATCAAGGAAAACAGCACTCTCAAATAGAGGGGCGGCTGATCCTGCTGCGCGCACGATTCAAACTTTGCTGCCCGTTCTTCGCCGCCCCTGCGCGCTTGTGCGCGAGGGGCGGCTACGCGCTTATTGTGTCGCCGGAACGGCTTCCTGCGGTTTCTTGTCCGCCGGCGCGGTTTGTGGGGCGGCCGTCGGTGTAGTGACGCCCGACGCGGCAGCCGGGGCCGCCGCTGGTGAGTTCGGCGTCTCGCCCGGATCAGAGTAGTTCGGTACGCCTGCCGGGCCGCCCGTGGCGCTTCCCGAGGCGGCGTTCGGGGCCTGTGGGGCGTCGCCCGGATCAGTGTAGTTCGGCACCCCCGCCGGGGCACCCGTGGCGCTCCCCGATGCCGCATTCGGCGCTTGCGCTGCGTCGCCCGGGTCCGCGTAGTTCGGTAAGGCCGCCGGGGCGCCTGCGGCGGGAGCGGCTGCGCCAGAACTGCCGCCCTCGTCGTCGTAGTTCGGCAGCGGCGCGGCGTTATCGCCCGTGCCGCGCAAACGCGCGCGGCGCTGCTGGCTATAGGCGTCGCGTACGAACGAATACTTGTCGAGCGCGGCCTGTTGCAGCAGGTCGGATGCGCCTAGCAAATCAGAGCGCGTGCTCACGAACTGCAACACGTACAACGGATTGCGCGTCGCCGGCTCGATGTAGTTCAACGGGTTGAACTTCACGTCCACGATCAGGCCCATGCTGTCACGCACCGTGCTCGGGCCGAATAGCGGCAACACGAGGTAGGGGCCCGACGGCACGCCCCAGTGACCCAGCGTCAGGCCGAAGTCCTGTTGATGCTTCGGCAGGCCGGCCGGCGTCGCCCAATCGAGCAGGCCGCCAAGTCCAAAGGTCGAATTGAACGCGAAGCGCACGATGTCTTCGGTGGCGTCCGTGATCTTCAACTGCAACAGGTTGTTGGCGGCGTTGCTCAGGTCGCCGAGATTCGAGAAGAAGTTGCTCACGGCGGTGCGCAAGGGCTGCGGCGTCACCTTCTGGTAACCCTTGGCGACCGGCACAGCGACGTAGCGGTCCAGGCCGTCGTTGAAATTGAAAATCACGCGGTTCGCCGGTTCGAACGGGTCGCCCGGCTTGCGGTCGGGGCCGGTCGCGCAGCCGGAAATCAGGCCGGTGGCGGCCAGCGCCAGCACGGTGGTTCGCAACTTCATACTTATATTCCTTTGTGCTTCGCGCGACGTGGGCGCGGCTTGCCCATCAGCACGGGCTGGAACACCACCGCGCCGATCAGCGTGCAAAACAACGAGAGTGCCAGCAAGCGTCCCATGCTCGACGTGCCCGGATGGTGCGACAGCCATAGGCTGCCGAACGCGGTCGCCGTGGTCGCCGCGCTGAACAACACGGCATGCGTGAGGCTCGACTGCAACAGGCCAGTCTGCCCGTTACGCCACGCCATCACGAAGTAAATCTTAAATGCTACGCCGACGCCGAGCATCAGCGGCAATGCAATGATATTCGCGAAGTTCAGCGGCATGCCGAACACCACGCACAGTTCCAACGTCACCAGCGCCGACACCAGCAGCGGCACCAGCGTGCGCAGCATGTCGCCGACGCGCCGCAGTGCGATCCACAGCAAAACCGCGATCGACAGCAACGCATAGCCGGCGGCCTGCAGGAACGCCTTGATGATCGTGTCCGCGGAATGCAGGATCGAAATCGGGCCGCCGATCGCGTCCGGTTCGGCTTTCTTCACGGCGTGCGCAAAGCGGGCGAGCGTCGCGTCGTCATTCGGATCGGTGCCGGCCTTGACCTTCGGCGCGATGTCGACGAGTGCGCGGCCGTCCTTCGAGAGCCAGCTCGTGGAGATCTCCTTGGGCAGGTTCTCGCGCGTGATCTCGGTGGGCTGCAGCAGATCCGCCAGTTGCTTCAGCGCGATGCGCAGCGGCTCGGACAGCGCGGTTTCGGCCCGGTCGCGCGTGGCGGCGTCGGCGGCGGCCAGCTTTTGCAGCGTGGTGGACAGGTGCCTGGCTTCGGCGGCGCCGGGACCCGGGTGGTCGTCGGCGGCGAGCGAGAGCTGGTTCGACGCGCGTTTGAGCGCGGCGACCCGCACCGCGTCCGTGGCCTGAGGCGAGGGTTGCTGCTGCAGCGCGGGCAACAGTTGCTGCGCCGCGCTCGCAATCAGCATCAGCTTTTGCTGCTGGTCGGCCGGAATGAAGCTGTCCAGCGTAGTCACGCGGCCCACTTCCGGCAGCGTGCGCAGATGCGCGGCCTTCTGGTCCGCGTCGGCAAGCGTGGGCGCCAGCACATGCACGTTGTTGACCGCCGCTTCCGGCGAATCCTTCAGCGACAGCAGCGTCGCCATGGATTCCGTATGCGGATCCTTCAGATGCAGCGGGTTGAAGTCGAAGCGCAGATGCGTGAGCAACGGCGTGGCGCCGATCACCAGGATCAGCGTGCCGATCAGCACCGGCTTGCGGTGATGATCGAGGAAGTCGTCGACAGGGGCGAGTTGCTTGAAACCGGGCGAAGCGGCCTCGCCGGGCGGATTGAAGATTTTCAGCAGCGCCGGCAGCAGCGTCATGTTGGTGAAGTACGCGACGAACATGCCCACGCCGGCGATCTCGCCCAATTCCGACACGCCGCGGTAAGCCGTCGGCAGGAACGAGAAGAAGCTCAGCGCGACCGCCACGGCAGCGAGCGTGAGCGGCACGCCGATGCTGTGCGCGGTATGCACGAGGGCGGCGGAAAGACGGTCGTCGCGATGACGTTCCTCACGATATTTGACGCCGAACTGCACGCCGAAATCGACCCCGAGGCCGACGAACAGCACCATGAAGGCGACCGAAATCATGTTGAGCGCGCCGACCAGCAGCAGGCCGAGCGCCGCGGTGATCGCGAGCCCGACGAACAGCGTGATGAACACCGCGACGATCATGCGGCCCGAACGCAGCGCCAGCCAAAGAATGATCAGCACGACGATGAAGGTGCCGATGCCGTTGAGCACGGCGCCGTCCTTGACCGACGCGAATTCTTCGTCGGCGAGCGGCTGTTCGCCGGTCAGGCGGACCGAAGCGCCATAACGCGTATCGAGGTGCAGCGAGGCGGCGGTGTCGCGGATCGATTTCGAGGCGGTCGCGCCCGGTTCCAGCGCATCGTAGTTCACAACCGGCTGCACCGTGACGAAAGCGCGCGCCGGCTCCGTGGCGGCGCTTTTGTCGACCAGTGCGCGCCACGAGAATGCCGCGGGCTGGCCGGCCAGCACCCGGTCGAGCGTGGTTGCGCTTTGCGACAGCAAATGGCTCATGTCGGCCAGCTTCACCTGACCCAGTTGCAGCGGCAGCAACAGGCTCGTGGTGAGCGTGCCGGCGAGGCCGGTCAGGCTCGGATCGTGCGCGAGGGCATTGACGAGCGGGCGGGACTGGACGAGCTGCGAGGTGGTTGAGAGGACCTCATCGGTTGCCGGGAACAGCAGACCATTGTGTTCGAAGAATGGGCCGCCGGCGGGCTGCGAGACCGCGACGAACTCCTTCGGATCGGCTTTGAGCGCGGCCGTCAGCGCATTGGCGGCGGCGTCGGCAAACTCCGGGGCGCGGGCTTCGACTACCACCAGCACGGTTTGACCGCGATCGGGGAAGGCCGCGTCCATCGCATTTTCAAGCGACGACCATTGTTTATCGGTCTCGATGAGCTTGCTGATATCGGTGTTGATCTTGAAGTTATGGGCGACATAGAAGCCGCTCAAAACGGCGAGCACGAGCGACAGAGCGATGATCCGTAACGGATGGCGCACCGAATAGGCGACGAGACGGACGATAGTTGACTTCAGCATGTAGGCGGAGAGGGCCTTATCACGGAGGGTGTTTTTTGACGAAAGTGCACAAGTATACAGAGCCGGAGCGGTTCGGCTCCATTTCGGTAGCAAGGACGGCTCCCGGGTGGCGCACATGGGGCGGGAACGCATTATCGGTATACTTGGTCTATCCTGCTTTCGCCACGGGCTCGCGAGCCCGCCGGCGCTTACTTCTTGGGGTTTTGGCAAGCGTATGAAACGTTATCTGTCTGCTTTTCTGGCTGCGGCCGTGGTGTCCACTGCGGCTTATGCGCAAAGCGCGCCCGACGCGATGGTGAAGAATGCCGTGGAAGGCACGGTTGCCGCGATGAAGGCTGATCCACAGGCGCGTGGCGGCGATATGGCGAAGATCACCGAGCTGGTTCAGACGCGCTTTGTGCCGGCTACCGATTTTCAGCGCACCACGCGGATCGCGGTTGGCAAGGCCTGGAGCACGGCAACGCCCGAGCAGCAGAAGCAACTGTACGAGCAGTTT
>NZ_JAXDPY010000440.1:0-19093 GCF_034668105.1 Paraburkholderia sp. | reverse complement strand
GCCAGACCATCCCCTATGCAATCATCCGGCGCCCGCGTCATACTGGCGCTTCGAACGACGCCCCGCAGCCATCGAGCCTGGCGAGTCCGTACGCCATTGAGGCGCGCGGCACACCGTCCACGGCATGCATTGGCACCCACGACGAGGCGCACCACCCGGAGACAAGCCATGCCCCCCGCGATCGCCAGCGACGCATCCACCCTTGCGCGCGAGTTCGACCTGCGCCGCCTGAGCCCCGCGTTCTACACCGACCCGTACCCGGTCTACCATGCGCTGCGCACGTATGAGCCAGTCAAACGCATGCCGGACGGCTCGCTGTTCCTGACGCGTTTTCGCGACGTGCAGGCGGTCTACCGCGACCCGAAAACCTTCAGTTCCGACAAGACCGTCGAATTCAGGCCGAAGTACGGCGACTCGCCGCTCTACACCCATCACACCACCAGTCTTGTCTTCAACGACCCGCCGCGTCACACGCGGGTGCGCAAACTGATCGCCGGCGCGCTGACGGCGCGCGCGATCGCGGCCATGGAGCCGGGCCTGATCCGCCTCGTCGATGGCTTGCTCGATGCGGCCGCGGCGCGTGGCCGCATCGATCTGATCGGCGAGTTCGCATCGGCGATTCCGGTCGAGATCATCGGCAATCTGCTGGATGTGCCGCATGCGGAGCGCGAGCCGTTGCGTGACTGGTCGCTGGCGATACTCGGTGCGCTGGAGCCGTCGCTCAGCGAGGCGCAACTCGAACGGGGCAATCGCGCGGTCAGCGAATTCGTCGACTATCTGCGCGATCTGGTGACGCGGCGCCGGCGTGAACCCGGCGATCCGCAGCACGATGTACTGACGCGGCTGATTCAGGGCGAGGAGGGCGGCGAGCAGTTGTCGGAAGCGGAGCTGCTGCAAAACTGCATCTTCATCCTGAACGCCGGTCACGAGACCACCACGAATCTGATCGGCAACGGTCTCGTTACGCTGAGCGACTGGCCGGAGCAGCGCGCCGCGTTGTTGCAGGAGCCGGCGCTGATCGAGTCGGCGATCGAAGAATGTTTGCGCTTCGAGAGCTCGAATCAGCTTGGCAACCGGATGGCCACCGTCGACACGGAGATCGGCGGCGTCGCGGTGCCACGCGGTACGCCTGTCACACTGTGCATCGGCGCGGCCAATCGCGACCCCGAGCAGTTTGCGCAACCGGACCGCTTCGAGATCCGACGCGAGCCGAACCGGCATCTGGCGTTCGGCTTCGGCATTCACCAATGCGCGGGCCTGTCGCTCGCGCGACTCGAGGCGCGCATCGCCATCGGCCGCTTCGTGCAACGTTTTCCGGCGTACCGGCTCGCCGGCGAGCCGACGCGCGGTGGGCGCGTGCGGTTTCGAGGCTTTGCCGCGGTGCCGCAGGAACTCGAACCGGCCGGCGGCGCTCCGTATCTTTTGCCGACATGAGGCAAGACTTACAGCCGATTCCCGCGGCGGCCAGTGCGGCGCCGCGCCAGTCATAGCCGGAAAGCCGTGGCACGCTTGCTGCTTCACCGAAGGTCCTAGGCCTTGGGGAGCGCACGATGGCACACATGATCTGGAAGGGCGCAATCAGCTTTGGCCTGGTCCACGTACCGGTGCAGTTGTATCCGGCGACGCAGTCGGAGAAAGTCGGCTTCAATCTGCTGGACAAACGCTCGATCGATCCGATCGGCTACAAGCAGATCAACAAGCGCACCGGCAAGGATGTGACGCGCGAGAACATCGTGCGCGGCTTCGAGTATGAAAAGGACAAATACGTCGTCCTCTCGGACGACGAGATTCGCTCGGCCAATCCGGAGTCGACGCAAACGGTCGATATCCTCGCCTTCGTCGAGGCCCCGGAGATCTCGTTTCTCTATCTCGACACGCCGTACTTTCTGACGCCCGATCGCAAGGGCGAAAAGGTCTACGCATTGCTGCGTGAAGCGATGAAAGCGTCGGGCAAGATCGGCGTGGCGAGCGTCGTGCTGCACAACAAGCAGCATCTCGCGGCGCTGATTCCGGTCGGACCGGTGTTGGCATTGAACACGCTGCGCTGGGCCGCCGAAGTGCGCGACTTCGACGAATTCAAGCTGCCGCCTGACGGTATGAAGGCGGCCGGTGTCACCGCGCGCGAACTCGACATGGCGAAAAAGCTGATCGACGACATGAGCGACACGTGGGATCCCGCGCAGTATCACGACACGTTCCGCGACGACATCATGGCGCTGGTCGACCGCAAGATTCGCGCGGGTAAGACCGAGGAAATCACCGAGGTCGAAGCGCCGCACGAATCGCGTCAATCCGCCGACATTCTGGATTTGTCGGACCTGCTCAAGCGCAGCCTCGGCCGCGGCAAAGGCAAGCCGGCCGCGGGGGCGCGCAAACGTGCCGCGGACGATGACGACGAGGCCGCCGATACCGATGCCGATACCGATGCCAATGACGAGCCAGCCGCGCCCGCCCGCAAGAAACCGCGCGCGGCGCGCACCGCGAGTACGAGCCGCGGTGGCAAAAGCAGCGGCACCAGCGCGAAGGCGGCGCCGGCGGCACGCAAACGCCGCGCGGCCGCCTGATCGTTGAATTGATCGCTTACCTGCCCGACACGCCGCGCCGGCCCCACTCGCAACGAGGTCCACCTCCATGAGCGACAGGCTCGATCTCTACAATCGCAAGCGCCGTTTCGACGAAACGCCGGAGCCGTCTGGCGCGGCTGCGCGCAAGAAAGCCGGCCGTAGAACCTCGGCCCGTGATTCGAACCAGACGCTCTCGTATGTGATTCAGGAGCACGACGCGCGGCGCTTGCACTACGACTTCCGGCTCGAACTGAACGGCACCTTGCTGTCATGGGCGGTGCCCAAGGGACCGAGTCTCGATCCGTCGGTGAAACGGCTCGCGGTGCATGTCGAGGATCATCCGGTCGAATACGGCTCATTTGAAGGCGAAATCCCGCCTGGCAATTACGGCGCGGGAACGGTGATCGTGTGGGATCGCGGCACGTGGGAGCCGGTCGGCGGCGCGGCGGAGGCGGCCAGTGCGTATAAGGCGGGCAAGCTCAAATTCCGGCTCTTTGGCGAAAAACTGCACGGTGGCTGGACGCTGGTGCGCAGTCATATGCGCGGCAGCGGCGACAAGGAGCAGTGGCTGCTGATCAAGGAGCGCGACGACGAAGCCCGCGATGAAAGCGAATATGACGTCCTGAAGAAACGTCCAGGCAGTGTGCTGGCGGGCAGTGCGCCGGTGGGCAAAGGCGCCAGGTCCACGCGCTCCACCGCCGCTGCAAAAGACTCTCCATCCTCGACGACAACCGGTAAGGGCCGCGCCAAAGCCGCCTCTTCCAACCGCGCCGACCCCAAAAAAACCGACATCGTCGCCACGCGCACCACGCAATCGCTACGCGAGCTTGCCGCTTCGCCCTCGATTGAAGGTGCGCTCAAGGCCGCGTTGCCCGCCACCTTCAAGCCACAACTGGCGACGCTCGTCGACACCGCGCCACCCGGCGACGATTGGGCATACGAAATCAAGTTCGACGGTTACCGTGTGCTGGCCCGCATCGAACGAACAGCGAAGACCCGTGCGGTCACGGTGTTCACGCGAGCGGGCAACGACTGGACGGCGAAGTTCAGCAAGCAGGTGAAGGCGTTCGAACGCCTCGACATCGACAGTGCGTGGCTCGACGGTGAAGCCGTGGTGCTCGATAAAAACGGCGTGCCGAATTTTCAGGCGCTGCAAAACGCATTCGACTCGAACCGTCCGCAGGACATCGTCATCTATCTGTTCGACATTCCGTTCCTGAACGGCTACGACTTGCGCGGCGTGCCGCTTGAACAACGCCGCGCGATTTTGCGCGCATTGATGAGCGACCACGACGGCGACGGCCACGACGGCAAAGAGAGCGACGACAGCGTATTGCGTTTCTCCAACGACTTCGCATTCAGCGCCGACGATCTGCTGAAGAGCGCATGCGACATGGCGCTCGAAGGCATCATCGGCAAACGGCGCGACAGCGGCTACGCGTCGGGGCGCTCATCCTCGTGGATCAAATTGAAGTGCCGGCGGCGCCAGGAGTTCGTGATTGGCGGCTATTCGGAGCCCTCGGGCAGCCGCGCGGCGTTCGGTGCGCTGTTGCTCGGCGTGCACGACGGCCAAGGCAAGTTGCAATACGCCGGACGGGTCGGCACGGGTTTCGACGCGCCGTTGCTGCGCGCGGTCAAGAAGGAACTCGATGCGCACGAGACCAAGCGCATGCCGTTCGCCAGCGCGCCGCGCGAGCGAAGCAGGACGCCGGTGCATTGGGTCGAGCCGGTACTCGTGTGCGAATGCAATTTCGCTGAATGGACGAGCGATGGCATCGTGCGGCAGGCATCGTTCGTGAGTCTGCGCGACGACAAGCCGGCGCGGCAGATCGTCAAGGAAGCACCCCGCAAAGGAGCCGACGTGCAAGAGCAAACCGATACCGCGGCCGAGGCCGTGCCGAAGAAGCGCACGGCGAAAAAGGCCGCCGCGAGTGCCGCTCGCGAGCCTGCTAACACGAGCACCACCAGGACGTCTGCGACGAAAGCGGCTGCGACCAAAATCTCCGCAACAAAAACGTCGGCCAAAAGCACGCCGGCAGCGAAAGCTGCGGCAACCAGGACGCCCGCAAAACCCACCGCGGCGAATTCGAAAACGGCCACGACACCCGCTGAAGTCGCGGGCGTGCGCGTCTCTCATCCCGATCGCGTCATCGACAAAAGCACCGGCACCCGCAAGATCGATCTCGTGCAGTACTACGAGTCGGTTGCCGACTGGATGCTGCCGCATCTGCAGGACCGGCCGGTGTCGCTGGTGCGTGCACCCGAGGACATTGGCGGCGAGCTGTTTTTCCAGAAACACAGCCAGAAACTGTCGATTCCGAACGTGACGCAGCATCCCGGACTCGACTCCGGCCATCCGCCGCTGATTACCGTCGACACGCTTAAAGCGCTGGTCGGTGCCGCGCAAATGGGCACGGTCGAATTCCACACATGGAATGCCGTGGTGTCGAACATCGAAAAACCCGATCGCATGGTGTTCGATCTCGACCCCGATGCATCGCTCGGGTGGGACAGGATGATCGAGGCCGCGCAACTGACGCGCTCGCTGCTCGAGGAACTCGGCCTGACTTCGTTTTGCAAGACGAGCGGCGGCAAGGGGTTTCACGTCGTGGTGCCGCTCGCGAAGCAAGCCGGCTGGGACGACGTGAAGGCGTTCTCGCAAGCCGTCGCGCAGCATATGGCGGCGACGCTGCCCAAGTACTTCAGCGCGAAGATGGGTGCGCAGAATCGCAAGCAGAAGATATTCGTCGATTATCTGCGCAACAACCGGGGCTCGAGTACGGTGGCGGCATTTTCGGCGCGCGCCCGGCCGGGTCTGGGCGTTTCCGTGCCGCTCTCATGGGACGAGGTCGCCACGACGACGAGCGGCGATCAATGGACCATCGAAAACGTGCACGAGCG
The DNA here is from genome assembly GCF_034668105.1 of Paraburkholderia sp. Classification (GTDB taxonomy): domain Bacteria; phylum Pseudomonadota; class Gammaproteobacteria; order Burkholderiales; family Burkholderiaceae; genus Paraburkholderia. Next base: position 13,628 of record NZ_JAXDPY010000440.1, on the reverse strand, counting down.
TCTCGAAGACCTGAAGCGCGACCCGTGGGCGGACTATGCGAAGACGCGTCAGCGCATCACCACGGCAATGAAAAAACGTCTGGACGATGCGCAGTGACCCCGATCCAGCCGAACTCGTTCAATCTGAAACAGGAGCACGTCATGAAAGCCACACCGCAATCGTCCGACGGCGACAAGCAAGCCGACCCGCATGCAAAGAAGCATCCGCGATCGATGCAGGAGGCGTCCGCGCCGCTGCCGCACGAAACCGATCAGGACCCGGAATCGCAGCACGAGGACAATCCGCGGCATGTCGGCAAGCAGGCGCATAGCGACATCGAGCGCGGACTCGAGGATACGGACCGCCGGGGCGGCGGCGAGTATCAGCAAAAGACGCAGAATGACGCGCACACGGATGTCAATTCCGGTGGCAACGCAGGAGGGGGCGGGCGCGGCAAACGCTGAGGGTGCCGGTGAGTTTCGCCGGCAACCTTCGCGGCGCGCCGGTCCGGCGCCAGGCTCATTCCGGATCAACGTCCCAATAAGGCGGATCCCCAAAATGCCCGGCGAGGAATTCGATGAACGCGAGCGCCCTGGGCGGCACAAACGCGCGACTCGGACACACCGCCCAGATCGCCACATTCTCCGCGAGCGGATAGCTGTCGAGCACGCTCACCAGTTCGCCGCTGCGCAGATACGGCGCCACGTCCCAGGTCGATTTGAGCGCGATGCCGAAACCGTTTAGCAACGCGTCGCGAATCACTTCGCCGTTATCGGTGACGAGGCGTCCGCTCACCCGCACCTCGAGCGCTCCGGCGGGCGTCATGAAGGCCCAGTCGCGCTGGTCCGACAGGATCATGCATTCATGCTGCGCGAGGTCCGAAGGATGATGCGGCATGCCATGCGCGGCGAGATAGGCGGGCGCGGCGCACACCACGCGGCGGTTCACGGCGAGGCGCCGCGCCACCAGCGACGAATCCTTGAGTACGCCGACGCGGATGGCCACGTCGATACCCGCATCGACCAGATCGGTCAGCTTATCCGTCAGCCGCAGATCGACGCTCACGCCCGGATAGCGGCGCAGGAATTCGCAGATCACCGGCGACACGTGCTGCCGCCCGAACGACGACGACATCGACACCCGCAAGCGTCCTTGCGGCTCGGCCTGCGCGCGGCCCACCGAGGCGCGTGCGGTGTCGGCCGCGTCGAGCAGCGCCTGGGCGCGTGTCATGAACACTTCGCCATCTTGCGTGAGACTGATGCGGCGTGTGGTCCGATGCAGCAGCCGCGCGCCCAGCAGCCTTTCCAACTGCGCGATGCGCGAACTCGCCACCGCCGCCGACAGGCCGAATTCCCGGCCAGCCGCCGACACGTTGGCCAGCAGGGCGGCCCGCACGAACAGGGCGACGTCGAGCAAATCGAGCCGTTCCCGTTCGCTGGAAGAGGCTTGGGCGGCGGGTTTTGCAACGGATGTCGCAGCGGACGTCGCAGAATCAGCAGGAAGGTCCATTCTTCTGAAATCCAAAAAGATGTTTCAGCCATTATGATGCTTTTATGAAAAGAAAAACCCGCTTAGGATGACGTCCATGCAATCGATTGCTGTCGCGGCGCCCAACGCCGCCGGTAACGGTCGCCGATCTCTCAACTTCATCTGAACTGAAAGCACAGGAGCTGTGATGAAAGCCGTAGGCCTCTATCGTTATTTGCCGATCGATCAAGCTGAATCGCTGGTCGACGTCGAGATTCCCACACCCGAAGCCACCGCCCGCGATCTGCTGGTGAAGGTCGAAGCCATTTCCGTCAATCCGGTCGACACCAAGGTGCGCGCACCGAAGGACACCGTCGAAAAAGCGCCGCGTGTACTCGGCTGGGACGCCGCCGGCACGGTGGTGGCGGTCGGTCCGGAGGTCACGCTGTTCAAGGTCGGCGATCCGGTTTTCTACGCCGGCAGCATCACGCGGCCGGGGGCGAATAGCGAGTTTCATCTGGTCGACGAGCGCATTGTCGGGCGCAAACCGGCGTCGCTCGATTTCACCCACGCCGCTGCGTTGCCGTTGACCGCGATCACCGCCTGGGAGGCACTCTTCGACCGCCTCGGCGTGTCGCCGCAAGGCGCGGACGAAGGCCGCACGGTCCTGATCGTCGGCGGGGCGGGCGGGGTCGGTTCGATCGGTATCCAGTTGGCCAAACAACTCGCGAAACTGAAAGTGATCGCGACCGCGTCGCGTCCCGAGTCGGCCAGGTGGGCCACGGAGTTGGGCGCGGATCATATTGTCGATCACTTCGACGACATGCCGGCGCAACTGAAAAAGCTCGGCATCGACCAGGTCGATTACGTGCTGATCTTCAACGACACCGACAAGAATTTCCCGGCCGCCGCCGAAGTGGTCAAGCCGCAGGGCGGCATATGCTCGATCGTCGAAAACAGTCGCCCGGTGCCGATCGAATTGTTGAAGGCGAAAAGCGCCGCGTTTCACTGGGAGTTCATGTACACGCGTTCGATGTTCGGCACCCCGGACATGATCGAGCAACATAAGCTACTGACCGAGGTGGCCCGTCTCATCGACGCGGGCACCTTGCGCACGACGGTCGGCCAGCATCTCGGCCAGATCAACGCGGCGAATCTGCGCCGTGCGCATCAGTTGCTCGAAGCGGGACGCGCGATCGGCAAGCTGGTGCTGACGGGCTTCTGAGCGGCGTGAGCCTGGCGCTTCTGGTACATCGAACGCGCAGAAAGCGCTTCAACGCAAGGGGGGTAACACCCAATTCGCAGGAAGCGCGCGCAGCGCCGCTTGGCGGTAGACTGGTGGGGCATCATGCTAAAACGGTTGCGTGTCTCGCGGCTCGTCTGGCCGGGTCCCAACGGGCCTCATCAGCCTCATCAGGTTTCGGTCAGGCGGTGCAGTGGCTATAGCGCTTAAGCGGGCGCGCAGCGGCACAACAACGAGGTGACAGTATGAGCTCCAGCTTCAAACTCTCCGCCGTTTCAGTTGTCGCTTCTCTCGCATGCGCGCTCGCGCCCGGCATGTTCGTGCCGGCGGCTCACGCAGCCACACCGATCACGGTGACGTCGCAGTCCGCCCTCGACGGTCCGATCCGTTACACGGTCCGCGTCACGTCGAAACAGTTCGGCAATTCACAGGAAACGCGCACGATCCGCTCCGGCGAATCAGACGATTTCACGTGGAAAACCGTGCCGCCCGGCGGTCCGGTGCCCGCCACGGACAGCTGTCCGAATTACGCGTCGCTGCCGGTCGATAGCAACGGCGCGATGATTCGCCAGACGCAGATCCGCTTTGCGCCGGTGGTCGGCGGTGACGGCACGGCGTCCGTGCAATTGAGCTTTCAGGCGCAGACGCCGCATGGCGTGAAGACGGTGACGAGCGGCGGCAAAACGCTCAAGTGTCCGAACGACGTGACCGTCAGCCAGATTCTGCGTTTTACGATGCCGACCAACGGCAGCACGAAGACGCTGACGCTCAATGACGGCACCGAAGTGGCCGTGACCGCGAAACGTTGACGCTCACGCGACGCGACGATGGGCTGAGCGGCGAGCCGGCGACGCAATCTCGCCGCCGTGTGCGCGTTTGTTGTCTCGCTGAACGTCACTTAGCGCCACTCAGCAAAACTCGCCGCCATTCAGCGCCATTCAGCCCCGCTCACCGCCGCGCCATGGCCCGCTCCACCAGCCGTCCCGCGAGAAACCGGTGCTCCGCCGAGAAGAGCCGCCGATACGTGAGCAGCACCGCCCCCACCGTTCCCAACGCTGACGCCGCCGCGATCAGGAACATGATCACGATCTGATAGCGCACCGCCTGCAACGGCGACTGTCCGGCCAGCACCTGCCCGGTCATCATGCCGGGCAGACTCACCACGCCGACCACGGCCATCTGATTCAGCGTGGGCATCATGCCCGCCCGCACCGCCTGGCGCGCCGGTGCCTGGGCCGCCTCCCAGCGCGTCGCGCCGAGCGCGAGCGCCATGTCCACACGGTCACGCCGCGCGGTCAGTTCCTCGGTCATCCGCTCGATACCGAGCGACACACCGGTGAGCGTATTGCCGAGGATCATGCCGAGAATCGGAATCGCATACTGCGGCTCGTACCAGGGATGAATGCGGATCACCACGAAGAGTCCGACCGCGGCGACCAGCCACGAACTGACCCAGATCGACAGCACGCTGTCCGCACGTTGACCCGCGTACGTGCGGCTGCCGCGCTGCGCGCCCGCGAAGCCGGCGATCAGCGTCATCAGGATCATCAAGGGCAGCACCACGAACCAGTGATCGTAATGGAACACCCAGCCGAGCACATAGCCGATGGCCAGCAACTGCACGACGGTGCGCACCGCCGCCCACGCGAGCTTGCGTTCGAGGTCCAGCTTGAGCGCCACCGACACCACGCCGTTCACCACGATCAGCAACGCGGCGATCGCGACGTCCCAGAGACTCAGGTTTTGCAAGGTCATCGGTCGAGCTCCTGGGGCGCGTGCGTTGCCGCGGATTCATCGAGCACACCGGCGCGCATCGTCAGGTGCCGTTCGCTCATACGCGCGGCTTGCGCCGGATCGTGCGACACCCAGATCGACGCATGCCGGCCCGGCTCGGCGTCGAACCATGCGTGCACCAGACCTTCGATCGCGTGCGACGACTCCGGGTCGAGCGAGGCGGTGGGTTCGTCGAGCAGCAGCACTTCGGGCGCGAGTTGCAGAACCCGGATCAGCGCGGTGATCTGCGCCTCGCCGCCGGACAACTCGCTCGCGCGTTTGTCGAGAAAGTCAGCGGCACGGCCGGCCTGGGCGGCGAGCTTCGCGGCGCGCGCGCGATCGAAACGCACGTCGCGATAGGTCCGCAATTCGAACGGGTAACGCAGATTGTCCTCAACGCTGCCGTCGAGTAGCGCGGGCCGCTGCCGGATATACGCGACGTTGCGCCGGTAACGTGGAATGGCGGCGCGCTCGACCGGCGCACCATGCCACATGATGCGTCCGGCATCGAGCGGATCGAGCAGGGCAAGGGCGCGCAGAAACACGCTCTTGCCCGACCCCGATGGACCGGTGATCGCGACGCGGTCGCCCGCGCCGAGGGCGAAGCGGGTCGGTTGCAGCAGGGTTTGGCCGCGCAAGGCATCGCGTCGGGCGATGCCCTCGGCGAGGACGAAGGGAACATCGGTCATGAGTGGGATCGTGGTGGATGATTTGCGTTGAATCAGACGCCGCGCAGACATTGCAACGGCGTTCTGGTTGACGGCATGCTGCGTCCGAATTATTGCGCGAACCCGCGCTCGAACTGTGCGACATGATGCCATGACACCTGTTGGACACGACCTCCAGGCACGATACGTGCTGCTCCGATCCACAACGAAGAGCAAGGCGGAGCTTCTCAATGGCAGTGTCGAGCACGACTCGAAGGCGGGTAGGCAAAATCATCGCATGGCTGGTGGCGATCATCGTCGTTCTGATTGTTGCGCTGATCATTTTCATTCTGACCTTCGACTGGAACCGGGCCCGCCCTTACATCGACGACAAGGTCACCCAGGCGATCGGCCGGCCGTTCGCGATCAACGGCGATCTGAAAGTAGGCTGGCGGCATCCGGTCGGCGAAACCGGCTGGCGGGGCTGGGTGCCCTGGCCGCGTTTCTCGGCGGCCAATATCACGATCGGCAACCCCGAATGGACTAAACAACCGCACTTTGCCACGCTCGATGAAATCGATTTCGAGGTCGAGGTGTTGCCGCTGCTCGCGCACGACATCGTGATTCCCGCGATCAACCTTGTGAATCCGTCGGTCGATCTGGAGCGCGTGCTGGATGGGCGCAACAACTGGACCTTCAAACTGCCGGCTTCCACGGGTCCTTCCGAATGGAAGCTCGATCTGCACGACATCGCGTTTGCCAAGGGCAATATCGCGCTGTCCGATCAGCAGAAGAAGGTCGAGATGCAGATTGCCATCGATACACTCGGTCAACCGATTCCGATCGGCGAGGCGATGAAGCAGCAGGAGGCGGCCTCGCGTAGTGCCTCGGCGGAGGCGATCGGGAAAGCCGGCGCGAACAGGCTTACTGCTCAGGCTAATGCGCAGGCTGCCTCGGAAGCGGCGGCGGCTTCCGCGGCGGCGGCATCCGGCGCGTCGTCGACGGATATCACCGCATCGGGCACGACGCCGGCGAATGGCGCTTCGGGTGCGCTGGTTGCCGGTGGGTCGAGCGGTGCGAGTGGCGTGAGTGGAACCAGAGGTGCAAGCGGTGCCAGCGAGAGCGCGGCAGCGGCTTCCGCGTCGAACGCCAGCGAGGCCGGCGCGCCGAACGGCGCGAAGCCGGTGACTCCGCCGTATGCGATCGGCTGGACCGTCAAGGGGACGTACAACAAGACGCCGGTGTCCGGCAGCGGCAAGGTGGGCGGCGTGCTGGCGTTGCAGGACGCGAACCGTCCGTTTCCCGTGCAGGCCGATGTGAAGGCCGGCGATCTGCATGTCGGCCTCGTGGGCACGGTCACCGATCCGGCGCATCTCGCCGCGGTCGATTTGCGTCTCTGGCTGCAAGGTAACAACCTTGCGCGTCTCTATTCGCTGACGGGCGTGACCTTGCCCGACACGCCGCCCTATGCGACCGAAGGGCGTCTGGTCGGACAGTTCAAGTCCAGCGGCAACGTCTTCAAGTATGAAAATTTTACAGGCCGGGTAGGCGGCAGCGATCTGAATGGCTCGCTGATCTATACGGCACGTGAACCGCGTCCGCTGTTGCAGGGCGAACTGGTGTCGCATCTGCTGCAATTCTCCGATCTTGCGCCGGTCATCGGCGCGGATTCGAACGCGAGCAAGGCCAAGCGCGGTGATGCGACGGCGCAGCCGGGCAACAAGGCGTTGCCTGTCGAAGAGTTCCGCACCGACCGTTGGAAAGCGATCGACGCCGACGTCAAGTTCACCGGCCGCCGCATCGTGAAGAGCCCCGACCTGCCGATCACGGACTTGTACACCCACGTCGTGATGACCGACGGCGTGCTGTCGCTCGAGCCGTTGAAGTTCGGCGTGGCGGGCGGCTCACTGTCATCCAATATTCACCTGGACGGCAGCACGACGCCGCTGAAGGGCCGCTTCGCGACCTCGGCGCGGCATCTGAAGCTCAAGCAGTTGTTCCCGAGCTTCAAAACGATGCAGAACGCGCTCGGCGAAATCAACGGCGACGCCGCGCTGACCGCGACGGGCAATTCGCCGGCGGCCTTGGCGGCGACGTCGAACGGCGAGGTGAAGGCCTTGGTCACCGATGGCACGGTGAGCCGTCTGCTGATGGAAGCAGCGGGGCTGAACGTGGCCAACGTGGTCTATGAAAAGCTGTTCGGAAAACGCGACGTGAAGATCAACTGCGCCGCGGCCGACTTCGTCGCGACGAACGGCGTCCTGGATTCGCGTGTGTTCGCGCTCGATACGGAAGACGCGGTGATCGACATCGACGGCAACGTAAATCTGCGCGACGAGAGCATGGATCTTGGCGTGCATCCGCATACGAAGGGCTTCCGGGTGTTCTCGCTGCGCTCGCCGCTGTATGTGAAGGGGACCTTCAAGGATCCGCACGTGGGCGTGAATGCCGCCGCGCTGGCGCTGCGAGGCGGCGCCGCTGTCGGACTCGGCCTGATCAATCCGTTTGCGGCACTGATTCCGCTGCTTGCGCCTAGCAATAACAAACCGCTGCCGTGCGGGCAGTTGCTGTCCCAGGTTCGGCAGGCGCCGACCGCGCCGTCACCGGGCGTCAAGCAGCAGCCAAAAACGGCGATTTCGCTCGACGGCGTGCCCGTCAACAAATCGTCGGGTGGCGCTTCCGCACCGGCTGCGTCCGAAAAGAAACCGGCTGTCGTGTCGCCGGCCAGTGCGGCCGAATATAAGGGGAGCTGATGTTTTTCCCCGTGCCCGTGGATTGGTGGAGTTGGACGTTCGGCGCCGCCCTTTCCTTGATTTTCTTGTGGCTGATCAGCGTTCCCCCGCCACGGGGCGAACCTTGACTGAGCAACCGGAAAAAGGAAAGGCTGCGATGGCGCAGGCGTGCGGTCAGTCCGGCGCGGCGCGCGCAAACGGGAAATAATGACAGAAGGAAGATGCCACAGGCGCGCGGTCAACCAACGCGGCGCGTGAACGAGAAATGACAGGAGGGGATGCAGCGCCGCTGACCTACGGACAACGGCGCTGCCACAGAAAGGAACCAGAAAGAAGACTTATCTTAACGAGCGCGGCGCGGCGTCTCCCGCAGCGTCCTGCCTGCGAAGCCCACGACGGCTGCTCCCCACGCGGGTCGCGCCAAATTCCGTGAGGATCTTGCCGCGAGCCCGGCTCGCAAAGACCAGGAATCCAAAGCCATCGGCCTCATACCAGTACCCGCCGTTCTCGAGTCCATCGAGCGGCTGTTCCAACGCATTGGTAATGGATTCGATGCAACGCCGCCGCAATTCGGCGGGCGCGGGATAGGGCGGTTGTGCACCTCGTACGCTGCACAGGAGAACGTCGAGCCCGGGCAGCACATGCGCATAGAGCACTGGCTCGTCTTGCGCACGAGCGCGCGCGATTTTGGTGTCGAGCTGACCGAACGGCTTGAAATGCCGTAGTACCGCGAGGAACGACTCATCGCCGTCCACCTTCGCGCGCCTACGCTTTTTCGGGAAGGACATAAAAATTCGCCTGAAAAAGAATTGCAAGAAACGCAGCGTCCTCATGCGACAACTCCCGGCTTCGCGCGCCGCACGTCGATCTTTTATAGCATACGACAAGGCCGGATTCACGGTGATTCGACGACTGCGCCGCCCCACCGCTTCCCGCACGAATCATGCCGAACCGCCTCGCCGCGCGCTTTCGCTTCCCAGCACATCTGTCTCCATCATAGACGCACACGCCGCCGAAAAAACATCTCGTACCAATAAAAAAGTCATTTTTGTGTGGGCGAGCGCATCTTGCCGCTACGTTGAAATATCTCACATTCACGTCGATAATGGCCCGTCCGCTCGCTGCGCGGTGGGCTCGCCAATCTGGCACCGCGAGGGCGCGCCCGCATGGCGAGGCCTGCGGTTCGGGCGCGCCGCCGCGGCACGAGTGACCCTTCGCGACCCTTCGGGCGAACATGAAACTATTCACCAAGGGTCTGCTGCTGATTGCAGTGCCGAGCGTGGTCGAACTGGCGCTTCTGGGCGTCGTCTTCGATACCCAGGAGCAGACAGCGCAGGCCGCGCAGTGGGTCAGCAACAGCAAACAGATCCTGTATCAGTCGTCGGCCATGATCGATCCGCTGCTGCGTCAGGCCGCGCGGGTCCGCACGAGCATGGTGGTGGGCGATCCGTCGTTTATCGACCGTCACACCGTGTGGGTCGATCTCGGCGACCGGCTTTCGAATCTCGAGACGCTGGTGGCCGATACGCCGCAACAGGTCGAGCGCGTGCGCAAGATGCGGCAGGCAATCGACGCGTATCGCGAGCAGGCCGCCACGGTCTCGCAGGCGCTGCACGCCGGGCGCCGCGTGAATTCGTTCGTCTCGCTGGACAGTGGCGCGCTCCCGCGGCAGATCGCGTTGTTTCGCAACGAGCTCGCTGATTTTACTAACGAGGCTTCGCGGCTCGACGCCGAGCGCGGTGCGGCCCTGACACGGCGCCGCGAACGCCAGCAATCCGCGCTGATCGCCGCGGTGCTGGGTTCGATGCTGATCTGGGCGGCCACCGCCATGGTGTTTGCGCGCAGCATCGGGCGGCGGCTGGAGGTGTTGACGGATAATGCCGAATGTCTGGGCAATGGGCGGCAACTCGCGGCGCCGCTCTCCGGCAGCGACGAAATTGCCGCGCTCGACGCGGTGCTGCACCAGACCGGCGCGCGCCTGCGCGAGGCCGAAAGCAAGCAGGCCCTGCTGAAAGCACGGCTCGAAGCGCGCGCGGGGGAACTGGCGGGCGTCAACGAAGAGTTGCGGCAGGAGACGCAAGACAACGAAATGTTCATCTACAGCGTGTCGCACGATCTGCGCTCGCCGTTGGTGAATCTGCAGGGCTTTTCGAAAGAATTGCAGGTGTCGTGCGACGAACTGGACAGTGTCGTCGTGGCGGCGAAACTGCCGGAGGCCGAGCATCGGCGGATGGTGCATATCCTCGACGGCGACGTGCGCGAATCGCTGCAATATTTGCGCACCGCGGTGACGCAGGCGGCGTCGATCATCGACGCGTTATTGCGGATCTCGCGGGCCGGCCGGCTCGAATACCAGTGGCAGCGGGTGAGTGTCGGACGGGTAGTGGGCCGCGTGGTCGATGCGCTGCAGAGTGCGATCGGGCAGCGCGAAGCGGTGGTCACCGTGCGCGAATTGCCGCCCGCATGGGGCGATCCGGGCGCGATCGAACAGATTTTCAGCAACCTGATCGGCAACGCGATCAATTATCTCGACCCGGCGCGCCATGGGCGCATCGAGATCGGCGCATTGGAGCCGGAGCTGGAAGCGTTCGACGAGAGGGAGCCACGCGCGTTGCGCACGCGCACCTATTATGTGCGCGACAACGGCCTCGGCATTCCGGCGGCGTATATGTCGAAAGTATTCCGGGCGTTTCAGCGTCTGCACGGCGATGTCGCGAACGGCGACGGGATCGGCCTCGCGGTGGTGCGGCGGATGGTGGAACGGCATGGCGGCCGCGTGTGGGTCGAGTCGGCGGAAGGCGCGGGGTCGACCTTTTTCGTGGTGTTGCCGGAACAGCCCGCGCGCCTTTGAGCCAGAATTGAGGCGGGGTTGAATCGGGTTGAGCCGCGGTTGAACCGTAATGCGCCGCAGGGGACACTGTGGGGACAGTTAAAGCATGATGCAAAAATGGATCGTCAGCACGGAGGGCATATGAGTCACGGGGAAACGGTCAGCATCGTGTTGATCGAAGATGACGACGGCCACGCCACGCTGGTCGAGCGCAATCTGCGCCGCGCCGGTATTTCGAACGGCTTCGTGCGCTTTCGCGACGGCCAGCAGGCGCTCGATTATTTCTTCGGCCCCGCGCCGGCGAACGCCGCCGCGAGTCCGTACCCGCCGCGCGAGGACCTGACGAATTTCGTCGTGCTGCTCGATCTGAAAATGCCGCGCGTGGACGGCTTCGAGGTGTTGCGGCGGCTGAAGGATTCGCCGCAGACCGCCGCGGTGCCCGTGATCGTGCTGACCACGACCGACGATCCACGTGAAATTGCGCGCTGCTACGAGCTCGGCTGCAACGTCTATATCACCAAGCCGGTCGAGTACGATGCGTTTATCGAAGCGGTGCGCCGTCTCGGCTTCTTCCTGCAGGTGGTGAAGCTGCCGCCGGGGCACCGCTTGACGGCACCGTGACAGAAGCACGCTGTGAAGGCGCTGCGAAAGCAGCCCGTGACAAGATAAGCACACCAGACCTAGCGAAAGAAGACTCCGCATGACCCATGAAGTGCCCACGCAGCCCGCCGCGTATGTGCTGGTCGTCGATGACGACGAAGGCATCCTGCGGCTCGCGCGCAAGTCGCTCGAACGCGCCGGCTGCCGTGTTGCAATCTGTCCGGGTATCGAGGCCGCCCGCGAGCGGCTCGCCGCGGGCGCCCCCGACCTGCTCGTGCTCGACTATCAGTTGAACGGTGCGGAGAGCGGCCTCGACTTCTTTCGCCGCTTGCGCGCGGAAGGCGTGCGGATTCCCGCCATCCTCGTGACCGGCTTCACGGACGAATCTCGCGTGATCGAGGCATTGCGCGCCGGCGTATCCGACGTGGTGCCGAAATCCGGCGATTACCTCGACTACCTGCCCGAGGCGGTGGAGCGCGTGCTCTCGCAGGTGCGCTTGCAGAAGGCGTCGGATGAAGCGTTGCTGCTGCGTGACCGCGAACAGCACTACCGCACCTTGTCAGAGGCGTTGCCACACCTTGTGCTGACCTGCAATGCCGCGGGTGATTGCGATTTCCTTTCGAAGCAGTGGTTCGACTACACGGGATTGACGGAAAGCAGCTCGTACGGTCTCGCGTGGCTCGACGCGGTGCATGCCGACGATCGCGAAGAGATTCGTCGTACCTGGCTCAAGGCCGTGACGAGCCGTGCCGGCGATTATCGGCACGAACTGCGGATTCGCCGCCACGACGGCGAATATCGCTGGTTCGACGCCCGCGCGGTCTCCATGCGCGACGCCGACGGCAACGTCAGCAAATGGTTCGGCAGCTGCACCGACATTCATGCCCAGCGCGAGGCAATCGAGGAACGCGAACGGCTGCTCGCCTCGGAACAGGCCGCCCGCCAGATCGCCGAAGAAGCCAATCGTGCGAAGGACCGCTTCCTCGCCATGCTGTCGCATGAATTGCGCACGCCGCTTACGCCGGTATTGGCGGGCGCCAGCGTGCTGGAGATGATTCCCGGTCTGCCCGATCAGGCGCGCGCGAGCGTGCGTATGATCCGCCGTAACGTCGAACTCGAGGCGCGTTTGATCGACGATCTGCTCGATCTCACGCGGGTGGCGAACGGCAAGCTCCGTTTGTCGCTCGAAACCGTCGACGTGCACGAAGTGATGGACAGCGTGCTCGAACTTTTTCGCAGCGAGATTCAGGTCAAGCAACAGGACGTGCACGTCTGCAAGAACGCTCAGAACCACTATGTGCTCGCCGATCGCGCGCGCTTGCAGCAGATGCTGTGGAACCTGATTCGCAACGCCGCCAAGTTCACGCCCGACGGCGGCCATATCTATGTGCGCACACGCGATGAACGCATGCACGTGCAGATCTCGGTCGAAGATACGGGCATCGGCATCGAGCCCGAGCAGATCGGCAAACTGTTCAACGCATTCGAACAGGGCAACCAGAACATGACGCGGCAGTTCGGTGGGCTGGGCCTCGGGCTTGCGATCACCAAGGCACTGACCGATGTGCACGGCGGCACGGTGATCGCCCAGAGCCCAGGCGCGCACTGCGGCGCGACGTTCACGATTACGCTGCCCACTGCGGCTCCGCCGGTCGAATCAACCCCCGTTGCAACGCCCGATGAGGTGCATTCTCCCGGCCTCCTGACCATTTTGTTGATCGAAGACCACGTGGATACCGCCGAAGTCATGGCGCAGCTGATTCGCAGTCTGGGTCACGACGTGACGACAGTCGGCCGGGTGGACGACGCATTGGCCGCCACCCAGTCGCAGACGTTCGATCTGGTGATCAGCGACGTGGGCTTGCCCGATGGCACCGGCCTTGATTTCGTCAAAGCGTTCCGCGAGCATTCGGATGCACCGGCGGTCGCATTAACCGGCTTCGGTACGGACGAAGATGTGCGCCGTTGCCTGAGCGCCGGCTTTACTTCGCATCTGACGAAGCCTGTCAATTTCGGACAACTCGAGACGATGATCGAAAGCGCGGTGAGCCTGAAGGCGGAAAAGGAAAACGACGCTTAAGGGTTCGCGGTGTCGATTGGATCGGCGTAATGTGCGCGCGGTATGAAAAAGGCCTGTGGCGAATGCTTCGCAACAGGCCTTCTTTTTTATTCGCGCCGGTTAATGGGCCCGCGCCAAATGTTAATTCCGCTTAGTGTGACTCGGCCTGGCCTCACGCGCCTTGGCGCGGCGGCGAGTTCTTCAGCGAATCGCGGATTTCGCGCAGCAGCAGGACGTCTTCCGGCGGGGGCGGCGGCTCTGCCGGAGCGGCTTCAAGCGGCTTGCGCAGATTGTTGA
>NZ_JAXDPY010000439.1:0-3961 GCF_034668105.1 Paraburkholderia sp. | reverse complement strand
TGCTAGCGGGCCAGATTCGGTTCGAATACCTCAACAGGTGGGACATTCAACGAACAAGGAAGTCACCATGTCGTTAGCCGCGCTCGCACGGGTTTGTAGCTCCCGCGCTTCACAGTGCTCACCACTATCTGCAATTCGTCCGTACGTCCTTCGCTTCATCGCTCATGACGGCACGCGCGCGGTCGTCGCATTTGCCAATCGAGATGAACGCGACGAGCGCGGCGCCCAGCTCCTGATGCTTGGCAGCGCAGTAACGCTGGCCACCGTGCGGCGTGAATATGAGTGACGCGATCTGAAATGGCGGGTAACGTGCGCCGCTATTGAATATGCTGAATAACTGTTGGGGTCGACGGCGGCCATTCAGGCGTCTGTTTCGCCCTCGTAGCCTGTCACATGATGGTCAATAGCGAGTAACTTGATCAGGAATATTGAATAAGTGCGGACTCGAAAAGCGGCTTCCACGACAGGATGTGCCGACTGATCAGATCGCTCGCCTCTTTGGCGTTCCCCTGCGCAGCCAGATTTACCATTTGATAATGCTCTTTTATCGACTCTCGCTGGCGTCGACGACCTTCTGAAGAGTCGATCCCATAGAGCCGCATATCGTTGCGCAATTGCATCACCATTTTTGTCAGGAAGGGATTGCCGACCTGTCCGACAAGCGCTTCGTGAAATGCCCGATCGGATGCGATGTATTTCGGCAGGTTCTCCGCTGCGACTGCGTTTGACACTTCATCGGCAAGCGCGATCAGCGCGTCGCGGTCTTTGACGCCTTGACGCGCGAGCGTCTCGAGCGCGAAGCGTTCGAGCAGCTCCCGCATCGTGAAGAGGCTGTCCCGTGCCGCCAGAGAAAGCAGCTCAACGCGGAAGCCGCGATTGCGCATCGCGACCAGCAGGCCGCTGCGAGTGAGTTCCAGCAATGCCTCGCGAACCGGGGTGGTCGAGACGCCGAGCTCGGTAGCAAGTCCCGGTACTGAATAAACGGCGCCGGGCGGCGTGCGTCCAGACACGATATCCGCGCGCACCTGGGCGACAACTCGCTCGCGCAAGTTGCCTGCGACGACATCTTGCAGGTGTTCCATTTCGTTCGTCTTGTTGATCAATGCCAGCTTCGCAGTGTCATGGCGAAGGGTGAACCCGAGCCTGACGCATTGCGGGACCTCGGCACGAAATGGGATATCGAGTTTCTCGGGCCGCCGTTGACGGCGTAACGTTTCGGCAGCGCGGAAAGGACATGTCGGAACAGGCGGCAACGCCCTGAAGATCGTCAAATCACATCCTTCAGGTGCCTCACAATCGCTGCGGTCACGGCCATTTTGCCGTGCTCCGCACGCTCGAGCATGCCCACGATTCGCTTCGCATCCGCCTGGGGCAGCGGCATCACCCGCAATGCGTCATCGCGCATCCACGACGAGCGCCGCAGCAGCGGCACCACCGCGACGCCGATCCCTTGGCGCACCAGTTCCGCAATGCCTTCCAGCGAGTTGAGTTCGAGAAATTCGTTCACCTTCAGGCGCTGTTTGCGTATCGCGCGATCAATGACGACGCCGGTTCGCTGCGTCCGGTCAAATCGCAGGAATCGCTGCGATTTGAGCAACTCGGGCACCGATTCCGGAACCATGGTCGCATTGGCTAGCAGCACCAGGGGTTCCGAATAGACAGGTGTCCATTGCACGCTGGCTGGCCGGCGCCCGACGGTGTCGATGATCACGGCCGCATCGATCTCGCCCGAGTCGACGCGCGCGGCCAGGTCGACGGATTTTGCCGCCATGATCCGCACATCGAGATTCGGTCGTGCGATCTTCAGATGCGCCGCGGCCTCGGCGAGCGCGCTCACGACCGACTCGACCGCCCCGATGGAAACCGGCCCGACGTCTTCTTCGAGGCCGCCCGCCGTCATCCTCATGGCCTCATACAGCGATAGCAACTGCTGCGCGTGCGGCAACAGGCTTTTGCCCATCGCATTCAGCATCACCTTGCGCCCGCAGCGGTCGAACAGTTCATGTTTGAACTCGGTTTCGAGTGCGCGCATCTGCATGCTGACCGCCGATTGCGTGAGCGCCATCTGCTCGGCGGCAACCGCAAACGAGCCGTGGCGTGCCACGGCCACGAAGGTACGGAGAAAGCGTAACGTGCTCAAGTCAACCTCGACGACACCGGGAATGGATGCGCCCGCAACTGTCCGGACACGATTCAATCATCAAAAATTCTGAAGCAGATGACAACAAATTTTGGCTTTCTTTGATGATAACGGCTATGGACAATGAGTAGTCGAAAGACGAACCGGTATCAGGCGCACGGCATGAAGGTGACCCAGCTCAACCGGCCAAACGAACCACTTCGCAAGCGGCAGGAACCCTTATGAAAATCATTCCCGAGATTACCCAGGCACAAGCCGAGATCCAGGCCATTCGTCGCGACATTCACGCGCACCCGGAACTCTGCTACGAAGAGAACCGTACCGCGGACGTCGTCGCTCAGAAGCTCGCGTCGTGGGGAATCGAAGTCACGCGCGGACTCGGCAAGACGGGCGTCGTCGGCGTGTTGCGCAACGGCTCCAGCCGCAAGATGATCGGCTTGCGTGCCGACATGGACGCACTTCCGATCCAGGAACTCAATACGTTCGCGCATGCGTCCCAGCATACCGGCAAGATGCATGCGTGCGGGCACGACGGCCATACCGCCATGCTGCTCGGCGCGGCGCAGTATCTTTCGCAACACCGCAATTTCGATGGCACTGTCGTGTTCATCTTCCAGCCCGCCGAGGAGGGCGGCGGCGGTGCAAAGGCCATGATCGAAGACGGACTGTTCGAACGCTTTCCTGTCGACTCCGTGTTCGCGCTTCACAACTGGCCGGGTATGGCGGCCGGCGAATTCGGCGCGCGGGTCGGCGCGACGCAGGCGTCGAGCAACGAATTCCGCATTCAGGTGAAGGGTGTCGGCGCGCACGCGGCCATTCCGCACAACGGCATCGATCCGGTGTTCACCGCGATGCAGATCGGCACGGGCCTGCAGAGCATCATGACGCGCAACAAGCGTCCGATCGACGCGGCGGTCCTGTCGATCACGCAGATAAACGCGGGCGAAGCCGTCAACGTGATTCCCGATACGGCGACGCTTGCCGGCACGGTGCGCACATTCTCGGTGGACGTGCTGGACCTGATCGAAACCCGCATGAAGCAGCTCGCCGAAGCGACGGCGCTCGCCTATGGCTGCAGCGTCGAGTTCTCATTCAGGCGCAACTATCCGCCGACCGTCAATACGGAGAAGGAAACGCATTTCGCCTTGGGCGTGATGCAGGATATCGTGGGCAAGGATCGAGTGGAAACGAACATCGATCCGACCATGGGCGCCGAAGACTTCTCGTTCATGCTGCTCGAGAAACCGGGCTGCTACGCGTACATTGGCAATGGCGACGGCGGTCATCGGGACCACGGTCATGGTCTTGGCCCCTGCATGCTGCACAACACGAGCTATGACTTCAACGACGACGTTCTGTCGCTCGGTTCGACCTACTGGGTGCGCCTCACCGAATCGTTCCTGACGCCCGTGTAAGTACCAGGCCGCGCGCGGATACAGCTTCTCGCATCTGAGCCGCACGAACGAGGACAGCGTCGATCTGAATCGCAACAGCATCGATTTCTCCCAGCCGCCGCCGGTCAATCCCGCCTATGACGATCTGCACGCACTGCTGGTGCCGTCGAACTGGCCGCCGTCGGACGAGAACGCGGCGGCCATTGCGGACTACATCTCACAACGCGGCGAACAGGCCTATCAGCGGGCGCTGACAGTGGGACAATATCGGCATGCCGATGGCATGTTCTTCGGCGGCCATCGTTCTGTCTGGAGCACGCGGGTATTGCAAACGGTATTCGAGCAGCATGGTGCAGCGTGCGACAGCATTGGCTGGATCGATTTTCATACGGGACTGGGCCCGTACGGACACGGCGAAAAAATCTGC
>NZ_JAXDPY010000438.1:0-7970 GCF_034668105.1 Paraburkholderia sp. | reverse complement strand
GCGCGGCAACGGTCGACGAAAGCACCGATCTCGCTGATCGGCAAGCTCACGTCGAAGTTGATCGCGTCGAGCCGCACCGGAAATTCAGCGGTGCATTCGCGAATCGCCCATAACGCGCGTACGTCGGCCACCGATTGCGCGATCACCGCGTCGCGAATCGCTGCCGAGTCGAGTGCGTCGGTCAGTGCGGCGGAGAAGCGTTCGCCGTTGTCGCCGGCGTCGAAACTCGCGTGTTCGATCAGCGCATAGAGCGGGTGCGACGCCGCGAACGGCGCGCGCGTGCCGGTCAGCTTCACGCCGAAATCGTAGAAATCCGGCCACATGATTTCAAACGCGCCGATGTCGTTGCCAAAGCGCGTCGACAGACTGCGCAGCAGGCCCACGGCGGCGTCGTAACCGTCGAGTGCGACGAGCGCCGTGTGACGCGCCGCGCGTTGCGGATGGAGCCGCAGCACCGCGCGCGTGATCACGCCGAGTGTGCCTTCCGAGCCGATGAACCAGTGCTTCAGGTCGTAGCCCGTATTGTTCTTGACCATCTTGCCGAGCGAAGTCAGCACGTCGCCATTGGCGAGCACCACTTCGAGGCCAAGTACCTGGTCGCGCGCGGTGCCTGACTGGATCACGCGATTGCCGCCTGCGTTGGTCGCCAGATTGCCGCCGATCTGACACGAGCCGCGTGCCCCGAGATCGAGCGCGAGTTCGAAGCCCGCTTCGGCTGCGGCTTCCTGCGCGGTTTGCAACGTGGTGCCGGCGCGTACGGTCAAGGTGGCCGAGGCGGGGTCGATTTCCTCGACGCCGGTGAGCCGTTCGAGCGACAGCGCGATATCGGTGGCGCGCGCGATCGCGCCGCCAGCGAGACCGGTCATGCCGCCCTGCGGCACCACCGCTTGATGCGCATCATGGCAGATGGCCAGCGCGCGCGAGACTTCCGCCGTGCTGCGAGGTAAGAGTAAAGCGGCGGGACGCGTCGGATCGTGACGGGTCCAGTCGGTCATCGCGCGTTCGCCGATCTGCTCGCCGACCCGCACCGCGTCGTCGCCGAGCGCGTCGCGCAGCGCTGCGAGTGTTGCGGAAAGCGGTGCTGCACTCGGGGTCGCGCTGCTGCGTGCGTTATTGCCTGTGGCTGTGCCCGCGCTACCGATTGCATTGCTGCGTACATTGCCGCCTACATTGCCTGTCGCGCCGTTTTCAAAACTGTTATCTGTCATGCAGTAGTTCCTTGCGTGCCTGCAACGGCCGCCTTCTTCCGATACCCCATCGAATCGTTGATTCGCCCGAGAATATAGTCACCTGCGGCGACCGGTTGGTACTTGAGGTCCGCGTCGCTCGTCCCGAGCTCACGCGGGTCGACCATCGCACCGTAAGTGGGATCATAGAACGTCGCGATCGAATAGCGCTCGCGCCCCGAAGCATTGATCACGCGATGCAAGGTGGAGCGAAAGCGATCATTGGTCCAGCGCGCCAGCAAATCGCCGACATTCACCACGAAGCTGCCTTCGACAGGCGGCGCATCGACCCACGTATCGTTGGCGATCTCACGCACCTGCAAGCCGCCCACCTGGTCCTGCCACAGCAAGGTAATGCAACCGTAGTCGGTATGGGGCGCGACACCGAACTGATCGGCGTCCGACTGGGGCGGTTGCGGCGGATAGTAGACCATCTGCGTGCGCTGCATCCGCTTCGTATAACGCGGCGCGAAGAACAGCTCGTCGACGCCAAGACTTAGCGCCACAGCCCGCAGCAGATCGGCCCCGCACGCGGCGAGCGCTTCGTAGTAGCCATAAAGCGCGGGCCGCAGTTCCGGCATGAAATCCGGCCAGTTGTTCGGCCCGCGCAGCGCCTGCCCGGCGAGCACATCGGGATCGTCCTCCGGCAATTCGAGGCCGATGCTGAAGAACTCCTTGTAGTCGGGGCGCGTGGCCTGATACATGGTGGCGTCGCCAAGCGCATTGAAACCTCGATGCCTTTGATTGACCGCCGCGCGCCGCTTCGTCTCCACCGGAAACGCAAAGAACCGGCGTGCCGCCTGTTCGGCTGCGTCGATCGCTGCTTGCGGCACGCCATGATTGACGATGTAGAAGAAGCCGATCGTCGTGCATGCTTCGCGGATTTCGTGCGCCACGCGCGTCACCGCCTGGGGATCGCCCGCGCGAACGCCGGCGAGATCGATGATCGGAATGCGGGTCACGGCCATTGCAGTGCTCCCTGGAAGGTTTTGCCGGTTCAACTGATGAATGAGGCTCGCCAATCCCGGCTTGCAAACCGGGGCTTGCAAACCACGCGCGACAAGCTCGCATGCCTCCTTCGTCCCACTTGTATATACCGCCAAAAGCGCACTCGCAAGTGGCTTGCCGGTGCTTCACGTAAGGGCTTTTCTCTACTCGCGCGATTATTTATTTCGCGCGAAAACTGCGGTATATACTGCCTCGCATGACTCGCGCCGGGCCCGCCGCCGAATCGCTTGCGCGCGACACCGCTTTGCCAACCGGAGAATCCCATGAGCATCCTTGCAGGCTGGAAGTGTCGTTTGGTCATGCTGGCGTTGTGCGCGGCAAGCGTCACCGCCCATGCGGAAGACCAGCTCGCCAAAGTGAAAAAAGCAGGCGAACTGGTGGTCGGCACCGAGATGCAGTTCGCGCCCTTCGACTTCCTTGAAAACGGCCAGCAAGCGGGCTTCAATAAGGACCTGTTCGCCGAGGTCGGCAAGGAAATGGGCGTGAAGGTGCGCTTTATCGACTTGCCGTGGCCAAGCGTGCTGCCGGGTCTCGAAGCCGGCAAGTTCGATATGGTGGGCGGCCCGCTGACGGTCACCAAGGCGCGCATGGAGCGCTACACGTACACCCTGCCGGTGGCGGACGCCACCGACGCGCTGCTCAAGCGCGCCAACGACACCTCCGTCAAGCAATCGTCGGATATCGTCGGCAAAACGGTCGGCGCGGGCAAAGGCTCGGCTCAACTCGACCAGTTGAAGGCCTACGTCGCCACCTTGCCGAAACCGCCTGAAATCCGCGAATACGTCGACAACAATCAGGCTTATGCCGATCTCGCCGCCGGCCGCATCGCCGCGGTCGCGAACTCGATGACCAATATCGCGTATGTGGCCAAGCAACGCCCCGAAACCTTCGCCGTGGTGCAGCCGCCGTTCGGCGCGAAAGTGTACTTTGCTTACTGTCTGCGCAAAGACGCGGACAGCAAGCCGCTCGCTGACGCGTTCAACGCCGCGCTCGTGAAAATGCACAACGACGGGCGCCTCGCGACCTTGCAGAAAAAGTGGTTCGGCGTCGCGATGGATGCGCCGACCACGATGCCCGCGCCGAACTATTGAGGGCTCGCGGCAAGAACGGCCGGATGCATCTTATGTTCAGCACAACCGTCTTTCTCCAGGGCTTGCCGCTGCTGCTGCATGCGGCGCTCGCCACCATCGGCATTTCACTGGCGGGGCTTGTCATCGGCTTCTTCGTCGCGATCGGCGTGTGTGCGGCACGCCTGTCCCCGAAGCGCGCGGCGCGCATGTTCGGCGGCGCCTACGTGTTCTT
This sequence comes from Paraburkholderia sp., assembly GCF_034668105.1. Taxonomy (GTDB): domain Bacteria; phylum Pseudomonadota; class Gammaproteobacteria; order Burkholderiales; family Burkholderiaceae; genus Paraburkholderia. Next base: position 4,434 of record NZ_JAXDPY010000438.1, on the reverse strand, counting down.
CTTTCGCGGCGTGCCGATGCTGGTGCAACTGCTGCTGGTGTACTACCTGCTGCCGTTCGCGGGAATCAACGTGTCGCCGATCGTCGCGGCATTGAGCGCCGTGTCGCTGTGTTCCGCTTCGTATATCGCCGAGATTCTGCGTGGCGGCTTCCTCAGTATTCCGCCGGGTCAGATCGAAGCCGCGCGCATGCTCGGACTTTCACCGTTCGATATGCTGCGGCGCATTCTGGTGCCGCAGGCGTTTCGCTTGACGCTGCCCTCGCTCGTCAATGAAATGGTGCTGCTGATCAAGGCTTCGTCGCTGATCTCCGTAGTGGGGGTCGCCGAGTTGACGCGTACTGCGCAGAACATTGCGGCCAGCACCTATCGGCCGCTCGAAGCCTATCTTGCCGCCGGGCTGATTTACTTCGTGATCTGCGGCACGTTGGCGCTCGTCGCGCATGCGGCCGAATATCGTTTGCAGCACGCCTGAGCGCCCCTGAGCTCGAGATCGACCCAGCCATGCAAAAGCTCGACCCCGCCGTCATCACCCACAACCTGCAGCCCATCGCCGCCGGTCTGGCGACCACGCTCGGCAGCTGGGCCGCCGGGGTGGCGATCGGCATGCTGATAGGCTTTCTGATCGCCGTGCTGCAGCTCTTTTGCGGACGCTGGGTGCGCGGCATATTGCGCTTTTATATCGAACTGTTTCGCGGCACGCCGTTTCTCGTGCAACTGTTTTTGCTGTACTACGGCGGCCCTTCCTTCGGCCTCACGCTCGAACCGATGACGGCCGGCGTGCTCGGCTTAGGCCTCTACGGCAGCGCGTATTTTGCCGAAGCCTTCCGCTCGGGTTTTCAATCGGTGCCGCCGGGCCATCTCGAAGCGGCGTCCTGTCTCGGACTCACTCGCTGGCAGGCCGTCCTGCGCATTCAGGTGCCGCAGATGCTGGTGCTGATCGTGCCCGCGCTGACCAATCTGATCATCGTGCTGAGCAAGGAAACCGCGGTGCTGTCGATCGTCACCGTGCCGGAACTCACGTTCGTGCTGACCGGCATCGGCTCGGCCACCTTTGCTTTCGTCGAGACGCTGCTGGTGCTGTGCGTGTGCTACCTCGCGCTGGTCGAACTGACTTCGCGCGTGGGGATGTGGGCCGAAACCCGCATCGCGCGCTTCATGGCATGAACGGAATCCGGACCATTTTATGAACGCTATCGCCGACATGCCGTCCTCCACGTCCCCCGCTGCTTTCGATACGCCACCCGGCGCGCCGCTGATCGAAGTGCGCGACCTGCGCAAACGCTTTGGCGACGTCGAAGTGCTGCGCGGCGTCGATCTCGAGATCGCCCGCTCCGAAGTAGTCTGCATCATCGGCCCGTCGGGCTCGGGCAAGAGCACACTGCTGCGCTGCCTCGCCGCGCTCGAAACCTACGATCATGGGGACGTGCGCATAGAAGGCGAACTGCTCGGTTATAGCGAGCGCAATGGAAAACGCGTGCGAGCGTCGCAAAGCGAGATCAATCGTGTGCGGCGCAATGTCGGCATGGTGTTTCAGCAGTTCAATCTGTGGCCGCACATGACGGCGCTCGGCAACGTAATGGAAGCCTTGCTGCGCGTGCGCCAGATGTCGCGTGACGAAGCGCGCCGCCGCGCCAATGCGATGCTGGACACCGTCGGCCTTGCGCACAAAGGCGACGCCTACCCGTCGAAACTCTCGGGCGGCCAGCAGCAGCGCGTTGCGATTGCACGTGCGCTGGCGATGGAGCCGCACCTCATGCTGTTCGACGAGCCGACCTCGGCGCTCGACCCCGAGCTGGTCGGCGAAGTGCTGCAGGTGATGAAGCAGCTCGCGCGGGACGGCATGACGATGGCCGTCGTCACGCACGAAATGGGCTTTGCCGCGCAGGTCGCCGACAAGGTGATGTTCATCGACCAGGGGCGCATCGCCGTGCAAGGCAAGCCGCGCGAAGTGTTTCACGATGCCGGGCAGCCGCGCTTGCGGCAGTTCCTGCAGAACTACTTCGACCGCAATGCTTTCTGGGCACGCGGTCCTGAGGATGCGGAGCCGGTATGACCGCGCCCGCCGCGGCGATGAAAACCGCGCGCGCGGCGACCGACGCACCGGCCGCCCGCTACGAACAGGTCAAGCACCACATCCGCCGGATCATCGAATCGGGCGCGCGGCAAGCGGGCGATCGCCTGCCGTCCGAACTGGACCTGGTGGCGACGTTAGGCGTGTCACGCATGACAGTGAATCGCGCACTGCGCGAACTCGCCGATGAAGGTCTCGTCACTCGCGTGTCCGGCGTCGGCACCTTTGTCGCGCAAACCAGGCCGCAATCCACGCTGCTGATGATCGCCCATATCGGCGACGAGATCCGCTCGCGCGGTCACGAATACCGCTACGACACCGTGCTCTCGCAACGCGAAACCGCGCCGGTGACGGTGTCGAACGCGTTAGGGCTGGCGCCCGGCGCGTCCGTATTCCATGTGATTTGCGTGCATCGCGAGAACGGCTTGCCGGTGCAGCTCGAAGACCGCTACGTCAATCCGGTCACGGCGCCGGAGTTTCTCAAGCAGGATTTCTCCACCACGAGGCCGTCCGAGTATCTGTTCGAGACCGTGCCGGCGCACGACGTCGAGCATGTCGTCGACGCCGGTTTGCCGACGCGCGCCGAAGCCGAGTGGCTGGAAATTAGCGCCGACGAGCCGTGCCTGACGCTGATGCGCCGCACGTGGACGAGCGGTGTGGCGGTCACGTTCGCGCGTTTCGTGCATCCGGGCTCGCGGTATCGGCTGGGTTGCCGCTTCACGCCAGATCTGGCGCAGCGCCAGGGCTAGTGGCCAGGCCGGCGCGCAAGCCGCGCCCGTGCCCTCCCCCGCGCGTTGCCGCTCACACGTTGCCGGCCAGATGAAAACGCGATGCCGGATGCCACAGCTGCACCGACGTCGCGACATCCTCACCAACCCATGTGCGGCGCCATAGCTGCAAGCAAGGCTCGCCGATATCCATCATCAGATGCCGCCGCACATACGCGTCGGGCTTTTGCGCATAGATACGAAACTCCGCGCGCTGGATCGGCGCGAGCCGCACCATGTAGTGATTCGGCGTCTCGACGGTGAAGTCCTGTTGCAGATAGTCGGGGAACACTTTCGGATTGACGTAGCGATCTTCGTACTGGATCGGCTCGCCCTCCTCGCTGTGCACGATGCACGAATGAAACGCGGGGCCGCTGGCGAGGCCGAGCGCTTCGAGCGCGTGCGGATCGTCGCTCGGTTCGAGCGTCAGCACGCGCGCTGAATGACGATGGCCGCGCGCCGCGATTTCGTCGGCGATATTGCGGATTTCCAATACCGTCGATTCGTAGCGCTGCGGCGCGACGAAGGTACCGGAACCTTGCACGCGTGTCAGCACGCGTTCGGTGGTGAGTTCACGCAGCGCGCGCGATACCGTCATGCGCGCGACGCCAAACTCCTTGACCAGTTCCGTTTCCGACGGGATCAGGCCGCCCGGCTTCCAGTCCCCCTCGCTGATGCGCCGGATCACGTAGCGCTTGATCTGCTCGTAGGCGGGCATCGCCTTGGCGGGCGTCTCCTGGGTGCGGGCTGGGCGGTCCCGCGTGTCCGCGGTTTGCGCGTTTGTGTTTGTAATAGTGTTCACGTCGACCTCATGGGTGGTTCGTCAGCCTGCGTGGGCAGCCGCCCGGCCATCGTTGGCCGCCGGGTCGGCGCCGAGCATTCCCGCGGCAGCAAGGCTCGTCACGCTCGCCCATGCGGCGAAACCCGCGCCGTCGATTGAAGCATCCGGCCCGGGCCGAATCTTACCCGGGTTTGGCAGCGGTGGCGGCATTCCATCGGCGATCATGCGAAACGCGACCGCCATGTCGTCCGCGAGCGGGCGGTCGTCACGATAGGTCGGCACGACGCGGCGCACGCGCTGCCAGAGTGCGTCCGTGTGCGGGGCGCGCGGTGCATCGACGCTCTGCAGATCGTAGGCCTGCGCCGCCGCCAGCAATTCGATCGCGACGATGCGCCCGGCGTTGTCGATAATCTCCAACGCTTTCAGCGCAGCGGGCGTGGCATGGCACAAATGGTCTTCCTGCAGGCCGGACGTAATCCCGCCATCGAGCGACGCGGGCATCGCCAGCCGCCGGTTCTGCGCGACCAGCGAGGCCGCCGTGTACTGCGCGATCATGAAGCCGGAACAGGTGCCGCCCGGCTCCGCGAGAAACGCCGGCAAACCGCTCACGAGTGGATTGACGAGGCGGTCGAGGCGCCGCTCGGCCATCGCCGCAACTTGCGCGATCGCGGTGGCGAGGCTGTCCATCGCGAGAGCAATCGACGCCCCCACCGCATGCGCCTGCGAATAAACGCGCGGCGCTTCCGGCGTGCCGGCGACGATCGGGTTGTCGGTAATCGACGCGAGCTCGCGATTGACCACATCGGCGGTCGCGG
>NZ_JAXDPY010000437.1:0-6175 GCF_034668105.1 Paraburkholderia sp. | reverse complement strand
GTTTTCGACGCTCAAGTCGTACGGCGCAAACACGGCCGGCTTGATGCGCTTCACATTCCAGGTGTGGAAGTATTCATGGCTGCACAGACCGAGGTAGGTTCGGTAGCCTTCGGTGGGGGTGTCGCGGCCTTCCACCGGCAAATCGGTGCGGTTGCAGATCAGCGCCGTCGACGCGCGATGCTCCAGTCCGCCGTACCCATCAGTGACTGCCTGCGTCATGAACACGTAGCGATCCACGGGCGCCTTCTTCGACTTCGGCTCGAACACCGCGATCTGCGCTTCGCAGATGCGCTTCAGATCGGCACACAAACGCGCCATATCCAGCCCAACCACACGCCCTGCGATCACGATGTCGTGCGGTACGCCATGCGCCTTGAAGGTCGCCAGCGCGAACTCGCCCAACGTCACGGGATGATCGATCAGCTCATCGTAGTTCTGCGCGCGATATTCGCCGAAGCCATAGCGCTTCGTCCCGCGCGCTTCCGGCAACGCGGTCGCGACGCGCCAGTCGCGATACGCGGCGCCTTCCGGCTTCTGGATATCGACCACGCACTGCGCTTCCTCATGACCGAGCGGCGCCAGGAACACGCTGGTGCCATTGAAAAAGCCCGTCGTATCGTCCAGATGCGCGGCGCGCACCGACAGATCCCACGCATACACCTCATAGCGCAGCGTCAACGCGCCCTTGACCGGCGCGGCCTGCCACGTGTGCTTGTCGGTCTTCTCGACACGCACCTTGCGGCCCGCTTCGTTGATGCCGCGCAACGTGACGATGTTGCGCGCGAACTCGCGCACCATGTAGCTGCCCGGGATCCAGACCGGCAGCATGAAACGCTGCCCGGCCGGATCGGGATCGGCAACGGTCACGGTGACTTCGAACAGATGGGCGGCGGGTTGCTTGGGAACGATGCTGTAGCGGATCGGCTTCATCGGCGGCGATTAGATGGTTTCAGGCGGGGATATGCGGGGCTCGATGTGAAAGGAGGCGCACTTCGCGCCTCCTTTCTTCGACTTACGTTGCGTGCTCAGTGCACGGCGGACATTTCCTTGTCCAGGCGGTCTGCCGGCACGGCGCCGGGCAGGCGGCGGCCGTCGGCGAGAAACACGGTCGGCGTGCCGTCGACGCCCATCGCCCGGCCGAGCGCCAGGTTCTTGTCGATCGCGGCGGTGTCGCAGGTGCCGGCTGCCGTAGGCGTTTGATGATCCTGCATCCACGATTCCCACGCCTTCGCGCGGTCGCCCGAGCACCAGATCGACTTCGACTTGACCGTGGAATCCGGCGACAGCACCGGGTACAGGAAGGTGTAGACCGTTACGTTGTCGATCGACTTGAGCGACGTTTCAAGCTGCTTGCAATACGGGCAGTTCGGATCGGAGAACACGGCGATCTTGCGCGCGCCGTTGCCCTTCACGACCTTCACCGCGTTCGCGAACGGCAGGCTCGCGAAGTCGATGCGGTTCGTTTCCGATAGACGCGCTTCCGTCAGATTCTTGCGGGTCTTCGCGTCGACGATCTCGCCAAGCATGAGGTAGTCGCCGTTCGCATCGCTGTAGATGATCTGCGTGCCGAGGTTCACTTCGTAGAGCCCGGCAATCGGCGACTTCGAGACGCTCTTGATCGTCACGTCGTTCAGGCGCGTTTGCAGCGTGGCTTTGAGCTTGTCGGTGGCTTGATCGGCCTGCGCGGAGCAGCCGATTGCCGCGGCGGCGATCGCGAGCACGGCGGCTGCGATGCGAAAGGTTTTTTTCATGCTGAATTCCTGGAGTTCAATCGCGCGCGGTGCGCGTTTTTTTCGACGTTTCAGGTGTGACCGGATTGGTGCCCAGACTGGCATCCATCCGTCAATGATACCCGCCTCTCCCGTCGGGCAGGCGTTCTGGCGCTTACCCCAACGCGGCCGACACTAGCCAGCGCTTGATGAACGGCTGTGCGCCCACAAACGCCATGCCGGTATTGCGCAACACCTTGGCAAACGGCCCAGGCGCCGAGAAGAGTCTTTGCAGGCCGTCGGTGGCGACCATCAGCGCACGGATGTCCTCGCGGCGGGCGCGTTCGTAGCGGCGCAGCAGCACCATGTCGCCGAGATCACGGAACGCTTCCTTGCCGGCGACTGTCTCGGCGAGCGCCGCGACATCGCGCAAACCGAGGTTCATGCCCTGGCCCGCCAGCGGGTGGATCAGATGCGCGGCGTCGCCGACCAGCGCGACGCGCGGCGCCACCAGCTTGTCGACGGTTTGCAGCGCGAGCGGGAAGCCTTGTGCGGGCGTCACGCATTCCAGAGCGCCGAACTGGCCGCCGGTCACGCGTTCGACCTCCGCGGCGAGTTGTGCCGGATCGAGCGCGACCAGTTGCTCTGCGTGTTCCGTGCGCGCCGACCATACCAGCGAGACGTGGCCGTCCGGCATCGGCAGCAGCGCGATGATTTCGCCGTCCTTGAACCACTGATACGCGGTTTCGCTGTGCGGCTTTTCGGCCTTGAAATTCGCGACCACGCCGGTTTGTTTGTAGTCGCGCCGGTTCATCTTCGAGCCGATCTGCGCACGCACCCACGAATGCGCGCCGTCTGCTCCGACCACCAGATCCGCCTCGAGCACGTTACCGTTGGCGAGACCTACGCTCGCACCGTCGGCGGTAAAGTCCAGCGCCTGCGCGCGCGTGTCGATCCAGATGAGATTCGGCTGGAAACGCAGCGCGGCGTCCAGTGCACGCTCGATGACCGACGACTCGACGATCCACGCCAGCTGCGGCACTGATGCCTGAAACGCGGAAAAATGGAGTTCGGCGTGGGCATCGCCGTAGACGCGCATGTCGTAGACGGGCCCGAGCTTTGACAAATCGAGCGCCTGCCAGACTCGCAACCGCTCCAGCAGCGCCTGCGAACTCGACGACAGCGCATAGACCCGCGAGTCGAAGGCAGCGCCGGCGGGCAGTGCCGCGCAGGGTTGCGCGAGGAGCGCCACGCGTAGTCCGCCTTGCGTCAGCGCCAGCGCCGCGGTCTTGCCGACGAGCCCGCCGCCGATCACGGCGGCATCAAAGGTCTGGTGGTGTGCGTTCATCCGCGCATTATAGCCGCGGGGGTCGCGAGGGACGGGTCGACGCGTGCGGCATTTCGGCCTGAAACCTAACGTCCAGGCGCCGCGTGAGCCGCATGAGCTTCGCGCAACAACACGAACTCACGGTCGGTTGAAAGGACCCTCCACGCGCTCGTCACCAGCTCGTTTTTACGGTCCCGCTGGTCGCCCCGTACGGTGCAGTCCGGGAAGACGCGGTCGTACACCCGCCACAGGGAGTCGAAATCATTGGTGTCGGCAAACTGCGCGATGTTGCGTTTGTCGTCCTGCGTGAGCTGCTTCACCATGCAGTCCACCGTCTGGCGATCGGTGGCGGCCTGGGCTTCCTCGTAGTTCGGCGATAGCCAGGCAACCACGCCGGCGCCAATCAGCGCGGCGCACAGTAGCCACCTGACCCATTTATTTATTGTCATCGTGTTTCCCCGGAATAGGGCTCTAGCGGCCCCGGACCCGCATATTACAATGTTCCCCCCGGATATTTCCGGCCCAGCATGGTTTCCCGCGTCCTTCCCGGTCGCCCCATCCGAACGGGTTACAATTGCGCTTTCCGTGACAAAACTGGCCCAGAATCGTCGAGGCAACGCCCCGATCTGTGTCTAGTCCCGCTCCGCTGCGTTTCCTCCGCCACGCCACCCGCGAAGGCTTTCCGAATCCTGCAAACAGCGTCGAGCGCATCACGCAACTTACTGATTCACTGAAGGATTTCCATGAGCCTCAAATGCGGCATCGTCGGCCTGCCTAACGTCGGCAAGTCCACCCTGTTCAATGCGCTGACCAAGGCGGGCATCGCGGCGGAAAACTATCCGTTCTGCACGATCGAGCCGAACGTGGGCATCGTCGAAGTGCCGGACGCGCGTCTGAAAGCGCTCGCCGAAATCGTCAAGCCGGAGCGCATCGTGCCGGCCGTGGTGGAATTCGTCGACATCGCCGGCCTTGTGGCCGGTGCGAGCAAGGGCGAAGGTCTGGGGAACCAGTTCCTCGCGAATATTCGCGAAACCGACGCGATCACGCACGTGGTGCGCTGCTTCGAAGACGAGAACGTGATCCACGTCGCGAACAAGATCGATCCGCTGTCGGATATCGAAGTGATCAACACCGAACTGGCACTGGCCGACCTCGCCACTGTCGAAAAAGCACTCACGCGCTATTCGAAGGCCGCCAAGTCGGGTAACGACAAGGAAGCCGCCAAAAACGCCGCCGTGCTGGAAAAGGTCCGTGCGCAACTCGACCAGGCCAAGCCGGTTCGCGCGCTCGATCTGTCGGATGAGGAAAAGGTCACGCTCAAGCCGTTCTGCCTGATCACCGCCAAGCCCACCATGTACGTCGCCAATGTGAAGGACGACGGTTTCGAGAACAACCCGCATCTGGACGCGGTCACGAAGTTTGCGGCGGCCGAAGGCGCGCCGGTCGTCGCCGTGTGCGCGGCAATCGAAGCGGAAATCGCCGACCTTGAAGAAGCGGATATGGCGGTGTTCCTCGCCGACATGGGCATGGAAGAGCCGGGCCTGAATCGCGTGATTCGAGCGGGTTTCAAGCTGCTGGGCCTGCAAACCTACTTCACGGCCGGCGTGAAGGAAGTGCGCGCGTGGACGATCCATGTCGGCGATACGGCGCCGCAGGCGGCGGGCGCGATTCACACCGACTTCGAGCGCGGCTTCATTCGCGCGCAGACGATCGCCTTCAATGACTTCATCACCTACAAGGGTGAGCAAGGCGCGAAAGAAGCCGGCAAGATGCGTGCGGAAGGCAAGGAATACGTCGTGCACGACGGCGACGTGATGAACTTCCTGTTTAACGTTTGAGGTTTGGCCTCGGCGCGAGGCGGCAGCCAGCGAATGTTGAGCTGCGCCAGGTTTGAGGTATAGCCTCCGCGCGAAGTGGTAGCCGGTGATCGCCGAACTCCGCCGTACTCGAAGAAGGCCCGCGAAATGCGGGCTTTTTTATTGCCCGGCTTGTGCCCGCTTCTGTGTCTACTGCTGCGCCTCACACCGCATCGGCATAGCCGTACTCGCCTTGATCGCAGCCATCCTTTGCGGCGAATCCGCCAGCACCGCATCGATCCCCAGACACGCCGCCGTCCGATAATCGGCCGCATTGTTCACCGCGATCGCGACGATCCGCACATCCGGCTTCTGCCGGAAACACGCGACCGTTGCGGGCGTCCACAGTGTTGCCCGAACCTCGGAGCGGCCTTCGCCCAGCGTGAATTTTTCCACCACGGTCATCGCCCGGTGCAACTCGAAGGCTGCGGCGGTGTGCTCAGCCGGCGCATCGACGCAGCCCTGATTAAGCAGCACGCGCACGAGGCGTCCACGCGTCGCATCGCGTGACTCGAACAGCCTCGCCTGCGGATAGGCGGCGAAGCTCTGCTGATAATCCGCTTCGGTCGAATAGATCGTCACGCGCGACCACGCGCCTTCGTCGTTGAGCACTTGCGCCACAGCCTGAGCCTGCGGCCCGGCCGGCAATGCTTTCATATCCAGGATGATTGGCATGGCCAGCGGAATCGTGCGCAGTGCTTCGCGCAACGTCGGAATACCGATTGGGCGATTGCGATAGGGATAGAGACCGCCGCTCTGGAAACTCCAGCCGGCATTCACGCGCGCGAGTTCCGCCGCCGTGAATTCAGAGACCGGCCCCTTTGCATTGGTCAATGCCGCCAGATCGGCCGGCCGGTACAACACAGGCACGCCGTCCTTGCTCAACTGAACGGTCAGCCACATCTCGTCGGCATGATGCGCGACCGACTGGCGAATCGCCTCGAGCGTGTTCTCCGGCGCGTCGCCCGTGCCGCCGCGATGCGCAATGATCTTCGGCAACGACGTCACCGGGGCGACTCGGGCGTCCGCCCTCTCGGGTGTCAGCGCACAACCAATCACCATGAAGCCCGCTATCGAAGCGCAAACGGCTAATTGTCCGGCACTTAGCATCTGGAATCCTTATTAAAAATGACATCCCGAAACATGCATGACTGCGCGAAGCACGCTGCCCTCTCACGGTCCATGATGCCCCTGCACAAGGAGCCCGTGTTGGGTCTTGACGTCGCAGGTACTGGTGGCTTCAGACGCACATTGTTTCCGTTTCGTGACAGGCGATGTTAAAT
>NZ_JAXDPY010000436.1:0-3618 GCF_034668105.1 Paraburkholderia sp. | reverse complement strand
GACTGGGAAACCCGCCTGCCTTTCGCCGCTGCCAACCGGAAGACGATCGCCCAGGTCGAGGAGCTCGAACACAAGGCGCGCCGCCAGGACGTGCTCGTCGACGACGAGCTGATTTTTGCGTTTTACGACCAGGCGCTGCCGAAAGGAATTCATACCGGCGCGTCGTTCGAGCGCTGGTATCGCGACGAGCTGAAGAAAAGCGGTCAGCCGGAAGACAAGCTGCGCCTGCTGTATCTGTCGCGCGACGATCTGATGCGGCACGAAGCCGCCGGCGTGACGACCGATCTGTTCCCGAAACGGATGACGATGGCCGGCGTCGAGATGGCGCTGACCTATCACTTCGAGCCGGGTTCGCCGCGCGACGGCGTCACGCTCGCGGTGCCGCTGTATGCGCTCAATCAGGTCGACGCGCGGCGATGCGAGTGGCTTGTGCCCGGCATGCTGAAAGAGAAGACGCAGTTTCTGCTGAAGTCGCTGCCGCAAAAGCTGCGGCGTCATTGCGTGCCGCTGCCGGAATACGCGGCCGGTTTCGTCGAACGGCATAGCGGTCCGCGCTTCGGCGCGGGCGGTTTGCTCGAGTCGCTGATCGCCGATGTTCGCGAGCAGACCCAGGTCGCAATGAAACAGTCCGACTTCAAGCTCGAGACGCTGACGCCGCATCTGTTCATGAATTTCAAGGTCATCGACGAACACGGCCGGCAGCTCGCGATGGGCCGAAATATGTCGCAACTGCGCGCGGAACTCGGCGGCCAGGCCCAGCAGCATTTCCAGAAGATTGCGTCGAGCGCGGCGGGGGCCGCGCTGGCGGATGCGGGCGGCGGTGGCGGCGTGGCGGGTGCCGCGCAAGCGAGCGGCGCATCCGGCGCATCCAGCGCGGCGAGCAACGCGGCGTCGCGCGGCAAGGGCGCCGCCGGGTCGGGCCCGCAAACCACGTCGCAAGACGGCGCGCAAGGCACCGCGCTGTACGAAAAGCTGACCACGTGGAATTTCGGCAAACTCCCTGAGTTGCTGGAAATTCGCCGTGGCGGGCAGACTTTGTTCGGCTATCCGGCGCTGGTGGATCGCGGTACGCATTGCGACGTCGAAGTCTTCGATTCGCCGGACGAAGCCGCGCGGATTCATCGCGCAGGGCTACGGCGCCTGTTCGCGTTGCAACTGAAAGAGCCAATCAAATATCTGGAAAAGAATCTGCCGGGCCTGCGCGAAATGGCGATGCAGTTCATGCCGCGCGGCACCCAGGAAGAGCTGCGCGATCAGCTGATCGACACCGCACTCGACCGCGCCTGTCTGCAAGACCCGTTGCCGGCGGACGACGTCAGTTTTCATACGCGCCGCGACGAAGGCCGCAGCCGTCTGACCTTGCTGGCTCAGGAAATCTCGCGGCTGGTGGGACAGATCCTGAGCGAATACGCGACCGTGACGAAGAAGCTCGTACAGGCGAAGTCGTTCACCGCGGCGTATGCGGATATGCAAAACCAGCTCGACGGGCTGATCGGCAAGCGCTTCGTGGTCGATACGCCATACCCGCAGCTGGCGCATTTTCCGCGCTATCTGAAAGGGATTGCGCTGCGCGTCGACAAGCTGAAGGCCGACTCGGCGCGCGACGCGCGGCAGTTCGCTGAGTTTCATCCGCTGTTGCAAAACTATCAGCGCGCGGTCGCGCAACGCGGTGGCGTGCTGGATCCGCGCCTGTCGGAATTCCGTTGGCTGCTGGAGGAGTTGCGGATTTCGCTGTTCGCACAGGAACTGCGCACGCCGATGCCGGTTTCGGTCAAGCGTCTCTACAAGGTGTGGGAGTCGATGCAGCGCTGAGTGGCACGCTGGGCGGCCGTCGCGCAGCCGCTTCATTCGGCCGGTGTTGTCCGGCTGAGTGCGACGCTTTTTTTGCGCGCACAAAAAAGCGCGCGATATCACTCCTTGTGAGGATGACATCGCGCGCAAAAGGACGCGGGTACTCTTGGCCCCGCGCCCGCTCGCTGCTATACAACCCTTCAGTACAACCCTTTAGTGCAACTGTTTAATGGCCTTCAGCGTGTCTGGCTCAGGCCGGGCCAGACACGCGGGCCGGCGTTTTACCAGTGCATGCCGGCGCCGACCGACGCGCCGAACTGACCACGCGAGTCGGTCGTACCTTGCACCTTGTAGACCCACTTGCCGGTCTCCGACAGTTGCGACACGCCGATGGCCATCGCCGACTGGCCGCCGTACGTGCCGCCCGCGATCGCCACCATGCCGTGGCCCGGCAACACCGCTTGCGGCAAACCGGCAACCGCCAGCGCCGACGCCGTGCCGCCGTACGCATCGCGGCGCGCTGAGCGGATCTGGTCGTTGGTGTAGCTGTTCGCCTGGCTGACTGCGCCGCTCACGCTTTGTTGCAACTGGTTCACGTTGACCGCGTCCGTGCCCTGCACGCCGGTTGCGACGTTGGTGATCTGACGCTCCTGACCTGCCGCGCCGACCGATACCGTATTCGCCCGATCCGCGACGGAGCCCTGGCCCAGCGCGACCGAGTTGTCGGCGCTCGCGTTCGCCGCTGCGCCGAGCGCGGTGGCGTTGTTGCCGCTCGCGCTCGAATTCGCGCCGATTGCGACGGCGTTGGTGCCCGTGGCCTGCGCGTTCGCGCCCGAAGCGACCGAGTGCGTGCCGGTTGCCGCCGCGCCTTCGGTATCGCGATCGCCTTCCGCGCTGTAGAACGGATTGGCTGTATTGATCGTGATGTTGCTGACCGCGCCGTTGATAGCCGCATTCAGCTGACCGAGGTTGACCGCATCGTTTGCGTCGACGCCGTCGGCGACGTTGTGAATCGCGGTGCCTGCGTCGCCGCCGAGCGTCACACTGTTCTTGTTGACGCTGCCATCAGCGTTCTGGTCGTACATCACGGCGCCGTCGAGCTTCGCGGCAGTGGCGGCCGTCTGGTCGCTGACTGCTTTCAACTGCGAGACGTTGACGGCGTCGGTGTCGGCGGTGCCGGCTGCGACGTTGGTGATCTGGCGCTCGCTGCCCACTGAGCCGACTGAGACGCTGTTTGCGCGGTCTGCGATTGAGCCTTGGCCGAGTGCGACGGAGCCGGCGACAAGGGCGCTCGCGCCTTGGCCCAAGGCAACCGAGCCGTCTGCGCTGGCTTCAGCCATGCTGCCGAGGGCCACGCTGCCCAACGCCGTGGCGGAGGCGTTGCTGCCGATTGCGGTGGCGCTCGGGCCCGTGGCGGTTGCGCCGCCGCCGACCGCGGTGTCACCGTCGTCGCTGGCGAGCGCGTGGGCGCCGAGCGCCGTCGAAGCGGTGCCGGTGGCCGTGGCGAGGGTGCCGACGGCGGTGCTGTCCGTCGCGTTCGCCCATGTGCTGGTACCGGCGGCGAAGGAATTCGCGCCCGACGCGTCGGCGCCGCTGCCGATGGCGACTGAATGGTCGCCGGTGGCGAGTGCATCGTCACCGCTGCCGGCGGTACCGGTCGCTTTGAAATAGCGTGAAGCGCTCGCCGTGGCGGCAGCCAGTTGACTGAGGTTGACCGCGTCGGTGGCTTGCGTGCCGGCCGCGACGTTGGTGATCTGGCGTTCGCGGCCCGCCGCGCCAACCGAAACGGTGTTGGCGCGATCAGCAAGCGAGCCTTGGCCCAAGGCG
>NZ_JAXDPY010000435.1:0-4254 GCF_034668105.1 Paraburkholderia sp. | reverse complement strand
GCTCGCGCAACCCGAGCAACGCACGCGTCGCATGGTGGTCGTCGCCACGCTGCTGTCGGGCGCGATGCTGTTCGGTCTCGTGTTCGCCGATGTGCTGACGGACCACGCGCTGTCCACACTGCCGGTGGACAACGCGCTGACCATCGAGGTGACGGGTCATCAATGGTGGTGGGAAGCGCGCTATCTGAATGGCCCTGGCGACGATGCAGGTGACTTCACGGTAGCCAACGAATTGCACATTCCGGTAGGGCGCCCGGTCATCGTGAAACTGCGCACGACCGACGTGATCCACACGTTCTGGGTTCCCAATCTCCACGGCAAAAAGGACATGATTCCCGGGCGCGATGCGTCGATTGAATTCCGCGCGGACAAGGCCGGCACTTATCGCGGGCAATGTGCGGAATTCTGCGGTCTGGAGCATGCACTGATGGCGTTTTACGTCATCGCCGAAGCACCCGCCACTTATGAGGCATGGGCCGCGCATCAACGCGGCACTGCGACGCCCGCCGCCGAGGATCTGACCGAGCGCGGCCAGCAGGTGTTTCTGAACGGCAACTGTGCAAGTTGCCATACGGTGCGCGGCACGTCAGCAACCGGCACGCTCGGCCCTGACCTGACGCATTTGATGAGCCGGCAGACGATCGCCGCCAGTACCTTGCCGAACACGACAGGCAATCTGGCCGGCTGGATCGTGGATGCGCCGACGCTGAAACCGGGCACCACGATGCCGCCGAACCGGCTCGCGCCGGCCGATCTTCAGGCGCTGCTGGCCTGGCTTGGGACACTGCAATGAGCGGCCGCGCCGAATCCCCTCGCAAGGACGATCATCCGCTGGATGGGCCGGCGATGTCGACGGCCGTGCGCGACACGCTCGCCCGCACCTGGAGCGATCCGCCCGGCGTGCTGGGCGCGCTGGCGGCGATCAATCACAAGACGATGAGTCGCCGCTTCATGACGACGACGTTCGTCTTTTTCCTGCTCGCCGGTTTGCTTGCGCTGGTCATGCGGCTTCAGCTCGCGCGGCCCGCGAATCATCTCGTCGGTCCGGATATGTACGACCAGTTGTTCACGATGCACGGCACCACGATGATGTTTCTGTTTGCGGTTCCCGTGATGCAGGCGGTCGCCACGTTCATCGTTCCGTTGATGATCGGCGCGCGCAGCGTCGCCTTTCCACGCATGAACGCGTTCGCGTACTGGATTTTCCTGTTCGGCGGCCTGACGTTGTTTGTTGCTTTTGTGCTGGGCGCGGGGCCGGCGGCGGGCTGGTTCGCCTATACGCCGCTATCGGGACCGGACTATTCGCCAGGCAAGGGCGTCGACATCTGGGCACAGATGATCACCTTCACCGAACTGTCGTCGCTGCTCGAAGCGATCGTGCTGATCACCACCATCTTCAAGCTGCGTGCGCCGGGCATGTCGCTCAACCGCATGCCGCTTTTCGTCTGGGCCACGCTCGTGACGCAGTTCATGGTGCTGTTCGCGATGCCCTCGGTGATGCTCGGCAGTACGGCGCTGATTCTCGACCGGCTCGTCGGCACGCATTTCTACAATCCGGCCAAAGGCGGCGACGTGCTGCTGTGGCAGCACCTGTTCTGGTTCTTCGGGCACCCCGAGGTGTATCTGATCTTCATTCCACCGCTCGGTTTCATCTCGTCGATCATTCCGACTTTCGCGCGCCGGCCGGTGTTCGGCTATCCGGCCATGGTGCTCGCGGTAATCGCGACCGCGTTCCTCGCGTTCGGGCTATGGGTCCATCACATGTTCGCGACGGCGATTCCCGAACTGGGTAAAAGCTTTTTCACCGCGGCGAGTCTGATGATCGCGATTCCGACCGGCGTGCAGATTTTCTGCTGGCTCGCAACGTTATGGAGCGGCCGGCTCAACTTCAGAACGCCGTTTCTGTTCGTGCTCGCTTTCTTCTTTATTCTCGTGCTCGGCGGGCTGAGCGGCGTGATGCTGGGCGCGGTTCCGCTCGATCTGCAGGTGCACGACACGTATTTCGTCGTCGCGCATTTTCACTATGTGTTGATCGGCGGCGCGGTGTTTCCGCTGTTCGGGGCGTTCTACTACTGGTTTCCGCTATTCACCGGCCGCATGCTCGACGAGACGCTGGGCCGCTGGAATTTCTGGCTGTTCTTCATCGGCTTCAACGTCGCTTTTTTTCCGATGCATCTGCTCGGTCTTCATGGCATGCCGCGTCGCGTGTGGACCTATCCGCCAGAGATGGGGTGGGGGCCGTTGAACCTGATCGCGACGCTCGGCTCGTGGATGATCGCCGCGAGCGTGCTGGTGTTTCTCGCCAACGTGGTGAGAACCTGCTATCGGGCCAGCGCGCGCGTGGAGCGCGACCCGTGGGGCGCGGGGACGCTCGAATGGAGCGTGCCGCTGCCGCCGCCGCCGCACAACTTCGACGCGTTGCCGATTGTGTACGGCCGCGATCCGCTGTGGGAGCCCGTCACCCAGCCGTCCTCCGTGGCGGGGCTCGCGGCCGACGCCCGCGAAGTGCTGACCACCACCGCGCTCGACGCGCAGCCGGACACGCGCCCGCTGTTTCCCTCGCCGTCGATCTGGCCGTTTATCAGCGCCATCGCGACGACGATCCTGTTCATCGGCTCGGTGTTCACGCCGTGGGCGATCGTGTGGGGCTCGTTCCCGGTCGCCGCCGCACTGATCGGCTGGTTCTGGCCGTCGCGTAAAGACAACCGGCGCGCGCTCGAACTGGAGCAACGGCCATGAACCCGGCCGAAGATCGCAACTGGGCGGCGCAGGTTGGCGTGGAGCGCCCCGCCGCATCCCGGACAGGTGAAGCAGGCGCGCCGCTCGTGGCGGTGCTCGACGTCAGCAGCCTGCCGAGCTTCGGTTACAGCCACCGCAGCCTGATGTGGTGGAGCACCATGGGCCTCATGTTGATCGAAGGCAGTGTCTTCGCGATTGGCGTGATGATGTACTTCTATCTGCGCAGCCTCGCGCAGGTCTGGCCGCTCGACGCGCCGCCGCCCGCCTTGCTGTGGGGGAGCGCGAACACGCTCGTGCTGCTGGCAAGCATGGTGCCGAACCAGTTGGCCAGGCGCGCGGCAGATCGCGGGGAGCGTCGCCGCGCGGCTCTGTGGATCTGGGTCTGCCTCGCATTTGCGCTGGCGTTCCTGGTGCTGCGCGGTTTCGAATTCGCGACGTTGAATGTCACGTGGTATGCGAACGCTTACGGCTCAGTGGTATGGCTACTGCTGGGGCTGCATACGACCCATCTCATCACCGACACCGTCGATACCGCAGTGCTCGGCGTGCTGCTGATCACGGGACCGTTCGAAGGCAAACGTTTTGTCGATGTCAGCGAGAACGCGCTGTACTGGTATTTCGTCGTGCTGAGCTGGCTGCCGATTTATGCGGTGATTTATCTGGCGCCTCGCGTGCAACTTTGATCGAAAGGAGGCCGACGATGCAAACCTGGCTCGCGCTGCTCGGCGCGCCCACGGTGGTATTGGCCACGCTGGGCACGAACTACGCGCTGGTGCCTTACGCCTGCGCGTGGCGCAACGGCGCGTCGCTCGGCTGGGTCAGCGCCATGGCGCTGCTGTTCTCGGTAAGCGCCACGCTGCTCGCGCTGCGGCGCTGGATCGCGACGCCACCGCCACTCGATCCCGGCAGCGATGCGCTGCCGGCCCGGCCTGTGTTTCTCGCCTTCGTCGCGACGACGGTCGGCGCGCTGTCGTCGTTCGCGCTGCTTGCGATGTGGGTGCCGCAATGGGTGATCGATCCATGTCGATAACTGATCGCCGGGTTTCGATCGCACGTTACCGGATGCATGCGCCGCATCTCGCGCGACCGTCCTTGTCCGCGCCCGCCGGGTCGCGCTATCCCGGCGTGGCCGTTGCGTTCCTTGTGCTGTGGTTTGCCGCCGCGCCTTCGGTGTCGGCGCATGTGCTGAGCGCTGACGACCGGGGTGCGCCACCGCTCGGCTGGAGCTTCGAGGCATGGGTCGTCGTGCCGCTCGCCATCAGCGCGGTGCTCTACGCGGTGGGCTATCTCCGGCTCAGCGCGCGCAGCCGTCATGCGAAATCCACGCACATGAGGCAACTTGCGGCGTTCTTTGGCGGCTGGCTGGTACTGGTCGCCGCACTCGATTCTCCACTCGATTCGCTCAGCGCCGCGCTCTTTTCGGCGCACATGGTGCAGCACGAACTGATGATGATCGTCGCCGCGCCGTTGCTGGTGCTGGGCCGACCGCTTGCGATATGGGTATGGGCGTTCCCG
>NZ_JAXDPY010000434.1:0-3997 GCF_034668105.1 Paraburkholderia sp. | reverse complement strand
CGAACGGTAGCCCCAATGCGCTGGGCGACCTCGACCAGCAACACATCACCCACGTGATGACCGTAGGCATCATTGACGACCTTGAACCCGTCAAGATCCATGAACATCAGGGCGAAGCAGCCGTTCTCGCGATCCGCATTCTGGATAGCCTGATTCAGCCGGTCTTCCAGTAGCACACGATTGGGGAGTTTTGTGAGGCTGTCGTGCAGCGCCAGGTAAGTCAGTTCCTGATTGGCTTCCGCGAGCGAGTCCGCCAGTACCGAGGTGCGCGATTCCAGGCGGCTGATCGTGTAAACGAGAACGACGAGCAGCAGCGCGAGAACGGCGAATGCCGCTCCAGCGGCATAAAGTGAATGCGTGAAGGCCGCGTCTATATCGTCCACATAGGCGCCCGTCGAAAGAATCCAGTCCCACGGGGCAAAGCGCAGCACATAGCCGATCTTCGGGACCGCCACGGTACCCCTGGCGTGCGCAAAGACGTAATCGACGAACCCGCCGTTCGCCGCTTGCGCAGCCCGGACGAATGCTACGTAATGATGCCGGCCGTCGGCGTCCGCGTCGTTGGCCATGTCATGTCCCACGAGCCCGGGCTGGATGGGATGCATGAGCATTACGGGCTTCGAATTGATCACGAGGATATAGCCGTCCTCGCCGTACCGGATGCTTCGCAACCGTTCAAGGGCCTGCTTTTGCGCTTCGGCAGTGGGCAGAACGCCTTTTTGTGCAAGCGATGCGTAATCCCTGACGATGCTCATTCCAGCATGCGCGACGTTCGTCAGGTCGTTCTTGCGTTCCTCCATTCGGACCTGAAAACTTTGATAGGCGCCAAAAATAGTTATGCACAGAAGCGCGATCAGACCGATGCTCAACGGCAACCATAATTTTTGCATAGAGCTGAGTTTGTTCATTTCATGCTCTCCGTATTTCGCAACTTTTCAAATAGAGCGTCGCGCTCGTCCGCTATCTCGATGGAATATCCGTCGCATCCGGAGTGCTCCGTACGCTGATGACTGGCGTCGTCTCGGAATTTGTCAACGTCGCACGAAGAGGCATGCGAACCTTTGGTGCCGACAGATGCGGTTTGCTCTGCCGGACAATCACCCGTGGTACGGATGGCCCGCTAAAAGCTGCCACATTCTTCAGCCTCGGCGGCTTGCGTCACCCGAACGGGCCGTGGTGTAAGCCGCTTCAGGGCTGGCGTAACTGGTGCACGGGCGCGCCGGAGCCGCGTTGGACGCCTGCGCGACAGCCCGCCTAGCGCCGGCGTCGGTCGAGACGTCCAGCCTGAACATCCAAACGGACGCTTTCAGATGGTTCGCCTGCGACTCGAGCGAGCTGGCGGCGGACGCCGCCTGTTCGACCAGCGCCGCGTTCTGCTGCGTGACTTCGTCCATCTGAGTGACGGCCTGGTTGACCTGGCCGATGCCCTTGCTCTGTTCCTGCGAGGCGGCGGCAATTTCACCCATGATGTCGGTCACCCGTCTGATCTCGTCAGTGATCTCGCGCATTTTCGTTCCGGCTTCCTGCACATGGCCGGCGCCTGCCCGGACCCGCTCCACGGATTCGTGGATCAGCTCCTTGATTTCCCTGGCTGCCACCGAGGAGCGCTGCGCCAGCGAACGCACTTCCGAGGCCACTACCGCGAAACCCCGCCCCTGCTCGCCCGCCCGCGCCGCTTCGACGGCCGCGTTCAGCGCGAGGATATTGGTCTGGAAGGCGATGCCCTCGATGATGCCGACAATGTTGGCAATCCTGGCCGAGCTGGCGTTGATGCCTTCCATGGTTTCGACCACGCGTGACACCACGGCGCCGCCCTGTTCCGCTACCTGAGCGGCCTTTCCAGCGAGCTGGTTGGCCTGGGTGGCATTGTCGGCGTTCTGGATGACGGTCGAGGTCAGCTGCTCCATGCTGGACGCGGTTTCCTCGAGCGAGGCGGCCTGCTCTTCAGTGCGCTGCGACAGGTCCCGGTTGCCCGCCGCAATCTGGTGAGTGGCGGTGGCAATCGAGTCGGCCGAAGTCTTGATGTTATCGATCGTCTGCGTGAGCTGCTCCTGCATGCGCTTCATCGAAAAGAGCAGGCTGGAGCGGTCATCAGGTGCCGTCTTCACCACGGCAGTCAGATCGTTACTGGCAATCTGGTTGGCGATTTCGGCAGCATAGGACGGCTCACCGCCCAGTGAGCGGAGGATGCCGCGGTTAAGCAGCAGGACGATAGCCGACAAGCCCCCAGCCAGCACCAGAAGAATCCCGAGGCTCTGGTATAGCGTCGAGCGGAATGCCGCATCGACGTCGTCTACGTAAATCCCCGTCCGGATTATCCAGTCCCACGGCTGATAGGTCACGTTGTAGGAGATTTTTGGAGAGGCTTCAGTGGCGCCCGGCTTCGGAAACGCATACGCGGTAAAGCCATGACCGTCGCGCTTGATGGCGTCAACCGTATCTCTGTAGTAGTAAACGCCGTTCGAATCCTTGACGTCGCCGACATCCTTGCCATTCATCGCCGGTTGCGTCGTGTGCATCAGGATCGTCGGACGGGAATTGAAAATCATGAAATAGCCGTCCTCGCCGTAGCGCATCTGCCGGATGCTGTCCATGGCCCGTTTCTGGGCTTCCGCCATGGGCATGGAGCCGGCGACCGCCTGGTCAGCAAAGGTCTTGACCACACTCAGGGCGATCTCCGACGCGTGTATCAGGTCGGCCTTGCGCTCGTCCAGATGCATTTCTCTCGTCTGGTAAGCGTTGTAGATCGATATGCCGGCCAGACAGAGCAGGCTCAGGATCAGCGGCAGCCAGAGCTTCTGGACAAAAGACAGTTTCATACCTATGGATCCTTGCGTTGAACATGTCACAAGCAGGCAATTGCCGGCCGACCAGGCCGCCGGCAGATCGATGGACGCCTCTAGCGCTAGCCAGGCGTGTCGAGGAAGTTCTGGTTAGCGAACAGCACGTTGCCGGATGGATCGAATTCGATGCGGGCCAGGGCTCGGTCGATTGCGCGCACCTTGCCTTCATACTCGGCGTTCTGTTTGCGCGCGGCCGTGATGTCGGTGGCGAACTTAATGACCTTATAGGGTTTGCCGTCGGAATCGAACACGGGGTTGTACGAGGCGTTGATCCATACCTCGCGCCCGCCTCTTCCCATGCGCAGATACTCTCCCTGATCGAACTCGCCGCGGCCAAGCTTTTCCCGGAACTGGCGGTACGCCAGGCTGTCGACGTAAGCGGCCTCGCAGAACATTTTTTGATGCTGGCTACGCACTTCATCGAGCCTATAGCCCAGGGCCTTCAGGAAATTGTCGTTGGCGTGCAGGACGATACCGTGGAGATCGAACTCGATGACCGCCCGAACGCGGTTGAGTGCGGCGCTGACCGCGCTGAGTCCGTGCTGTTCCCGGTGCCGCTCGGGCGTTGAATGTTCCACTTCGTTCTCCTCGTTGAACGGACGTGAAAAATCAAAGTACGCCGGCGCTCTTACTTTTGATTACGGAGGCCAGGTCGTGCCTTCTCTCAGGTTATTTAGTAATGAGCCGTACCAGGGAAGGTCCCCTTGCGGCCGACCGACACGGTCGCCGCCTCTGAGTTTCACTGCCTCGGCATAACGCATATCGGCCGAACAGATGCAAGCTTTATACAGGATTAACCCTGACTTTTAGTTTAGGTATCTGCATCTCTTTTCTTCCCATTCCTCAGCAATCGTTTGCGGGAGTCTGTTGAGCGTATGAGGCTAAAAGCGCCCATACCCCCAAAAGTGAAAATGATATTGTCCAAGGGCGAAAGGCGAGCGTGAGCCAATGCCGATGGGCGAATGGGGGCTCCGGCCGAGGACTCGTCGACTGACTCGAAGGAATGGTGACCGTTGTACCTCGATTGTGTTTGCAAGGACTTCCCCCGAAAGTCAAGATCGGGGTGAGATTGGTTGGCGCCGGCAAATGCACGGCACCAACGTGCTGGTGGTCCAGTTGGCTGGGCAGCCATATCATTTCTCCTTTGTCAGCTC
>NZ_JAXDPY010000433.1:0-7017 GCF_034668105.1 Paraburkholderia sp. | reverse complement strand
CGATTTACAACAGCATCGGGGGAGCAATTCTCGATGCCGATCGGTATCGCGGAGAAACACTCTCCCGGAAAGCGCATCTACCCGTCCACGCCGGCGCGTTCGTCAAAGGCTGGCCGCCGGAAACCGACGGCTGATGGCGCAGGGATGAGTTGACGGCATGCGTGTCCAGATCGCCTCGGATCTGCATCTGGAGATCGTGCACCAGAGTTTTCCGGGCTTTAACCCGATCACCCTCGCCGATGCGGATGTGCTGGTGCTAGCTGGGGACATTGCGAAGGGGGGCGATGCCGTTGAGCAGTTTGCGCGCTGGCCGGTGCCAGTCGTCTACGTGCATGGCAATCACGAAGCGTATGGCGAAGAGTACGGCCCACTCGCCGATACCATCCGACGACGCGCGGCCGGTACGGCGGTGCATTACCTCGAGCGCGACGCGTTTGTCATGGACGACGTGCGGTTCCTCGGCTGTTGCCTGTGGACGGACTATGCACTCAATGAGACACGCGACCGGAGCATGGCGCTGGCCGGGCGGATGCTGCATGACCATCGCGTGATCCGCGTCGGCGACGGGAAGCGTTTTCGGCCGGAGCATGCGCTCGCCGAGCACGAAACGTCACTGAACTGGCTGCGAAACGAACTGGCGAAGTCATTCGACGGGCGCACGGTCGTCGTGACCCATCACGGCGTTGCGCCGCCGTCGGTGCATCCGCGCTACGTGAACGACCCGGTCAGCGCTGCATTCGTGAGTGACCTGCGACCTGTGCTCGAACTGGCCGATGTGTGGATTCACGGTCACGTGCATGACTCGATCGATTATCGCGTTGGCCGGTCGCGGGTCATTGCCAACCCGCGCGGTTATGCAAAGAACCGAATGATGGCAGGTGCACCGGTCGACCTGGAATGGGAAAACCCGGCGTTTGATCCGGCGCTGGTGGTTGAGCTCTGATCGCGCGCGCTCTATCGCGTGTATTGCTGACCGTGGTCCGAGTGACAGGGCCGTGCAACGGGCGTTGAGCGAAACGCTGTCCGTGTGCGGACAAGCCGACCGCATAGGGTCGCTGCGCCTGGGGCTTCCGCTGGATACGGTGCTCGGTTGCAACCGACCATACGTGTGCAAAAGACCACGTTTATAGGATGCGTCGCCAGAAGGGCCATCGGAAACGGTTCTGGTTAAGCCAGAAGACTACGGATATAGGGATGCAACTTCGACAAGGAGGTCCCGATGACGAAGGCGAACCGGCGCAAGCGACGGCGACAAGCCATGCCGCCGTACGAAAGCAGCGAGCAGATTGAGGCACGCATGAAGGCCTTCGCGCTTCGCACCCGCGAGTGGTTCATCGACTTAGCCAGGATACCGTTCCCAGACGACCGCATCGCAGTGCTGGCCGGGCCTCTGCGACGACGCATGCGCCCAAAGCTCGCGACGTCGGACGCGCCGGTCGCTTCACGTGAACAGGACATGGATGAGCCCGAGGCATGAGCGACGCGAGACCCGCATGGGCGGCGATCCCCGGCACAATCGCGTACCCGCCGACGAAACGTTGGATACGGGTGACCGACACAAAGCGGGCTTTCGCTATCGACCGTGCCCACCATGCCTCGCTGCCTGACGCGCGTGACAGCCCAACGCATGCTCCGCATGGACAATCACAAAATCGGGCGACGGCATACGCAACGACTGTGTGCGACGGAACCCCAGCCGTTGCCTAGATACGCCACAGGGCGATGCGTGCGCAGCGATGGGAGGGGGCTGGATCTTTGGCGTGGAAGCGGCGGGCCAGTTGTACTTTGCCCGATATCAGTTCGATGAGTGCAATCAGCCGCGGCCGGTCATCAAAGAGGTTCTGGCGGAACTTGGCCCCGTTACAGACCCGTGGAAGATTGCCGCCTGGTTTCACTTTCCCAACGGCTGGATCGTCGAGGAGGGTGGTGCCGGTTCGATCGCGCCAAAGAATGCGCTCGACAACCGCCTCGGCGTCCTTGAAGCCGCGCGCCGGTTCCGCGGAACATTTGTGGCGTGACGTCCTGGTGGCGTGATCATCTTCTCACCGGGGCAATGTCCCGTCGATCATATCGACTGACTTTCTTGAAGGAAAACCATGGGCACCAAAGACACTATCCGGTTTCAGGAAAAGGCTGGCGATCAGCCCGGCTGGGAGCTCTATACCGAAATGTTCGAGAAGGACGACGCTGTCTATCTGGAGATCGAAGGCGTGCAGGCCGATGTGACCATGATCAACAGCCTTTGGGGGCGTCCCCCTGGCACTGTCGTGCTGCGTCTGCCGACAGCGACGGCGCGGCAACTGGGGCTGGTGCCCCATGAGTGGACGAGGGATCGGCCGCGATCGAAGGAGTAGGGCATGCTCGAATTCCGGGAGAGATTGGTACCCGAGGTCTCCGCGTGCACGTGCGATCGCTGCGGACGGCGCATGACGCCGGATGACCCCGACTCCCAGTGGCATGAACGGCTGTCGATCGCGTATCGCGGCGGATTTCATTCGATTTTCGGTGACGGCCCGGAGATCCGCATCGACCTGTGTCAGCACTGCCTACGGGACACTCTGGGTCCGTGGTTGAAGGTCGAAACAGGCAACGACGACAACATCAATCCGTCTTCAGCCTCATTTCCTTTGAGCGCCCTGCGAGATTGCATCCGGCACGTCGATGAGGCCATGTCTGTTGAAGCGATGAACGCTGCAATCGCCGATGGCGTCACTCCTCCCATGAAGGGTGAGCCATCCTCAGATGCAGACCGGACTCCCCGCGAACGTAGATCGCATTGGGATTACCGGGTGATCGAATATGAGAAAGCCGGAGAAATCTGCAGAGAACTTCGGGAAGTGCACTACATCAGTGATCGTGGATTTGGCTGTTCCGACACCGGTGCGTGCGTACGGTGGACGCCCGAAGAAGGCGAGCAGGCTGCTGAATCAATCCTCGATCGTATGCGCGCGGCCATGGCCAGGCCGGTTTTGCAGTTGAGCGGTTCGCGGCGAGAAAGCGATCGTCGATGGCTTGGGGCCGAACGACTTGCCGACCCGGTTAGGCAACTAACGTCATCCCGCGCCGAAATGGAGGCGAAGGCGGTTGCAGCCGTGTTTGACGGAACAACATGGTTGACGGCCCTGGGGGTCGGCAGGCAGCACAATCCTGAGGCCGCATTTCCGCGGGCAGTGGCAATCCGTTGGCAGCAGGAGGGCAAGATTTTTTCCATCGATCTGGCCCGGGAGACCTTGTACCCGGCATACATTTTTGACGAACTCGGGAACCCTATCCCCGAAGTCGCAGAGATCCTGCAGCTTTTTTCTGATTACACGCCATTGAGGATCGCCTCGTGGTTCGAGTCGACAAACGGCATGCTTGACGGCAAACGGCCTCGTGAGCGCTTGGCAACCGATCCCTCGGCCGTAGTCGAGGCTGCTCGGGATCATGCGGCAGGACCGGTGCATGGTTAGGGTGGGGAACGGAATGCTGGCTGCGCTCCCAGCTGGGAGAGACCAATATTGCGCGGGGCCGCGTTGCCCCAACAAAGACAACAGATGGCGGGGATCAAAACACCGGCTTACAGAGGCGATCGCTGTAGCCGGCGCATGACCAGAGAAGTCTACGACCGCCAGTACCTGTTTCTGCTAATTCGGTGACGCCGTTGAATATGGAACATGTGAGCTCGAGGTGAATGCCATTGGTAACCTGTTGCGCGAACGCGATGTGTCGCGCGCCGACAAAATCGCCAATCGGTTAGCCATGTCTTCGTCTGCGCGTGAACGGCGCGAGAAAGGTGGCGGCTTCAACGCGGAACAATGCCGGTATCTCAAGATTCACCGGGATACCATTTTCGTGAGGACACGGGCGTGGAGCGCGTTACGGGAGACAGTCCGTCAGATAACGGGCTGAAACCTTGGGCTCTTGCCATCGCGCTGTGTCGGAGAAATTATCGCGGCGAAAGGCACTTGCATGCGATACGGATGGCCGCAATGCGCGCAAAGCGGCCATGGCTACCATGTGACGCGGAACGACGGGAATAGGTCGGTTTGGTGCGTTCGCCGTCGGCCCGGATTCGGCCAATTTGCGAGGTCGGACTGCGTCGCACAAACGACCGCTTCGTGTTCAATCCCTGCCCCTTACTGCGCTGGGTTACCTGCTCCAGAATTTCCACCATCTTGCGGTTGGGGGCGGTGATGCATTCCGCATTCGATTTCGTGAGGCTGTCCATCCCTAAACGTCACCGAAACTTTTGTACCCACCGGCTTCCCTTCGCAAGCCGCAGCAATCGCCGGGTTGCCATGAAACGAGCCTCGCCCGCCGTCTCCATTGATTTGCGATTGAGCGTATGCCATTGAACCGGCCAACAGCAGCAGCGAACCAATAAGTGCATTCTTCATGATCAATTCTCCGTAACGTGTCGTAACTGAGTCGGACGACTCAAGGTTGCCGCCTATAGCGGCAACCATCAGACGTCCGGAGCGTTTCCAGTGTCGTTAGACGCAACGCGGGTCAGTTGCATGAGGCGGTGCGCGCGAATCGCCTGCTCAACTCGGGGAGTAGCCCGGCCCTATGCAGGAGCGCAATTCGACGAAGACAGTGAGTGGAAACGGCGTTTTCCCCACCGCGTGAAACGACAGGAAAGCCAGTGCGCCAAGAATACGATACGGTGCATTGCATTTTATGCGCCCTTATCTTGCTAAATATTTCGTTCCACTTTCTGTGCGTATTGACTGTGAGGCTAGTCATAGCCTTGTAAGCTGTATTAAGAACGGCAGGGTTTCGATTTTGAGTTCCTATCCGGACAGAAGACGATAGGTTTCCCGACACGATGCCGTCGCTTCCCGAACCGCCGCTGGGAACGTCTGGACCTCCGGAACTACAGCAAACACATCAAGCAGACTGTCGATGGTGAGGGAAGCGCCAGCTCCCCCCAAATCAGTCTTGACCAAATCTTTCGCCGGGGACACGAACTGGATTTGGTGAACGGCGACCCGTTGTCGGTTTCCTCTGCCGGATCGCATATCGATTCGCATATCGGCGACCGTCTCATTAGATAGTATTCGCTGTACGACGCGCCCGACTCAGTCATCGCTATCTGATCGCTGTGCTGCACGATCCACAGTCGTGCGGCGGCTCGCAACCGGCCCATGACAGCATTCGCGAAGGCGATGTCGCCACGATCCGCGGGCCACGCAATCGAGTCAAACCTGTCGCGAGTTGCCCGATCGCCGAACACGACTTCTCGTTTGACTATCTTCTCTACTCGAACTACGAACGCCAGGTCGAAGCCAAGTTCGCGGGCGACATTGCGATTGCTTGGAACTCGCCGATTGCATGGAACTCGCCGCTCGCCTGGTTGCGCGCCGAACGCCTCGCACGCGCGCGGCCAGCGGGTGTGGCCGCTCGCCATGCGCGACAGCGACATCGATCTGCATTCGATCCTGGTTGTGCCCGCCACCAGCAACGTGCAAAGGCTCGGCGATCTGCGCGGCAAAACCATCGGCTTCGGCGCGATCGACTCGCGTCAGGCCACGCTGATTCCGCTGGACCATCTGCGCCACAAAGGCGGCCTTGTTGCAGGACATGATTACCAGGCGCGCCGCTTCGACCTGCTCGGAGGCAACCACGGCGATCACATCGGCGGTGAACGCGATGCGGCGAGCGCGCTCGTGCGGGGCGAGATCGATGCGACAGGGATGGCTCTCCATACGTGTATCAAGAGCCAGCGAAAGGCGTATGAGGGAAAGGGCCGCCGACCTCAGAGGAATTCGGCGTGACGCCCCGTAAAAATCGGTAACGACCGTCGACGTGGATGCACTATTTTGTCAGCGGCCCATGCACTATTCTCTGCTGTATTGCGCGCACTCGCGCGGTCGCTACGCCGCGCCGACTATCATGAACTTCTTCCTTTCCGCCTGCGGTGCAGGGCTGGTCACTTGCGCGCTGGTCGCAAGTATCTCCGTCGCCTTTGCACAGAACACGCCTGGCGTCCCCGACGGCGTCCTGCCACCCGATCAGTTTCACTTGAATGAGCACCCGCAGTTGACGCTTGGGGCATCGGAGCCGAGAAAAAATGAGGGTGGAAGGCCATCTGGCGGCCACGGACGGCGACAGAATGGAATGGGACAAATGCAGTCGCAGACTAACTGAGTACCTGGTATCAGTTTGCCGCGCGTCTTTGGGCGGCTTGTGTCAGCTAGCCTCTGGATAAATCGCGCGCCGGATCTCGCCATGGCTTGAGACCAAAGCCGACGCTGCAACCGCAACCACGCCCGCGACCAACGCCGCGGCGCCGTCCAAGACGTCATTCATTGACAACTCCGGTTGCCAGTTTTTCGAGGCCATCGAATTTGTCTGCGAGGCGCGCCAGGACCGGATTTCTGATCGGTGAAGCCAGATCGGTTAGAGTCCAGATTTCAGGGCGCAGCGAATGACCGAACCCATGCTGGCAAGCGATTCCAACGGAATTGATCCTGGAGCAGTTCGAGCAGTCTGTCATGCCGCATCTGAGGCGGGGTCGTCGAGGACCTCCTCCCACGGTGCCCTTGCACAAGATTTTCAACTACATCCTGCGAGTGCTGTACATGGGCTGTCAATGGAAGATGCTGCCGATCAAAAGGAATGCCAAAGGCCGCCGCGAAATCCACTACACGCGTATCTACCGGCCGATGCGGCGCTGGCAGGCCGACGGTTGCATTGATGCCATCCTTGCCGGCTCGGTGACCAGGCTTCATGATGACCAGCTGCTCGAGCTGACGGTCATTCATGGCGATGGCACAACGACGGCGGCGAAAAAAGGCGGCGACAATCTCGGCTACAGCGGTCACAAGCATCTCAAGGGCGACAAGGCCCTAGGCCTTGGTTTTGAAAACGGGGCGCATAGATGACCGTCAGCACGCGGCCGATTCTGTTTGCAAGGACTTCCCCCGAAAGTCAAGATCGGGGTGAGATTGGTTGGCGCCGGCAAATGCACGGCACCAACGTGCTGGTGGTCCAGTTGGCTGGGCAGCCATATCATTTCTCCTTTGTCAGCTC
>NZ_JAXDPY010000432.1:0-3480 GCF_034668105.1 Paraburkholderia sp. | reverse complement strand
CCATGCGTTGTCTCAGTGTCGATGGAACGGCGCGTCAGCGCTTTTCAGAAGTGGGAGGCGGGACGAGATCGATGCCGCCCGCGGAAAACGGGTGGCAGCGGCAAATACGCCTGGCGGCGAGATAAGTTCCGCGCGCGGCGCCATGATACTGGATTGCTTCGCGCGCGTAATCAGAGCAGGAAGGGTAAAAACGGCACCGGTTGCCGAGCATGGGGCTCACAGCAACCTTGTAGAAACGCAGTAAAGCGATGAGTACCGTTTGCATGGCTGGTGCGGCCGGACGGCGCCGCGCAACGTGGAATACCGGGTGAGGCCCGCGCAGCAGGGTTGCCGAAGCAATTTCGGCGAACCGCGCTGCCCGTACGACCAATGGGGCGGTCACTTGAGCGTCATTCCGTCTTGGGCGCTTCCGCGGGCGGCGCCTCTCGACGGGCAATTTCGCGCGCTGCCTTGTCGAGCAGCGCCTCTATCTCGCTGCGGCACAGCGCCCTCAACGGCGGCGACGAGGCGCTCGGCAAAGCCTTCTTGTCGAAGCGCGTGTGCAAACGCAGCAGCACATCCCAACCGCCGAATTCCGCGCGACGCAGCCGGAAGGCTTCACGCGCGAGCCGACGTACCAGATTACGCGTGGCCGCGCGCGGCGCGTACTTCTTGCCGATCACGAGGCCTAAGCGAGCGTCGTTGCCGGTGGGCCGGCCGTACACCACGAAGTGCGCGGTGCGGCGCCACGGGCGCAAACGAAAAACGGATGAAAATTCATCCGTTTTTAGTAGCCTTGCGGCTTTGGGGAAGGCGGCTTGCGCTCGCAACGGAACCGAGCCCAGTTGCGGCGCCCCAGCCGTTCCCGCATGACTACCGCAGGGTTTGCTTTCCGGCACAGACGGAGCGCGCAATCCGCTAACCTTAGATGGCGAGGCGCTTGCGGCCCTTCGCGCGACGTGCGTTGATGACCTTGCGGCCACCTGCAGTCTTCATGCGAACGCGGAAGCCGTGGGTGCGCTTGCGACGGGTAACGGAAGGTTGGTAAGTACGTTTCATGTTGCTCTCACTTGATCGACTGATCGAAAAATAACCGCACGATCATCGCTGAAGCGGCAATGGCCGGAGGTTTACTGAATTGGTTTTCGCGGAACCCGCTATTTAAACCGGTTTTTCTTTGACCGTCAATAGTTTAGCCAGGCTCGACCTGGCCCCGCGGGAAGTTCGCCGGATGATCGGTCCCTGTGGATAACTCCCCTTTCGCCGACGATTTGGCGTTAGAATCCTGCCTTACTTCCCAAAAATCCTGCACGCCGCTCCGGCTCGCTTGCCCCGCAAACCCTTGTGGCACAAGCGCCTGGAGCCATTGCGCCTGGTTCGGCCTAACTGCTCAGGGCCTTGTTGCGTGTGTGCGACAGGGGCAGCGGCGAACCGCCGTGCACACCATAACGACAGCAACTCGATGAACGATTTCTGGCAACACTGTTCCGCATTGCTGGAGCGCGAGCTGACGCCCCAGCAGTACGTGACGTGGATCAAACCGTTGGCCCCGGTCGCCTTCGACGCCGCTGCGAACACGCTGAGCATCGCTGCGCCGAACCGTTTCAAGCTCGACTGGGTCAAGAGCCAGTTCTCCGGCCGTATCGCGGATATGGCCCGCGATTTCTGGCACGCCCCGGTCGATGTGCAATTTGTGTTGGACCCCAAAGCCGGCATGCGCGCGCCGGCTGCTAGCTCGTCGCCGGCTCCGGCGCGTCCGTCTTCCGCGTCTGGTTCGATCAGCGGCGGCCAATCGGCTGGTTCGAATGGCGGTGCCGCAGTGGACGCGGCCGTTGGCGCCGTGCAATCGGCCCAAGCCGCCCGCACCAATGGCGCGAACAGCGCGATGGCGAACCTCAACGCGCATGCGCGCGCGGCAGCCGAACAAAACGCCAACGCACGCGCGGCCGCTGGAGATGCCGCCGACCTCGATCTCCCCAGCCTCGACGCGAACGAGGCCGCCGCCGCCCGCCGCACGTGGCGTCCGGGCCAAAGCGCGAGCTCGAACGGCAACGGTGAGAACGACTCGATGTACGAGCGTTCGAAGCTCAACCCCGTGCTGACCTTCGACAATTTCGTGACCGGTAAAGCCAACCAGTTGGCGCGCGCCGCGGCGATCCAGGTCGCGGACAACCCCGGCATCTCGTACAACCCGCTGTTTCTGTACGGCGGCGTGGGCTTGGGCAAGACCCACTTGATCCACGCGATCGGCAACCAGCTTCTAATGGACAAGGGCGGCGCGCGGATTCGCTACATCCACGCGGAACAGTATGTGTCCGACGTGGTGAAGGCCTACCAGCGCAAGGCGTTCGACGACTTCAAACGCTACTACCACTCGCTCGACCTCCTGCTGATCGACGATATTCAATTTTTCTCAGGCAAGTCGCGCACGCAAGAGGAATTCTTCTACGCGTTCGAGGCGCTGGTCGCGAACAAAGCGCAGGTGATCATCACCAGCGACACGTATCCGAAGGAAATTTCCGGCATCGACGACCGCTTGATCTCGCGCTTCGACTCGGGCCTGACGGTGGCGATCGAGCCGCCCGAGCTGGAAATGCGCGTCGCGATTCTGATGCGCAAGGCGCAATCGGAGTTCGTGAGCCTGAATGAAGACGTCGCGTTCTTCGTCGCCAAGCATTTGCGTTCGAACGTCCGTGAACTGGAAGGCGCGCTGCGCAAGATCCTCGCGTATTCCAAGTTCCACGGCCGCGAAATCACGATCGAAGTGACCAAAGAAGCGCTGAAAGACCTGCTGACGGTACAGAACCGGCAGATTTCGGTGGAAAACATCCAGAAGACCACGGCTGACTTCTACAGCATCAAGGTCGCGGACATGTATTCGAAGAAGCGTCCGGCGAACATCGCGCGGCCGCGGCAGATCGCGATGTATCTGGCGAAGGAGCTGACCCAGAAAAGTTTGCCGGAAATCGGCGAGTTGTTTGGCGGGCGCGACCACACCACCGTGCTGCACGCGGTGCGCAAGATCGCCGCCGAGCGCAGCACCGACGCGCAACTGAACCACGAACTGCACGTGCTGGAGCAAACGCTGAAAGGTTAAGGAGCCTGGAAGGAAATTTCGACCTGTTTATTTCGGAACTCGCCCCCATTTTAGTGGAGCGGTTCCGTTTTCAGGCACAATACAGGTTTAACCGCCCGGCGGCCGCGGGCGGAATTCACGCCGTGACAGGCGCTGCGTGGCGCCGGCGGGGAGCCGCGGGTGCGCGCTGTAAGGCTGGCAAGTCAGGCGCGCAGGCCGTCATATCAACGAAGGAATTCTATGCAACTGGTCAAGACCGAACGCGATAACCTCCTCAGGCCGCTGCAAACCGTGAGCGGCATCGTCGAACGCCGCCATACGTTGCCGATCCTCGCCAATTTGCTGATTACCAAGAACGGCCCGGACGTGTCGTTCCTGTCGACCGACCTCGAGTTGCAGATCACCACGCGTGCCGATTTTGGCGT
>NZ_JAXDPY010000431.1:0-10238 GCF_034668105.1 Paraburkholderia sp. | reverse complement strand
CGGTGTGAGCCGCTTTCTTTGCTTATCTTTCTTTGCGGCGGCAAAGAAAGTAAGTGCCGCCCCGCACAGGGGCAACGCTAATAGACCAATAAGAACACAAGGAAAGGCCAACGCCGCAGGCAATCAGACAACAAAACGCCCAGCAGGCAACCAATTCAAGGAAAGGCACAGAGCACCGCCGGCACAGAGCACCGCCCTCAGATCCAAAACAATAGCCCTCAGTTTTTCATAAAAAGACCAAAGCCACAGAATAGTGAAAATCACAATCGACCTGATTACCTGAGACGCGATAACGCACTGGCGCTTCTTAAGCGAATAACCTACGATTACCTCAACCACACGCAGCCTCATGACGATTCCGTCATTAAATAATCCTAACTAAATCGCATAGAAAAATTATCCACGACATCATTTCATTTTCGCTTCAGGAGCCATCCATGAAAACGCACATCATGATCTGCATTATGCTGATGCTCACAGCGGGCGCAGCCCAAGCCGGTAGCGGCTTCGCCGTGCGCTGCACCTACTCGCATACATTGCCGGACGACTCCATCGTTCACCCCGGCAAGCCGGGCCAAGCCATGGTGCATGACTTCTTCGGCAACACAAGCACGGACGCCTATAGCACCTACGATTCACTGAGCAACAACAAACTCACAACATGCGATTCAATTGCCGATGCTTCCGCATACTGGGTACCGCAATTGAAACGGGCCTCGGGAATCGTCGTGCCGCAATACCAGAAGACGTACTACAAGAACGATCAACCGGTCGTCGCGCTCCAGGCGATTCAGCCCGGATTCGAGATGCTGGCCGGCAATCATATGGGCACCGCGCCCAATTCGCATATCAACTTCCTGTGTCGAGGAGGCTCCTACACCACAACTGCCCCCACCCACTGTCCCGTCGTAACGGATAGCAGCGGAACCTATTCCCAGCTCGATATCTCCGTGCATTTCCCTGATTGCTGGGACGGCAAGACACTGGTGCCGAATTTTGCAGGCGGCATTGACAACATGGCATATCGGAACGCCGATGGCACCTGCCCAAGCACCTATCCCGTCAAGATTCCCGAACTCCAGCTGAATGTCGCGTACAACCTCGGGCAAGATCCGGATCTGACAACGGCGCAATTGTCGATGGACCCGATGATGATGAATGGGCAATCGGTGCCGCAGTGGGGCAGCATGTACACGGCGCACGGCGACTTCGTCAATGCGTGGAAGACGGACGTCATGCAATACGTGATCGATAAGTGCATGAACACGCCCACAAGTGCCACATGCGGCAGCAGTCTTCCGACGTATTACTCCGCTGCCAGCGCGGATGTCTGGCTCGATTCAAGCGGTGCAATCCACCCGACTGACCCCACGCTAGTCCTGGCGCCCGGCAATGTCGTGCTGATCAAATTCCCAACGCCATCGAATCTCGGCGACTATCCGTACGCCAAGTCCAATCTGCAAACCCAAGGGCAGAACATGACGGATTCCAACGCCATCATGCTGCAACTCTACGCGGCGACCACAAACTGGGACGACGCCACTCACCTGCCCACGGCAAGCGCATGTACGACACAACAGATCGGCGGCATTTATCTGGACAACGCGTCGCAGGTGCGACTAAACGACGTCACCAGCTACATCGCGTCGCAAGCGGCGGCGGGAGCATCACAGATTGGCATCTGCATTCGCAATGCGAACGCCGAGACGGTTCAGTTTTCGTCGCGCGAAGGCCCGTGGGGACCGGGACTCTATCTGAAGTGATGGGATCAAACGCATCAAACACATCAAACGCAGTTGACGCCGGGCGCAGACCATACGCCCGGCAAAAGCTCAAAGCCAAGATCCTACCGCGCCACCCCGCGCGCGCCACCCGACAACGATTTCTCCAACGCCGCCACGCCCGCAGGCAAATCCACCGCCGCGCCCAGATCCAGCATCGTGCGGCCTAGCGCATGCAGCGTCCTGAACAGATTGTGCTCGCGGCACTGCTCGCCCATCTGACCGATACGCACGATCGGCAAACCAAACGACCCGGAAATCTCCACCTGATGCTGACGCGAGATATGCCCGCAGATATCGCCAGGGCTCAAGCCTTCCGGTACCTCAATACCTACCACCGAATTCAGGCGGCACGCCTGCGGCGCGTACAGCTTTAAGCCCAATGCAGTGATGCCCTCCTGCAACGCCACCGAACACTTCAAATGCCGCGCAAAACGCTTCTCCAAAGTCTCCGCACACACCAGCCGCAATGCCTCATGCAAAGCGAGCACGCCTGACACAGGCGCTGTGTAGTGGTAACCGGCGTTATGCCAGAAGTTCTCCGCCAGCGACGCGTCCAGGCACCAATGCGCATT
Organism: Paraburkholderia sp.; assembly: GCF_034668105.1. Taxonomy (GTDB): domain Bacteria; phylum Pseudomonadota; class Gammaproteobacteria; order Burkholderiales; family Burkholderiaceae; genus Paraburkholderia. The sequence goes on along the minus strand of NZ_JAXDPY010000431.1, from coordinate 7,882 downwards.
CGGCGCAGTGCGCCCCTTCACCCGCGCCCACGCCGCATCCGAAAACGCGATCAGCGAGACGCCCGGAATTGACGACAAACCCTTCTGCCCACCGGTAATCACCGCGTCGATGCCCCACGTATCCATCTCCAGAGGCATCGTGCTCAGCGTACACACCGCATCTACGATCACCAGCGCGCCCGCAGCCTTGGCCAGCGCGGCAATGTCCTTCAGGTGGTAATTCCACACCGTATTCGATGTTTCACCCTGCACCACCGTCACAATCTCCGGACGCTCGCGGCGAATCGCCTCGGCGATCTGCTCGAGGCTCGCAACCGATCGGTCCTCGACGTTCAGCGTGCTCACCTGTGCGCCGACACGCCGCCCCATCTCAGCCATCCGGTCGCTGAAAAAGCCGTTCTTGATGCTCAGCACCCGCGTGCCCGTCCACGCGAGGTTGGAGATTGCCATTTCCATCGCGGCCGATCCCGGCCCCGCCACGCCCAGCACCCATTTCGAATTCGTCTGGAATACGTAGCGCGCCATCGTCTTGACCTGGCCGATCACCTTCACCATCGTGCCGCCAAGGTGATTGATCACGATCGTGTTGGCTTTGGCCACCGCCGCGGGAATCGGCACGGGGCCGGCGCCCATCATCAGTAACGGTTCTTCGGGAAGAATGGCGTCGAGCGATTCGACAACCGGACAAGGCACTGCTGTGGAAGCGGAGAGAGTGGATGAAGTCGGCATGATCGATACGTGAATGTCAGGGCGCAAAGGAACAAGCGGCCCCGCCAACAAAGTCACTGGCGGAGCCGTTCGTCCGATCATTCACCGATCCGCGCGATTGCGCAAGGATTTTGTCACTTCACCTTGGTCTTATCGAGCTTCTTGCCGGTCGCGGTGTTGTAGCGTTCGACATATTCCTCGATCAGCTTGCGCATCGCGCGGCCGATCTGCCGATAGTCCGACTCGTTCAGATTGGCCAGCGACACCCGTCCCGACGGATGCTGCGTACCAAAGCCGCGTCCCGGCAGCAGCACCACGCGCGCTTCACGCGCGAGACGGAACAGCAACTCGGACGGCTCGGTATTCTTCAGCAGCCATTCGACGAACTCACGCCCGAACATCCGCTCGCCGAGAAACTCGATGTCGAGAATCGTGTAGTAGTCGACCTGGTTCGGATCGTCGTCCTCGAACGAAATGCCGACCTCTTCGTACAACGCCTGCTTGCGTTTGCGGATCAGCCGCTTTAACGCGTTCTTGTACGCGTCAGGCGTGTCCATCAGCGAGAACAACGAGAACAGCACCATCTGCACCTGCTGCGGCGTCGACAGACCGGCCGTGTGATTCAGCGCGACAGTGCGGCTGTCGGCGACCAGCCGATCGATGAACTTGAGCTTGTCCGGTTCGGTCGTGATCGATTCATAACGCTCGTGCAACTGCTTCTTTGCTTCTTTCGGCAGTTCGGCGATCAGCTTGTCGAGCACGTTGTCGCGATGCGTCGCGATCGTGCCGAGGCGCCAGCCGGTCGCGCCGAAATACTTCGAATACGAGTACACGAGGATCGTGTTCTTGGGCGCAAGTGCGAACAGTGAAACGAAATCGTCGGCGAAGGTGCCGTACACGTCGTCGGTCAACAGAATCAGGTCGGGCCGTTCCTTGACGATGTCGGCGATGTATTGAAGGCTCTCGTCGTTGATCTTCACCGAAGGCGGATTGCTCGGGTTCACGAGGAAGAATGCCTTCACCTTCGGATCGCGCAGCTTGTCGAGTTCCTTCTTCGAATACTGCCAGCCGCTTTCAACCGAGGCTTCGAGATTGACGACGTTCAGCTGATAGTCGTTCAGGCGCGGAATTTCAATGTACGGCGTGAAGATCGGCAAACCGAGCGCGATCGTATCGCCCGGCTTGATCAGGTGATTCTCGCGCATCGTGTTGAAGATGTACGTCATCGCCGCCGTGCCGCCTTCCACCGCGAACACGTCGAACTCGCCGACGAACGGATGGTTGCCGATCATCTCCTTACGCAGATATTGACCGACAATCAGTTCGGATAACTTGAGCATCCGGTCCGGCACCGGATAGTTCGACGCGAGAATGCCCTCGCACATTTCATAGAGGAAGTCGCCCGCGGACAAGCCAAGCTGATCGCGCACATACGAGATCGCGCCGCGCAGAAAGTCGATGCCGGGCACGCCCTTGTTTTCGCGCAGGAACAGATCGAAGCGCTCGGTGAGCCCTTCACGGCGCGGAAAGCCGCCCACCCCCTCCGGCATGAACGCAAACGAACGCTCCGACTCGCGCATTGCAAAGAGGCCGAGCTGCCAGAAGCCGTGGCGCGGAATCGTCGCGAGAAAGTTAGGATTGCCGCGGCCCGCGTTGAGCATCGACGCATTGGCAGCACGCTCCACCGCGCCGCCACCGGCGGCCTTGATCAGTTCGTCCTTGAGTTCGAATGGGCTGAGTGCCGCAAAGCCGGCTTGTGCCATATCGCCCTGTTTCTTGCCGCTTTTCTCTTTTGCCATGATGCGTTCTCCAAGGTGCAAGTGAATGACGCCGGCGCCGCGAATGATCGTTCAGTTGCCGCCGGCGTAAGAGAGATCGATAAATGCGTGTACTAAACCAGGCTAAATCAGGCTAAACGAGTCCCACCACGAGCGGTCCGAGCAGCGTCAACGCGACGTTCGCAATGGCATAGGTGATCGCAAACGGCACGGTCGGCACCGCGCTCTCGGCTTTGTCGAGTACGCCGCCGAATGCCGGGTTGGCACTGCGCGAGCCGGTCAGCGCGCCGGCCAGGATGGCCGCGTTGTTGTAGCGCAGCACGTAACGGCCGAACAGCATGGTCAGCACGAGCGGCACCACGGTGACGATCACGCCGAGCAGGAAGATCGTCATGCCGCTCTGCTTGACGGTCACCACGGCCTGCAAGCCCGAATTCAAACCCACCACCGCGACGAACGCCGCGAGGCCGAAGTCCTTCAGCAACTGCGAAGCCGCGGACGGCATCGCACCGTACATCGGGTGCTTGCCGCGCATCCAGCCGAACAGGAGACCTGCCAGCAGACAGCCACCGCCGGAACCGAGCGTGAGCGGAACGCCGCCCACGTCGACGACGATCAGGCCGATCAGCAAACCCAGCACGATGCCGACGCCCATATAGATGAAGTCGGTCTTGTTGCTGTACGGCAGCTCGTAGCCGGCTGCATCGACGGCGCGCTTGGTGTCTTTCGGCGAACCGTAGAAGGTAATGACGTCGCCATGCTCGAGTTTGGTTTCGGGCAGGATCGGCAGCGGCTGGCCAGCACGCGAGGCGCTCTGGATATAGACGCCGTGGCGCATGTCGCGATCCACGACTTCGCGTGCGGCGGCGATCGTCGTGTGATTCATGCCTTTGCGGGTGAACACGCCGTCGCGCGTCTGCATCACGACACCGACGTCCTCGACGTTGGCGATCTCGTTGCCGTTCGCACCGAATGCGACCACCGCTTCACGGCGGCCCACCACCAGCACTTCGTCGTTGAGTTGCAAGGTCAGATCGGGTGTCGGCTCGAGGGCCTTACCGTCGCGCCTGATCCGCTCGATCGTCAACAGGTCCTGATGCTGGGTCTCGACCGCCTTGACCGTTTTCCCGGCGCTGACATCGATCTTGTACGCACGCCCCACTAGTTCGGGCAACGCGCGAATTTGCCCGGCGCCGAGTGAGGGCGAACCGGCGGACAGTTCGCGCTCTGCTTCGATCGAAGCATCTCGCAAGCTTTGCCCCATGAACTTGGGCAGAATATTCACGCAGACGATGATTGCCCCGAGCGAGCCGAACACGTAGGTCACCGCATAGGCAATCGCCACGTCGGATTGCAGCGACTTGACCTGATCGGCGGGCAAACCGAGACGCGCGATGGCGTCGCCGGCCGTGCCGATAATCGCCGACTGCGTCAGCGCACCGCCCGCGAGTCCCGCTGCGAGACCCTTGTTCAGATGGAACAGCTTGGCGCAGATCAGGACCGTGATGAGCGCGGTGACCGCGAGAAAGATCGCCATCGCAATCTCGCGCAGCGTCTTGCGATTCAACGAGTTGAAGAAACCCGGCCCGGAGTCGTAACCGACCGCGTAAATGAACACGGCGAACATCACCGATTTCACGCCGTTATCGATCGTGACGCCCGCTTGACTGATCACGACCGCGGCCAGCAATGAACCGCCTACGCCGCCCAACTGGAACTTACCGAAGTTGATCTGCCCGATGAAGTAACCGGCTGCTAACGACAAAAACAGCGCGATCTCCGGTGATTTCTGAAAAATGTGATGTAGCCAGTCCATCGTGCCCTCGCTGGATAGTTTGAGATACTGAGTACTGGGTGCTGCGGGTGCACGCGGATTTCGTGTCGATGTCCGCGTGCCGTGTCGACTGCGCGCGGCGTGGTGCACCGCGCGCAGCCCATCTGGCCGCCTAGCCGAATTTCCCGGCGAGACCGACAACAACCGGCCCCATCAACGGCAACAGAATGTTAGAGAGCGCATAGGTGATCGTGTAGCCGATCACGGGCGTCGAATTGCCGGTCACGCCGACCAGCGCGCTGATCGCCGGCGTGCTGCATTGCTGACCGGCAATGGCGCCGAGCAGCATGGGCGCGTCGAGTTTGAGAAACACGCGGCCAATCCAGAGCGACAGCAAGCCGGGCACGAGCACCATCAGAATGCCGGCGACGGGCAGCGCCAGACCGTATTCGCGCACCAGCTTGATGGCATCGGGTCCCGCCGACAGTCCGACGGCGGCAATGAAGGTGGCAAGGCCGAAGTCCTTGAGAATTTGCGCGGCGGCCGAAGGCAGCGAACCGACTAACGGATAGCGCGAACGGATCCAGCCGAACAGCAGCCCCGACAGCAGACATCCGCCGCCTGCGCCGAGCGCGATCGAAATGCCGCCGATGCGGCCGCCGAGATGGCCGATCGCCATGCCGACCAGCACGCCCAGGCCGAGATAAACGAAGTCGGTTTTCTGGGTCGCGGCGAGCACGTAGCCCAGATGCCGCGCGCCGCGCGCGACGTCGGCCTTCGCGCCCACCAGCGTCAGCACGTCGCCACGATTGAGTTCGGTGCCGGGCAACGCGGGCACCGTGGTTTCGAGCCGCGTCACGGCCGCGATATAGACGCCGCGCCCGTCTTCCGGCTTGGCCCGTTCGCGTACCTGCGCGACCGTCAGACCATGCGCCTCGCTGCGCGTCAGCACGACGTCGAGTTGTTCCACCATGAACTGGCTGAAGCCGGCGTCCGCCACTTCCTCGCCGAGGCGGGCAGCCGCGGCCACGACCGCTTCGCGCCGACCGGCCACCAGAATCAGGTCGTCCGCGGCCAACGTCAGATGCGGCTCGACCGGCACGTCGGCTCCGTTGCGCCGCAGGTGTTCAATCGCCAGATTAAAGCCGTGCTGCTGTTCGAGCGTGAAGATCGTCGAGCCCGCCGCCCTGCCGACCCGGAACGCGCGGCCCACGAGCGCCGGCGCGGCGGCGTGCTGGCCATCGCCAAATGCCCCGTCGCCGCCGAGCTTGTGCCACACGCGCTCGGCTTCCTCGCGCAAATTGATGCGCAACAGCAGCGGCGCAAACTGGCTCGTGAACAGGACGATGGTGACCAGGCCGAACAGATAGCTCACGCTGTACGCGGTCACGATGTTGGCCTGCAGACGCAATGTCTCCGCGTCGCTGAAACCAAGCCTGGCGATCGCCTCCGACGCCGTGCCGATCACCGCCGACTCCGTCGCGGCGCCGGCCAGCAAGCCAGCCGCCGTGCCGGCGTCGAGCCGCATCACGAGGACCGCGATCATGATCAGCACCAGCACCGACACGATCTCGACCACCGACAGCAAGCCATAACGCCAGCCTCGCCCGATGTTGGCAAAGAACTGCGGTCCGCCGGTGAAACCCAGCGCGAAGATGAACAGCGCGAATGCGATGTTCTTCAGATCGGGGGCAAGCCGCGCGCCCGTCTGACCCAATAGCAAGGCCACGATCAACGTCCCGCAGACGCCGCCGAGTTGAATTGGCCCCACCCGAAACGAACCAATGAAATATCCGATTGCAAGGCTTGCGAACAGCGCGATCTCCGGTTGAGATCTCAGCAATTCACCGATCATATGGGCTCGCCGATTTACGGTTTATTAGCAGAAAGCTGAACAGATCTCTCTGGAATTTGAAAATGAATTCAATCCGACTCGCGACGACTCAGATATATTACTCATCCGGCATAAGCAGATTTCATTGAATGGAAACCTTTATGACGATGGCATGAAGCTTCCGGCGTAAAACAGGATATTCCGCCCTGCAGCGACAAGAGGGAAACGCTTTTCGGTAAGTTCAACACTCACACTGTTCCTCGCGAGGTTTGCCCGGCGGTCTGAAAACGACATACTTTGCTGATGGCCCATTTTTTCACCGCACGAAGGTGCTTATTGAGACGCCTTTTTTAATAATTATTGTAGTTGGGTATGGCTGTCAATATTATTTTCATTTGCGACCCTTTTTGCTTCGAAAAACTTGATCTTCGGTAAAGGGCGAAATCGTTTTCGAACCGCGCATCGCAAGCGACGGTCGCTAGCATAAAGGGCCGATATACTGACGTGCCGCTATGCGGCGCCGTGAATAAATCGAAATTTGCCACGCCGGCATGCTTCCTTCGGAGCCCCCATGCGCCTAATCCTCTTCAGCAGCCGCCAATACGACAGCGACACCTTCGCCGAAGCCAACAACACGCATGGCTTCGAACTCCACTTCCAGGAATCGCACCTCGACGTCGAAACCGCGATCCTTGCGCAGGGCTACGAAGTAGTCTGCCCATTCGTCAACGACAACGTCGACGCAGCGGTTCTTGAGAAGCTCCATCAAGGCGGCACGCGCATGCTCGCGCTGCGCTCCGCAGGCTTCAACCACGTCGACCTCGCCGCAGCCGAACGTCTCGGCATAGCAGTCGCACGCGTACCGGCCTACTCACCGCACGCGGTCGCCGAACACGCCGTCGGTCTGATTCTCGCGCTAAACCGCCGCTTGCCCCGAGCCGCCGCACGCACGCGCGAAGGCGACTTCTCGCTGCATGGACTACTCGGCTTCGACCTGCACGGTAAAACGGTCGGCGTGGTCGGCACCGGCATGATCGGCCGCGTGTTCGGCCGCATCATGGCGGGCTTCGGCATGCAGGTGCTCGCCCACGATCCCGGCACGCCAGCCGACGACCTGCTCGCGCTCGGTGCGCGCTACGTACCGCTCGACACGCTGCTGGCTGAAAGCGACATCGTCAGCCTGCATTGTCCGTTAGTCCCTGGCACCTACCATCTGATCGACGAACCCGCGCTCGCGAAGATGAAGCGCGGCGCAATGCTGATCAATACCGGTCGCGGCGGCCTGGTCGAAAGCAATGCGCTGATCGGCGCGTTGAAGGACGGCCAGCTCGGTCATCTCGGGCTCGACGTGTACGAGGAAGAAGGCGGCCTGTTTTTCGAGGACCACTCGAATTTGCCGCTGCAGGACGACGTGCTCGCACGCCTGTTGATGTACCCAAACGTGATCGTCACCGCGCACCAGGCGTTTTTCACGCGCGAGGCGATGAACGAGATCGCGCAGACCACGCTCGATAACGTCGCGGCATGGCAGGCCGGCACGCCGTGCAATGTGGTGCAGGCGCGCGGCTAAGGGAGCGGCGTATCGCGGGCCACCGCATCCGCGGCGCCATCCACTGTAGTTGGGCGAATCGCCGTGCGGGCGTCGTCCGCTGCGCCGCACATCTCACGCATCAAGGCCGCCTCGCGTTCGTGTACTTCCACCGGAAACCAGCGCGCGCCCGCGTCGGCCAGATAACGCGCGCGATGCTGCCCGTTGCGAAACGCCACCACGCCCTCGCGCTCCAGACC
>NZ_JAXDPY010000430.1:0-7525 GCF_034668105.1 Paraburkholderia sp. | reverse complement strand
GATTTCGCGGGTGTCAAGGAGGTGGCGGGCTATATCACGCCGGTGCCGGGCGGCGTCGGTCCAATGACCATCACGATGCTGCTCGTCAACACGATCGAAGCCGCCGAGCGCGAAGCGTCGAAGGGCTGATACCCAAGCTCCGTGCAAGGGCCTGGCAGGAAGGCCTGTACAAAGGGCTTCTGGAAACGAAAACCGGCGCTTTGGAGCGCCGGTTTTGCTTTGTAGTTGGGCCTCCCGCGCCAAGGTTCAACGGGCCGCCGGATCGCTTGTCGCGATGCCCGGCGAGCCGAGCGGCACGCGCGAGCGCGCCAGACGCCGCCGGCACCACGTCAGCACGGGCCGCTCCACAAAGTGCCACGACAGCGCCGCGCACAGCAGAATGAACGGCGCGGCAATCAGCACCGCGACCACATGGCTCAACTGCGGCGCGATATTCGCGACGCATTGCTGCACCATAAAACCGTACAGATAAATCCCATACGAGTAATCGTGGCGCGGCACGAAACGCCGCAAAAGCGGTGTTGTGCCGACCCACAGCACGCCGTAAACAAAAGCCAGATAGAACAGCGGTTGAGCGCCGGCGGTATCGCGAAACACCAGAAACACCATCGCCAGCGCGAGTGCCGCCAGGCCGTTGAGGTCAATCCGTTCGCGCCATCCGTACAGCAGCATCCCCAGCAGGAAAAACGGCTCCGGCCAGAACGAATAGCCGCCAGGCGTTTCGCTGAAATCACGCAGCCCGATCTGTAAATGCGGCAGATGCACGCGAAAGACGAATGCGGCGCAGCCGAGCGCGAACGCCAGCGCCACGCGGCGCGCGCTGGACAGCAGCCCCAGCATGCCGGTCACCATCACGATCAGATAGCAGCGCACTTCGAGCGGCAGCGTCCACAGCGGCCCGCAGATGTCGACGGCAAAGCGGTTGTGCTCGAATACGCCAGGCAGCGCCCAGCCGGTTTTCAGCACAATGGTGGAAAAATTGTCGAGGTTGCCCCACGTCATGCCCGAGGCGAAATAGTCGCGCAGCGGCAGCGTCGTGAACAGCGGCCCGAGGATGAATACGGTCACCAGTGAACCGCCCGCCACCGCCGGCCACAGGCGCGCGATGCGCAACGCGACGAAACGCGGCACCGAGCGTTGCCGGTCGAAACTCGCGGTCACCAGCATGCCGCTCAGCAGAAAAAACGCGTAGACGCCGAGTGCGCCGAAACCGTCGAAACCGAGCGCGTTCTGAACCCAATCCGTCGTGCCGTCGGGTGCCTGCAGCAGATACGAATGGCCATACACCACGGCAACGGCGGCAAGAAGCCGCACCAGATCGAAGTTGTTGCCGTTGCGCGATAGAGCGTGCGAAAGCGGATTCATCGATACCTCTTACGAAAAACGTCGCCGACGGGTAGCGATACGCCAGAATGCGGCATAGCAGCAATTCACACCGTTCGCTTTCGCACAGACGAGCGCGGCTGCCCGCAGCCCGCGCGCGATTCGCTCACCGCGCGCACAGTCGCGCGACATCTGATAATTTGTCTGGCGACGGATTGGAATCGGCGCGCCCTGCCCCAATAATGCCTATGGGGGTGTTATCGGGCGGCGTCGCGCGCGCCCGCCGATGCACCCAATTACCCGCTCACCCGTTCACCCGCGTCAGACAGGAAGCCTTATGTCCACTACCCCCTCGACTCACGACAATCCGCTCCTCGATTTTTCCGACCTGCCGCGCTTTGGCGACATCCGCCCCCAACATGTCACGCCCGCCCTCGATATCCTGCTCGCCAACGCGGCCGCCGCCGTCGAGCGCGCGGCGCTGCCCATCACGCCCGCTTCGTGGGCCGATGTGGTCGAGCCGGTCGAGCGCGCCACCGAACCACTGTCGCGCGCCTGGAGCGTGGTTGGCCATCTGAACGCCGTGGCCGATACGCCGGAACTGCGGGCCGTGTACGGCGAGAATCTGCCGCGCGTCACCGAATTCTGGTCGAGCGTGGGCCAGAACCTCGCGCTGTACGAGAAGTACAAGGCACTCAACGCGAGCGACGATTTCGCTTCGCTTACGGGCGAGCGCAAGAAGATCCTCGGCAATGCGCTGCGCGATTTCCGCCTCTCGGGCGCGGAATTGCCGGAAGACCAGAAGCCCCATTTCGCCGAATTGCAGGAACGCCAGGCGGGCTTGTCGAAAGCATTTTCGGATCACGTGCTCGATGCGACGAACGCCTACGCGTATTTCGTCGAAGCCGGCAATGAAGCACAACTGGCCGGCCTGCCCGAAGACGTGATCGAAGCCGCGAAGGAAGCGGCCGAACGCGAAGGCAAGACCGGCTACAAATTCACGCTGCACTTCCCGTCGTATTTCCCGGTAATGCAGTACTCGGAGAATCGCGCAATGCGCGAAGCCGTGTACCGCGCGTACGTGTCGCGTGCGTCTGAGCTCGGTCCGCAATACGGCAACGGCAAACCCGAATGGGACAACACGCAGGTACTCGCCGATCAGTTGAAGCTGCGCGCGGAAGAAGCGCACATGCTCGGCTACAACAACTTCGCCGAAGTCTCGCTCGCGCCGAAGATGGCCGAGTCGCCGGCACAGGTGATGGCCTTCCTCGAAGACCTCGCCACGCGCGCGCGTCCGCACGCTGAACAGGACTGGAAGGAACTGCGCGAATTCGCCGCGAACGAACTCGGCATGAGCGAGCTGCAACCGTGGGACATGACGTTCGCCGCTGAACGTTTGCGTCAGAAGCGTTATTCGTTCTCCGAGAACGAAGTCAAACAGTACTTTCCGGAAGACGCGGTATTCAAGGGCCTCTTCAAGGTCACCGAGACGCTGTTCGGGGTGCGTATCCGTCGCGACGAAGCGGCCGTGTGGCACCCGGACGTGCGCTTTTTCCGCGTTGAGAACCAGGACGGCGGCCTCGTCGCCCAGTTCTATCTCGACCTGTATGCACGCGAAGGCAAGCGCGGCGGCGCATGGATGGACGACGCGCGGGGCCGTCACAAGCACACGCATGGCAGCGTGCAAACGCCGGTCGCGTATCTGACCTGCAACTTCTCGGCGCCGGTCGGCGGCAAGCCGGCGTGCTTCACGCACGATGAAGTGATCACCCTGTTCCACGAGTTCGGCCACGGGCTGCATCACATGCTCACGCGTGTGGACGAACTGGGCGTGTCGGGCATCAACGGCGTCGAGTGGGACGCGGTCGAGTTGCCGTCGCAATTTATGGAGAACTTCTGCTGGGAGTGGGACGTGTTGAGCGACATGACCTCACACGTCGAAACCGCCAGACCGCTGCCGCGCGATCTGTTCGACAAGATGCTTGCCGCAAAGAACTTCCAGAGCGGTCTGGGCACCTTGCGCCAGATTGTGTTCTCGATGTTCGACATGCAACTGCACACCGGTTTCGACGCGTCCGGTACGAAGAGCGCGACCGAACTCGCGAGCGAGATCAACGAGCGTTTTCACGTGGTGCCGCAAGCTTCGTTCTCGCGCTGGCCGAATACCTTCAGCCACATTTTCGCGGGCGGCTATGCGGCGGGTTACTACAGCTACAAGTGGGCGGAAGTGCTGTCCGCCGACGCCTACGCGGCGTTCGAAGAAGCCGCGCAGGCCGCGAGTGGCAGCGTGCTCGATCAGGCGACCGGCATGCGGTATCGCAAGGAGATTCTGGAAGTGGGCGGCAGCCGTCCCGCGATGGAATCGTTCAAGGCGTTCCGTGGCCGCGAGCCGAATATCGACGCCTTGTTGCGGCACAACGGCATGACGCCTGGCGCGGCGCATTGATCTTGCATTGAAGTGTTCGGCGGCATTGTAGATAGCGCCGACGCAGATGAAAAAGCCGGTGGCTTGCGTAAGCAAGCCCCGGCTTTTTTGCCTTTCACGCGTTCTTCGGGTGTGGCACGCTGCGGCTAACCGCGATGCAGTTTGAAATCCACCTCGGCAGGACGCCCGTCCAGCGACAACGCCGCGCGCGCAGCCGGCGCGCGGCTTACCACCTTGCCGCGACTCACCACCGCGAGCCGCGCCGCACGCAAGCGGATCGCTTCGACCGGATCGCGGGCGTCGAGCAGCACGAGATTGGCTGCGCTTCCCGGCGCGATGCCGTAGCCTTCCAACCCGAGAATACGCGCGGCATTCACGGTGACCGCGTCGAAGCACGCATGCATACCGTCGACACCCGTCATCTGCGCAACATGCAAGCCCATGTGCGCGACTTCGAGCATGTCGCCGGAGCCGAGGCTGTACCACGGGTCCATCACGCAATCGTGACCGAACGCGACGTTGATGCCCGCCGCCATCATCTCCGGTACGCGGGTCATGCCGCGGCGCTTCGGATACGTGTCGCTGCGGCCCTGCAGCGTGATGTTGATCAACGGATTGGCGATCGCCGCGACGCCCGACTCGCGCATCAGCGGCAAGAGCTTGCTGACGTAGTAGTTGTCCATGGAGTGCATCGAGGTCAGGTGCGAACCGGTGACGCGCCCATGCAGGCCGAGCCGGTGCGTTTCGGCTGCGAGCGTTTCGATATGGCGCGACAGCGGATCGTCCGATTCGTCGCAATGCATGTCGACCCGCAAGCCCTGCTCCGCCGCGAACTCGCACAACATGCGCACGGATTGGGCGCCGTCGGCCATCGTGCGTTCGAAATGCGGAATCCCGCCGACCACGTCGACGCCCATCTTGATCGAGCGCTTCAGGTTCTCGAATGCGCCGGCGCTGCGCAATACGCCGTCCTGTGGAAACGCCACCAGCTGCAGATCGAGATACGGGGCGACGCGGCGCTTCACTTCGACCAGCGCTTCGACCGCGAGCAAGCGCGAGTCGCACACATCCACGTGGCTGCGGATGGCCAGCAAGCCACGCGCGACAGCCCAGTCGCAATACTGCAGTGCGCGCTCGACCAGCGCCTCCTGGGTGAGGTCCGGCTTCAGTTCACCCCATAGCGCGATGCCTTCCAGCAAGGTGCCCGACGCGTTCACGCGCGGCAGACCATATGACAACGTCGCGTCCATGTGGAAATGCGGATCGACGAATGGCGGCGTGACGAGCGAACCGGCGGCGTCGATTTCTTCGCGTGCGCTGGCGGCCAGATTCGGCTCGACGGCCACGATGCGGCCCGCTTCGATGCCGATGTCGACCGGCTGCCGTTGCTGGCTTTTCTGCGGCGTGGCGCTCGGCGGCAGCATCGCGCGGCGGATGATCAGATCCATGAATCACTCCCAGTTGACCGCTCTTTGAATGATGTCGATTCTATCGGCGTCAGAAAGTGCGTGGCGGGGTTTTGTTTTGACTGAATGCCGTACCGGTGATCTGAGGGGAATCCGTACCGGCTGCGGGCAGGAACGTCCGCCTATACTCGGTTTTTCGAACCTGCGAGGCGTGGGAATTCGGCGTTTGACGTTTGGCTCCTGCGTTAGCGTTCTCCTTCGCCACAGATCGGCTCGCACCCTCTACCCACGGAGCAAAAAACCATGAAAACCATCGGCGTGATCGGCGGGATGAGTTGGGAATCGTCCACCGAGTACTACAAGCTCCTGAACCGCCACGCCAAGGCGCGCCTCGGCGGGCATCACAATGCCCGCAGCCTCATGTTGACACTTGACTTTGCGCCGATCGAGGCGAATCAGCGCGCCGGCGACTGGACTGCCCTTGGCCAGCAGTTGGCCGACGCCGCCCGTCAACTCGAACGCGGCGGCGCCGACCTGGTGATACTGGCGACCAACACGATGCATCGCGTGTATGAATCGATCGAACGGGCGATCGACGTGCCGTTCCTGCACATCGCGGATCCCACCGGCAACGCGCTGCGCGCTGCGGGAATCGAGCGGGTGGGCTTGCTCGGCACGCGCTACACGATGGAACAGACTTTCTACACGGGCCGCTTGCGCGAGCGCTATGGCCTCGAGACGCTGGTTCCCGATGAAACCGAACGCGCGGATGTGCACCGCATCATCTACGACGAACTGTGCCACGGCAACGTGAGCGACACCTCGCGTGCGGTGTATCAACGTGTAATCGAAGGACTCGCCGCACGTGGCGCGCAAGCGGTGATTCTCGGCTGCACGGAAATCACCTTGCTGATCAAGCCGGAAGACTCGGCGTTACCCGTGTTCGACACGACCGCGTTGCATGCGCAGGCGGCGGTGGAATGGGCGATCGATTCGGACTGAATGCCAGCGTGCGGGGCGATTGTGTAGCGCGGCCCGGTTGCTTCGTCTGGGCGCGCATGAGAAAGTTGACGTCACAAGTTAAAAAGCCCGCGTAGCTTGCGCTAGCGGGCTTTCAACAATGCTGGGTTGCGGGGGTAGGATTTGAACCTACGACCTTCGGGTTATGAGCCCGACGAGCTGCCAGACTGCTCCACCCCGCGTCAGAGAAAAAAATTATAGCGGGTTGTCAGCAAGACGTCAAACAATCGGATGAAATAGTTTCAAACGAAGTGCGCGACGCGTGTCCCGTTCATGCATGCCTCACGCTGCAACGAGCAGGCAAACTCAAAGATCCTCAACCGTCGCGCCGTCCACTTTGCCGTCGATGATATCCGCGCCGTACTGGCTTGCGCTGCGCTTGGCGACGCCGAAGTCGGAGAACGTGGACGTCAGCACGAGACGAAATACACGGCTTGCCTTCGAGCCGCTAATCGCTCCCGGCCGGCAGACGCGTACCGCAACGTCGTAACCTTCGGCATGACGCTTGTGGCCGTCGAACTTGTCGAACTGCCGCGAAAACACCAGCGGATGCACTTCGAAGTCCTTATAAAGGGCTGGATAAAGTTGTGCCATGGACCATTCCCGATGCGCGTAAATGTGATCCCACTATACGCCGCGGCATGACAGGACCGGGCTTTTATTTTTCACGGCGGGCGGGACGATTTTCACGGTCGTGCGCCTCGCGCGATAAGATGCGGGGCTATCGGCCAGCCCCGATCCTGTCAAACCGGACGTGGGTCGCCGGATGGGCAGATCAGGCAATAGAGCAAAAACAAGAGGCAAAGCCTTTCAAAGACTTTGCCCAAAGAATGTGAGGACCTCATGAAAATCGCCACCTGGAACGTCAACTCCCTCAAAGTACGTGAACAGCATGTAATCGACTGGCTCGGCACCAGCCAGACCGACGTGCTGTGCCTGCAGGAATTGAAGCTGACCGACGACAAATTCCCGCGCGCCGCGCTCGAGGAAAAAGGTTACCGGAGCTGGTTCGCGGGCCAGAAAACCTACAACGGCGTCGGTATTCTGGTGCGCGACGGCCTGAACGTCGACCCGAGCACCGTCGTGCGCAATATCCCCGGCTTCGAGGATCCGCAGCAACGCGTGATTGCCGCAACCGTCGACGGCGTGCGCATTATCTCCGCATACTTCCCCAACGGCCAGGCGCCGGGCACCGACAAGTTCGCCTACAAGCTGCGCTGGCTTGCTGCGCTGCATGACTGGATCGCGCGCGAAATGGCGCTCTATCCGAAGCTCGCGCTGCTCGGCGACTACAACATCGCACCGGAAGATCGCGACGTCCACGATCCAAAAGCATGGGAAGGCCAGAATC
>NZ_JAXDPY010000429.1:0-13268 GCF_034668105.1 Paraburkholderia sp. | reverse complement strand
GTTCCCCAAAGCCCGCCTTCTCCGGAAGGTGGGCTTTGGTTGTTTCCGGTATCCCTGCTGGATTGATTTGCTGACTATCTTTTGATAAACCCGGCAAAATGGAGTCGATTAATTCCTCCAGCGAGTGATTGAGATGGATACCCTCGTCAGCATGAAAGTATTTCGTCAGGTGGTCGAAGTCGGCAGCTTTGTCGGCGCGGCCGAACGGATGGAGATGTCGGCGGCGATGGCGAGCAAGCATGTGATGCACCTCGAACAGCAACTCGGCGCGCGCTTGTTGAACCGCACCACGCGGCGTGTCGCGCCGACCGAAGCGGGCCGCGAATACTACGAGCGCTTGAGCCAGGTGCTCACCGAACTCGAGGAAGCCGAGCAGGTGGTCAGCGCGGCGAGCGTCGTGCCGCAAGGACGCTTGCGGGTATCGTCGCTGTCGGCATTCGGTTTGAGCCACGTGATGGCCGCGGTGGCCGACTACGCGTCGCAGTACCCGCAGGTCACCGTCGACATGACCCTGTCGGACCGCGTGGTCGAACTGATCGACGAAGGCTTCGACGTCGCGATCCGGGCGTCGCCGAGCGGGCTGAAGTCGTCCTCGTTGATCGCGCGGCAGATCGCGACCGCCCATCTGGTGTTGTGCGCGTCGCCGGCCTATCTGCGCCGGCACGGTACGCCGAAGACCATCGCCGATCTGGCGCGCCACAACTATCTGCAATACGCGGGCGTGTCCGCGCTCGAAATCGCCTCCGCGACCGGCGATGGCTCGCCGCGCGTGCGGCTGTCCGGCAATCTGATCGTCAACCATCTCGAGGCGCAGCGCGTCATCGTGCTGCAGGGCGCGGGCATCGCCATGCTCGGCACCGAGGTGATCGGCGACGATCTGGCCGCCGGGCGCCTGGTGCCGCTGCTGGTGGATGACGTGCCGCCGCGCGAGTTGCCGATCCATGTGGTCTACGCGAGCCGCCGCCATCTGTCGGCCAAGGTGCGCTCGTTTGTCGATTTTCTTGCCGAGCGCTTTGCGAACGAATCGCTTTGGCCTTCGCTCGAGCAGATCAAGGCGCTGGCGGTGCGTTAGGCGGCTTGAGATGCACACCCCCATCATCCGCGCGCCAGGTTGTACGGCCTCGAGCCGTTCGAGGCGCGCCGACCTGTTTAGCTATACTGGTTGCCAGCACCCATACGCGTAACGATCTGGGGGAGACATGACCGATCTGTCCACGCCGCAGCGCACTGGCGGCCACCCGCTGCCCGCGGGCCGGCGCCCGCGCTTTGTCACCGCCGCCGCCTTGTTCGACGGCCACGACGCGTCGATCAACATCATGCGGCGCATTCTGCAAGCGAGCGGCGTAGAGGTGATCCACCTCGGCCACAACCGCTCGGTCGATGAAGTCGCCACCGCCGCCCTGCAAGAAGACGCCGATGGCGTCGCCGTGTCGAGCTACCAGGGCGGCCACAGCGAATACTTCCGCTATCTCGTCGATCTGCTGCGCGCGCGTGGCGGTGAGCGTATCAAGGTGTTCGGCGGCGGCGGGGGCGTGATCGTCCCTGAAGAAATTGCCGAACTCGAACGTTATGGCGTCGAGAAAATCTATTCGCCGCATGACGGCCAGCGGCTAGGCCTGCAAGGCATGATCGACGACATGATTGGGCGTTGCGCTGAAGCCGCGCGTGCCGCTGCCGCCGTTCGGCAAAGCCCGATCAGCGAGTGGGTAGGCGATCTGTCGGCGTGCGGGTTGCCGCGTTTCGAACCGCGCGCTGAACTGCTCGTCAAGTCGCACGAGGCGTCGGCCGACCCCACCGCCGTCACGTTCCGCCGCCTCGCGCAACTGATCAGCGCGTACGAAACGGGCCGAGTCAAATCGGCCGAGCAGGAAATCCTATCCGTCCTCGCAGAAGCGGCCGACGTGCCGGTGCTCGGCGTCACCGGGACCGGCGGCGCCGGCAAGTCCTCGCTCACCGACGAACTGGTCCGACGTTTTCGCCTCGACTATGGCGACGCCCTCACCATCGCCGTGCTGGCGATCGACCCATCGCGCCGCAAATCCGGCGGCGCGCTGCTCGGCGACCGCATCCGCATGAATGCGATCGGTGATTGGGGCGGTGGCGCGCGCGTGTACATGCGCTCGATGGCGACGCGCGACGCATCGAGCGAAATTACGAGTTCATTGGAAGACGTGCTCACGCTGTGCAAGGCCGCGGGCTTCGATCTGATCATCGTCGAGACGTCCGGGATCGGGCAGGGCGACGCGGCGATCGTGCCGTTCGTCGACGAGCCGCTCTATGTGATGACGCCGGAGTTCGGCGCGGCGAGCCAGTTGGAGAAGATCGACATGCTCGACTTTGCCAGCTTCGTCGCGATCAACAAGTTCGATCGCAAGGGTGCGCCGGATGCGTTGCGCGATGTGGCCAAGCAGGTCCAGCGCAATCGCGGCGACTTCACGAAGGCGCCCGACGCGATGCCGGTGTTCGGCACGATCGCTTCGCGCTTTAACGACGACGGCGTGACGGCGCTCTATCACCATGTTGCCGAAGCGTTGAGGTCGCATGGCTTGCGCGCCGGCGGCGGCCGTCTGCCGGCGCTCGGCGATTTGCGCTTTTCGAGTGGCCGCAACGCCATCGTGCCGCCGGCCCGCGTGCGCTATCTGGCCGATGTCGCGCAAACCGTCCACGCGTACCGTGAGCGTGCCGACGCGCAAGCGCGCCTGGCGCGTGAGCGCTGGCAACTCACCGAAGCGCGCCGCATGCTCGGCGAAGCCGATGCAGGCACGGGCGCGCCTTCTGCCGTCTCCGGATCAAGTGTCACGGCAAACTCCGCAAGCGCCGCTCAAACGCAACACGAGCAACACGAGCAACACGAGCAACACGAGCAACTCGACACCCTCATCGCCCAACGCACCGCCGCCCTCGGCGAACGCGAACGCAAGCTGCTCGACGCCTGGCCGCAAACCGTCGCCGCCTATTCCGGCGACGAACACATCGTCCGCATTCGCGACCGTGAAATCCGCACAGCGCTCGCCGTCACGACGCTTTCCGGTTCCGAGGTCCGCAAAGTCGCGCTGCCGAAATTCGTGGACCACGGCGAGATCCTGCGCTGGCTGATGCTCGACAATCTCCCGGGCTACTTTCCGTTCACCGCCGGCGTGTTCCCGTTTCGCCGCGAAAACGAAGACCCGACGCGCATGTTCGCCGGCGAAGGCGATCCGTTGCGCACCAACCGTCGTTTCAAACTGCTCTCCGAAGGCATGCCGGCCAAACGTCTTTCGACAGCCTTCGATTCGGTCACCCTCTACGGCGAAGAGCCGCACGAGCGGCCCGACATCTACGGCAAGGTGGGCAATTCCGGCGTCTCGGTCGCGACGCTCGACGACATGAAATCGCTCTACGACGGCTTCGATCTGTGCGCGCCCGAGACATCGGTGTCGATGACGATCAACGGCCCGGCGCCAACGATTCTCGCGATGTTTTTCAACGTCGCGATCGATCAGCAGATCGCCCGCATGGCGCAGCAGCACGGCCGTCCGCTCACGGAAGACGAACTCGCCGCCGCGCGCCGCACAGCGCTGGAAAACGTGCGCGGCACGGTACAGGCCGACATCCTGAAGGAAGACCAAGGGCAGAACACCTGCATCTTTTCGACCGAGTTCAGCCTGAAAGTCATGGGCGATATTCAGGCGTACTTTGTCGATCACGGCGTGCGCAATTTCTATTCGGTGTCGATCTCCGGCTATCACATCGCCGAGGCCGGCGCGAATCCGATCTCGCAGCTGGCCTACACGCTCGCCAACGGCTTCACCTATGTCGAGGCCTATCTCGCGCGCGGCATGTCGATCGACGATTTCGCGCCGAATCTGTCGTTCTTCTTTTCGAACGGCATGGACCCCGAATACACCGTGCTCGGTCGTGTCGCGCGACGCGTCTGGGCGATTGCCATGCGCGAACGCTATGGCGCCAACGAACGCAGCCAGAAGCTCAAATACCACGTGCAAACCTCGGGGCGCAGCCTGCACGCGCAGGAGATCGATTTCAACGATATCCGCACCACCCTGCAGGCGCTGATCGCGATCTACGACAACTGCAATTCGCTGCACACCAATGCGTTCGATGAAGCGATCACCACGCCCACCGAGGATTCGGTGCGCCGCGCGGTGGCGATCCAGTTGATCATCAACCGTGAATGGGGCCTCGCGAAGAATCAGAATCCGAATCAGGGCAGCTTCGTGATCGAGGAGCTGACCGATCTGGTGGAAGAAGCCGTGCTGACGGAATTCGATCGGCTCACCGAGCGCGGCGGCGTGCTCGGTGCGATGGAAACCGGCTATCAGCGCGGGCGCATTCAGGATGAGTCGATGCTGTACGAGCATCGCAAGCACGACGGCTCGTATCCGATTGTCGGTGTGAACACGTTCCTGAGCGCGCATCCGCATCAAGCGCCGCAGCCGATTGCGCTGGCCCGCTCCACCGATGAAGAAAAGCAGAACCAGTTGAAACGTCTACGCGATTTTCAGGCGCGGCATCGCGACGACGCGCCCGCGGCGCTCGAGCGTTTGAAACGCGCAGTGATCGACGACGACAACGTGTTCGCGGTGCTGATGGACGTCGTGCGCGTCTGCTCGCTGGGGCAAATCACGCACGCGTTGTTTGAAGTAGGCGGGCAGTACCGCCGCAATATGTGATCGCTCAGCGCGGTCACAGTTTGCGAGACCCGCGCGCATACAAGCACATACGAGTCGGGCTGGAGCGGCCTCGCATCGCATCGCGCGCGGGTTGTGAGTGCCGGATATGCTGCGGTTCAGAATCGAGCCGCGGCAACCTGCGTCACGCGCATGCACTTAGCGCGCGATTCCTAGCCGGGCCTTGGCGTCGTTGTATTCGTTCGTCAAACGCCGAACCAGCTCACCGACGCTCGGCACATCGTCCATCAGGCCGACCCCCTGGCCTGCGCCCCAGATATCTTTCCACGCCTTCGCCTTGTCGCCGCCGAAGTTCATCGCGGTCTTGTCCGATTCCGGCAGCGCGTCCGGATCCAGCCCCGCGTTCACGATACTTTCGCGGATGTAGTTGCCATGCACGCCGGTGAACAGGTTCGTGTAGATGATGTCCGACGCGGTGGAATTGACGATCGCCTGCTTATAGCTGTCGACCGCGTGCGCTTCTTTGGTCGCGATGAAGCGCGTGCCCATGTACGCGAGGTCCGCGCCCATGGCCTGCGCGGCGAGAATCGAGCCGCCGTTGGCGATCGAGCCCGACAGCACGATCGGGCCGTCGAACATGCGCCGCACTTCGCCGACCAGCGCGAACGGCGAGGTCGTGCCCGCATGACCGCCGGCACCGGAGGCCACCAGGATCAGCCCATCGACGCCCGCTTCGAGCGCCTTCTGCGCATGGCGCAGATTGATCACGTCGTGCAGCACGATGCCGCCGTAGCTATGCACCGCGTCGACGATCTCACGCGCCGGTGCACGCAGGCTGGTGATGAAAATCGGCACCTTGTGTTCGACGCACACGCGCACGTCGTGTTCGAGCCGCGTATTCGACTGATGGACGATCTGATTGACGGCGATCGGCCCGATGATCGCATCAGGATGGGCGGCCTTGTGTTCGGCGAGCTGAGCCTGGATCTGCGTGAGCCATTCGTCGAGCAGTTCTGCCGGGCGAGCGTTCAGCGCGGGAAACGAGCCGACGATGCCTGCCTTACATTGGGCTAACACGAGTTCGGGATAGCTGACGATGAACATCGGCGAAGCGACGACGGGCAGCGCGAGTTTTTGCAGGACGGCGGGCAGTGCCATGGTGCGGGTCTCCTGATAAGCGGGCCGGTACGGTGCTAAGCGCCCGGCAGATATGAGTTTAGCGGTACATGACTTGTGATGCGTCGAGGCTGACGAGCGTGATGCCGCCCTCACAGCCCCGCGCGCATGGCCACGGTCGCTCGAGATTTAAGAACGATCGTTCGATTATAGGCGAGGCGGCCGCGTCGCGTCTGTTTAGTGCAGTTGGAAGGAGTGTTCAGTTTCTATGCTTGCGTGGGCTAACCCACCCCGCGTGGGCACGGTGCGCTCCTACAATGCTTTGACTTCCGAACGACAAGAGACTCGCTATGGCCTTCGAGGATTTCACGCCCTTTCGCGTCGCCGCGGGCGACGTCGATATTTTCGGAGTGAAGGGCGGGGCAGGGCCGCCTCTTCTGTTGCTGCACGGTCACCCGCAGTCGCATCTGATCTGGCAGCGGTGCGCAGCGCAACTGGCCGAGCACTTCACCGTCATCGCCACCGACTTGCGCGGCTACGGCGCCTCGGGCAAACCGCCCAGCGACGCCGAACACACCCCGTACTCCAAACGCGTGATGGCGGCCGATCAGGTCGCGGTGATGCGCCACTTCGGCTTCGAACGATTCCTGGTGTGCGCGCATGATCGCGGCGCCCGGGTCGCGCATCGGATGGCGCTCGACCATCCCGACGCCGTCGAACGTTTGATGCTGCTCGACATCGCGCCGACGCTCGCGATGTACGAAGCCACCGACCGCACCTTCGCGACGCATTACTTCCACTGGTTCTTCCTGATCCAGCCGGAGCCGCTCCCCGAGACGCTGATAGGCGCCAATCCGGCCGCCTATGTCGACGCGGTAATGGGCGGCCGTCACGCGGGCCTGGCGCCGTTCGCGCCGGAAGCGCTTGACGCGTATCGCAGCGCGCTGGCGCAACCTGGCGCCGTGCATGCGATGTGCGAGGACTACCGGGCGTCGGCGAGCATCGACCTCGAACACGACCGGGCCGACATCGAGCGCGGCCACAAGATCGGCTGTCCGCTGCGTGTGCTGTGGGGCGACAAGGGTGTGATCGAAAAGTGCTTCGACGCACTGGCGGAGTGGCGTCACGTCGCGCGGGACGTGAGCGGGCGGTCATTGTCGTGCGGGCATTACATTCCTGAAGAAGCGCCGGACGAACTGGTCGCGGAAATGTTGTCGTTCTTCGAAGCGGTCGAACGGTAAGGCACTTCGTTTATACGCTATGCAGGCGCCGGCTCGCTGACGCCCGATGTGGCCACCGTTTCGTCTACTGCACCACGCAGCAACGGTTTCGCTCAAGCTCGACGCAACGCAACCGCGTGTTCCCTCAGCCAAGCGGCGGCAAACGGCGCGCCACCGGCGTCGACTTGACGATAGCGGTGCTGGTCTCCGCGCGCTCGGTGACCTTCGATAGAATCTCGTCGAGCTGATCGATCGAATGCAGATACAGCCGGCAAATGAAGCAATCGTCGCCCGTCACCTTATCGCATTCGACAAACTCCGGAATCCGCCGGATCACGTCTTCCACCAGATGCAACTGCCCGGGCAACGGCTTCACGCGCACGATCGCCTGCAACGTGAAGCCGAGCGCGCGCGGATCGATCTGTACGGTGAAACGCTCGATCACACCTTGTGCTTCGAGCCTACGGATGCGCTCGGCCGTACTTGGGGCCGAAAGGCCAACCAGACGCGCCAATTCGCTGACCGGTTGGCGGGCGTCGGCCGCCAGCGCGGCGAGCAGCGCGCGGTCGGTTTCATCGAGTGTCGCCGGCATGGGGGACGCAAGGCGTTTGGTCATGCTGGCCTTCGATTATTAGGTTGGCTTGTGGAACGACTTAAGTTTAGCCATGTATTCGGGCGCCCGCATTAATTACACTGCTGCTCATAAAGGAATCCATTCGAGGATCGAATCATGGCGTCAAATGAAATTCGCCGCGGCGCGGCCGAAATGACCATGGCCATGCTGATGTCCGGCACCATCGGTTGGCTAGTGGTGTCGTCGCAGCAGAGTCCGTTCAATGTGGTGTTCTTTCGCTGTATCTTCGGCGGCGCGACGTTGGCACTCGTGTGCGCCGTGCTCGGCCTGTTCAGACGCAAGCTCTTTTAGTGGAAGATGCTCGGGCTCGCGCTGCTCGGCGGCGCGGCGATCGTCATCAACTGGGTGTTGCTGTTCGCGGCCTATTCGCGTGCTTCGATCTCGATGGCAACCGCCGTCTACAACACCCAGCCTTTCATGCTGGTCGCGCTCGGCGCGCTGGTGTTTCGCGAGCGCATCAGCGCGTCGACGCTCGCGTGGCTGGTGGTCGCGTTCATTGGCCTCGTGTTCGTGGTGAAAGTCGAGCCGGCGGTGCTGGCAATGCCGGGGCAGTATCTGGTCGGGATCGCCTATGCCGTGGGCGCGGCGGCCATGTATGCGGTCTCGTCGATCATCACGAAGCACTTGAAGGGCACGCCGCCGCATCTGATCGCGCTGATCCAGGTGTCGCTCGGCATCGTGATGCTGGTGCCGTTCGTGCGTTTCGATGCCCTGCCGACCAGCGGCGTGCAGTGGCTCGAATTGATCGTGCTCGGTATCGTCAACACGGGGCTCATGTATGTGCTGCTTTACGGCGCGATCCAGAAGCTGCCGACTTCGATGACCGGTGCGTTGTCGTTCATCTATCCGGTGGTGGCGATCATCGTCGATCGGGTTGCGTTCGGGCAGACACTCGCGTGGATTCAGGTGCTTGGCGCGGTGCTGATCCTGCTCGCGGCCGCGGGCGTGAATCTCGGCTGGCGGATCGTACCGCAGAAAAATCTGTCCTCAACCTGAGGCGCGCAACACAGATACGGGAGCGGAAAATATTACGGATTACGGAGCAACTGGAGGTGCGCATTGTTCATATAGACAAACCAATGGCGTCCCATGGGCGCGACTACGCGGCTTCGTAACGTGGTCTGTATACGGGTTTAAAAGGCGGCGTCAAGCTTCTGTAGGGAAATCACCGATGCGGTCAAAAAACCGGCGCGCGTATCATTCATCTCGACGCTGATCACGTCCGACAGAATTTCCGCCGCTCGCCTTGATGGTTGAGCGGCTTTCTTTTTGTGGCGACGGTTTTGGTGTTGTCCCGCTGCCGCCCAACCCGCGACCTCACGCCTCGCGCGCGACGATCCGCTCGCCATCGATTGCCAGCGGGCCGTTTCTGGCCGCCAACTCCTCAACGATCGTGCGGATTAGCGTGGGCCATTCGCCACGCGGCTTAAGCATGGTCGCCGCGGCGCGCATCACGGCGGCGTCGTCGAGCATTTGCAGCAACGTGTCGAAGCGCATCGCGCGGACTTCGAGCAGCTTGAACACGATCAGCACCTTCAGTGCATTCTTCGCGTTGCGCGCCGGATCGGCGCGCAGCCACGCAACGCGTGAAAAAGCCCGTTCAAGTGCCTCTTCGACGTTGGTGAAGGGAGCGCCATGGCCGGGAATCACGAGCCGCACCTCGAGCTTCGCAATGGCGTCGAGCACCGCCTGTTCTTCGGCGAAACCGCTTTCACCTTCCAGTTCGGGGAAAATCACGCCAAAGCCGTTTTCCCACAGCGCGTCCGCGCTGATCAGGATGCGTTCGTCAGCGCAATACAGCATCAACGAATGCGGGTCGTGACCTGGCGCGCCGAGCACCTGCCAATCGAGCGCGCCGAGCCGCAGTTGCGCGCCGGACGCGATCGTTTCGGTGAAGGTGAAGCGCTCGCAGCGCTGGCCGGTGGCGCGAAACGTCAGACGGGTTTCGTCCCACGCGCGGACGGCATCGGCTTCAGACGCGGGAATCGCGGTACGGCACGGCCACGTCGACTGCAATAGCGCGTTGCCGCCGCAGTGATCCGAATGCAGATGTGTGTTGACGATCAGATCGAGCGGTCGCGCGCCGAGCGTGTTTTGCACCAGCGCAACGGTTTGCGGCGCGTGCGTTGCGTAACCGGTATCGACGAGCGCGGCACAGGCGTCGTCGACCAGCAGCACGTTGTTCGACGAAAGCCAGCCGCGTTCGAACACCTGGATCGTTTCCGGCAGCTTCGTCATGGTGTGTTCGCGTTGGTGTCCATGTCCATGTCCACGTCCCTGTCCGCGTCTGAACGCTCTGATGCTTCGGGTTTCGCCATCACCAGAATCGTGGACGTGCCAATCAGCATGGTTTCGCCGCGCTGGTTCACCACGCTCCCTTCGAGATGCGTCAGATCGCCGTTCAGACTCGGTTTCCAGTAGGCATCGCGCACGCGCCAGGTGATCGTCAGCGTGTCGTCCGCATGGACCGCCTTCTTCAGCTTGATATCGAATTCGAGGCCGAGCGGCTGCGCGTAGGTCGAGAAGTGCGTGGCCAGCAACGCCATGAAATGCGCGGTGGGTTGCGTGCCGGATGCGATCAAACCGCCAAAGCGGCTTTGCGCGGCGTACGCCTCGTCGTGATGCAGCGGGTTGAAGTCGTTGACGAGCGAGGCGAAAGATTTCACCGAGTCCACTGACAATTCCAGCGTCGAGTGGAACGTCTCGCCGATCGTCACGATGCGCGGTGCGGCGTTCATCGCTGCACCTTCGCGGGCTGTGCCTGCTTTGCCATGAACTGGACGTGGCGTTCCTCGACCGCGTCCCAGACGGCGCGCTTCGCGTCGTTGTCGAACAACGACCAGCCCGCGATTTCGTCGATCGTGCGCAAACAGCCTTCGCACCAACCGGTCGACGCGTCCATCTTGCACACGCTGATGCAGGGGGAGGGCACGGCCGCCTCGTCGTCTTCGCTATCGATGCCCGCTGTCATGGCTTCATACCGTCTCACGCAACGCCACGTCGATGACCGGCGCGCCCGTCAACGCAATCAGTTCCTGCGCGCTCAGATTGAACACCGCATGCGGATGACCCGCCGCGGCCCACAGGCTGTCGAGCGCCAGCAGATCGGCATCGATCAGCGTGACCGGTTCCGTGGCATGGCCGATCGGACACACGCCGCCGATCGCGTAACCGGTTTTCTCGCGGACGAACTTCGCATCCGCGCGGCCGATCTCGCCGACTTGCGCCGCGACTTTCTTTTCGTCGACGCGATTCGCGCCGCTCGCGATCACCAGAACCGGCGCATCGTCTTCACGGCGGCGAAACAGAATCGACTTGGCAATTTGCGCAACCGAGCAGCCGAGGCCAGCCGCGGCTTCGGCGGAAGTCTTGCCGGTCTCCGGCAGCATCACGACCCGTCCCGCGTGGCCGCGTTCGCGCAACAATAGCGCGACGCGACGGGCGGAATCAGGGAGCGCGGCGAGCTCGCCGGAATCGGGAGAAGCGTGGTCCGTCATTGTTCTAGGTCCTGAATGGATGGCAACGGTCAAACGCAGTTGGCCTGTTCGCTGCGCGCTTTGGCGAGCAGCGCCTTGCCGGCGCGCGATACGTTCGGCCGGCCAATCGACGTCGAAATGAAATCGCCGATCGCGACGACTTGCGCCAGGTCGATGCCGGTCTCGATACCGAGGCCGTTCATCAGGTACAGCACGTCTTCGGTCGCGACGTTGCCGGTTGCGCCCTTCGCATACGGGCAGCCGCCGAGCCCTGCCACGGAGGCGTGATAAATTTCGATACCTTCCTGCAACGCGGCGTAGATGTTCGCGAGTGCCTGACCGTAGGTATCGTGGAAGTGACCCGACAGACGTTCACGCGGGAACACCCTGGTGACGGCTTCGAACACTTCGCGCGTGCGCTTCGGCGTGCCGACGCCGATCGTATCCGCGATATCGATCTCATCGCAGCCGAGCGCCGCAAAACGTTCGACCACATCGACCACCGACGCCACCGGCACTTCGCCTTGATACGGACAGCCCAGCGCACACGACACACTGCCGCGAATCCGCAGGCCGTGTTCCTTCGCCGCCTGCGCGACAGGCGCGAATCGATCGATGCTTTCGGCGATGCTGCAATTGATGTTTTTCTGCGAGAACGCTTCGCTGGCCGCGCCGAAGATCACGATCTCGTCCGCGCGTGCGGCGAGTGCGCCCTCGAAACCGCGCAGGTTCGGCGTCAGCACCGAGTAGATCGTGCCGGCGCGGCGTTCGATGCCGGCCATGACAGCGGCGCCGTCGGCCATCTGCGGCACCCATTTCGGCGATACGAACGACGCGGCTTCCACGTTGCGAAGACCCGCCGCCGACAAGCGGTTGATCAACTCGACCTTGATCGCGGTGGGGACGAATTCTTTCTCGTTCTGCAGTCCGTCACGCGGACCGACTTCGACGATTTTGACGTGCTGGGGCAAGGCCATGATGCGTCTCCTGTGTCGACCGGAGTTTGCGCTTTAGCGCATTACTCCGGTCCCATGCAAAGCGGTCGACCGGAGTTTGCGCTTTAGCGCGTCACTCCGGTCCCATGCAAAGCGGTCCCATGCCATGAGCCCGCGCGTGGCGGCTCTCCTTCAGTTTGACTCGGTAGTGCTCAGCACAGTGTTCGATCTTCGTTTCCAGTACCCGAACTCGACGTCCACGTCGAGTATCCATGCTCGGTACCCACGCTTAGTACCCACGCTCGATATCGACCACCCCGCTCACCGTTTCGCCGCGCATCAGCGCCGCCATTTTCCCGGCGACTTGCGCGACACTCTCTTCGCGCAACGTGAGCGCGGATATATGCGGCGTGATCGTAATGCGCGGCTCCCGCCAGAACAGATGATCGGGCGGCAACGGTTCCTCACGGAACACGTCCAGCGTCGCGGCGGCGAGCTGGCCGCCAGAGAGCGCTTCGAGCAGATCCTGTTCGACCAGATGCCCGCCCCGCGCGACGTTGATCAGATACGCGCCCTTCGCGAGCTTCGAGAAGGTGCGCCGGTTCAGCACGTCGCCCGTATCCGGCGTGTGCGGCAACAGGTTGACCAGCACTTTCACGCCGTCCAGAAACGCATCGAATTGCCCAACGCCTGCGAAGGTCGTGATGCCGTCGATTTGCCGTGCACTGCGACTATATCCGCGCACCGGCATGCCGAAGGCCGCGACTGCTTGCGCGACATGCGCGCCGAGCACACCCAGGCCGAGCACGCCGACGGTGAAGGTCGCGCGCGGATGGGGATCGAGTACTTTCCAGCGGCGCTCGCTTTGCAGCGTTTGATACTCGTCGAAGCGGCGCAAGTAGCGCAGCACGGCATGGGTGACGTATTCCGCCATCTGGGGGGCCATGCCGGTGTCTTCGAGCCTGATCAACTGCGTGTTGCGCGGCAACGTGCCCGGGTGTTCGTGTTCGAGCGAGAGGATCGCATCGACGCCCGCGCCGAGATTGAAGATGGCGCGCAGATCGTCGCGGCCGGCCAGCATCTCACGCGGCGGACGCCAGGTCACCGCGAAATCTGCCGGTTCGGTATCGCCGGCCTGCCATTCACGCAGCTCCGCTTGCGGCAGCGCGCGGGTAAGGTCGTGAAGCCACGCGGCGGAATCGGCATGCGGCATGTAGAAGAGGATTTTCATACGGTCTGGATGGCGTGTGCGTGGTCGA
>NZ_JAXDPY010000428.1:0-22804 GCF_034668105.1 Paraburkholderia sp. | reverse complement strand
CCGCCCAGCTTCAAGGAGAAATCCCCAGCCCCAAGCACCAGCGTCACCGCCGCAACGATCAGATTCCGGTTGTCGGAAAAATCCACCTTATTAACGACCCAAATCCGCGCGCCCGTCACCGCGATCAAACCGAAAACGACGATCGACACGCCCCCCAGCACCGGCCCCGGAATAGTCTGAATCACCGCCCCGAACTTCGGCGAAAAACCCAACACGAGCGCAATAACCGCCGCAATCACAAACACCAGCGTCGAATAAATCTTGGTCACTGCCATCACGCCAATGTTCTCGGCGTAAGTCGTCACGCCGGTGCCACCGGCGAAACCGGAGACAATCGTCGCGAGTCCATCACCAAGAAATGCACGGCCGACGTAACGATCAAGGTTCTGGCCGGTCATCGCACTCACCGCCTTGATATGCCCGAGATTCTCAGCCACCAGAATCACAGCAATCGGGGCGAGCAGCGTCATGGCCTGCACATTGAAAACCGGCGCCGTGAAGTGCGGCATTCCGAACCACGCAGCATTCGCCACAATCGCGAAGTCGATCGGCTTACCCATGCCAAGTCCATTCGTCACGATCGCATAGATGACATACGCCATCAGCAAACCGATCAGAATCAGCAAACGCTGCAGCATGCCGCGCGCAAACACCGCCACCGCGCCGACGCACAGCACGGTCACCAACGCCATCCACGAATCGAAGTTGCTGCCGCTCACACCATGCACCGCGATCGGCGCCAGATTCAGCCCGATCACGCAGACGATCGCGCCCGTCACGACAGGCGGCATCAGCGTTTCAATCCACTTCGTGCCAACCGCCGCAACGATCAGGCCGATGATCCCGTACACCACCCCGCACGCGATGATCCCGCCCAACGCGACCGGAATGTTCATGTTCGGGCCGTGGCCGCCATATCCCGTCACCGCGATCACAAGGCCGATGAACGCGAAGCTCGAACCGAGGTAGCTCGGTACGCGCCCACCCACCAGCACGAAGAACAACAGCGTGCCAATCCCCGACATGAAGATGCACAGGTTCGGATCAAAGCCCATCAGCAACGGTGCGAGCACGGTCGAGCCGAACATCGCGACGACATGCTGAATACCCATTGCAAACATCTGCGGCCACGCAAGCCGCTCGTCGGTGCCGACAATGCGGCCCTCGGCAGCGTTCGGCTGGGCGCGCCAGCGTGGGAAGTAGGAATCGGCCATGGCGGGGGTTCTCCTCTGTCGGCGTTTTAGTGAACGGCGCCGGAAACTGCGCCGCCGGTGAATTACGCGCGAGTGTACGGAGAGCCACCAGGCCTGGCAAGCGCGACTCATTGCACGGCTGAATCCGCGCAAAGGGCGCTATGGACGGCGCCGCCGTGATCCATCACCCCGGCGCCGGTATTCATGCCTTCACGATGCTAGCCGAGCAACGCGCCCCCGATCCGTCATCGGCGCTGGTACCCAGGCCTTCACGATCACCTGCCCGAGCAGCGCTCCCCCGATCCATCACCGATGCTGGTACTCACGCCTTCACGGTCATCTGCCCGGGCAGCGCGGCCTCGATCCATCACCGGCGCAAGCAGTCACACCCGCACGACGACCTGCGCGATCAGCCGGGCCCACCCCTATCAACCACTCGATCATTCATGCCGCGCCGCGTCCAGCGAGAATACCGTGACCGCCGCTTGCAACTGCCTGGCCTGGTCCGCCATCGACGCCGCCGCGGCCGCCGCCTGCTCGACCAGCGCCGCGTTCTGCTGGGTCACGTCGTCCATCTGCGCGACCGCGCGGTTCACTTCTTCGATGCCGGTGCTCTGCTCCTGCGAGGCCGACGAAATCTCGCCCATGATGTCAGTCACGCGCTTCACCGCATGCGTGACTTCCGTCATCGTCCGGCCAGCCCGCTCGGCCAGTTCCGCGCCGTTGCCCACCCGCGCCGTCGAGCTCTCGATCAACTCCTTGATCTCCTTCGCCGCCAACGCACTGCGCTGGGCCAGTGAACGCACTTCCCCCGCCACCACCGCAAAGCCGCGTCCCTCTTCGCCGGCACGCGCCGCTTCCACCGCGGCATTCAGCGCGAGAATGTTGGTCTGAAACGCGATCCCTTCGATCACCGCGATGATGTCGGTCATGCGCTTCGAGCCGGCCGCCAACTCGCGCATCGTCTCGACCACATCGCCGACCAGGCCGCTGCCGCGCGCCGCCACTTCCGACGCGCCATGCGCGACGCCGCCGGCCTGCTGCGCGCTCTCGGCGTTCAACTTCACCGTCGACGTCAGTTCCTGCATGCTCGACGCGGTTTCCTGCAATGCGGCGGCCTGTTCTTCTGTGCGTTGCGAGAGATCGGTGTTGCCCTGCGCGATTTCGCCCGAGGCCATCAGGATCGATTCGCTCGACTCGCTGATGCCCGACACGATGCCGGCCAGCCGCTCACGCATGTTGCGCAGCGCGAACAGCATGCTGTCGGTGTCGCCCGCACGGGTGTCGACGCGCACGCTCAGGTCGCCGTCGGCAATCCGGTTGGCGATGTGCATGGCGTAATCCGGTTCGCCGCCGAGCTGACGCGCGAGGCGTCGCGCAATCATCGTCGCGAGCAGTGTGCCCGCCGCGATCGCGCCCGCCACCAGCGCCAGCATCACGATGCGCATGTGCTGATAGCCGGCGCTCGCCTCCTGCTGGGCGTCGGTGGCTTGCTGACGGCGATAGTCGATCAACGCCGTGATGCGATCGCGCAGCGCCTCGCTCGACGCAATCGCGCGGCGCACGAGCTCGTTGTTGTCGACGCCCGCCGGAATCGGTTCGAGGCCGATCTGCTGATGGACGATGCCTTCCCATACCGCTGACTTGCGCAGCACTTCGTCGAACATCTCCTGACCCTTGCTGGTCGCGAGCGTCGCGCGATACTGGTCGTAGGCGTCGTGCATCTCCTTGAGCGATGCGACGATGCTGTCCTTCAGCTTTTGTCGGCCGGCATCGTCGGCTGCGTAGCCGAGATTCGCGGCGGCAAGATCGGAATCGATCTTGTGGCGGTTGGCCTCTTCCATCCAGTAGAGGCCGTTCATGTGCTGGTCGCAGATGGCGTCGGTGATGTCATGCATCGACGACAACGTCGTCAGCGAGCTCCCGCCGATCACGACGCAGAATCCGATCACAACGGCAAATGCCAACAGCAGCTTCCTGAATACGGTCATGCGGTCGAACCACTTCATCTCACCATCCTTCAAATGTCCTGACGGACGATTGCGCCGCCGCGCCATGGCGAGCATTTCGCGATTTCTCAGATACGTGGCGGCGCTCCCAGCTCTTTTACGGCGGGATAGCAGAGACCTGAAGCAACAAATGGCAGGAATAACCGGGACAGGATGATGTAAGGAATGCCTCCCGGAGGGTGCCGGATCGCTACATGAATGCGTTTCGCCGGCTGACGCGGTGATTGGGATTTGTCTGATATATCGGGGCGCGTCGCACTCTTAAACTTTGTTTGCTGCGTTTCACCCCATGAGTAAGCGCATGCAATGTTGTTGTAACTCTCCGACTTACCGCTCACGCTCCCCCGGCGTGAGCGGCTTTTTTTTGTCCATACACTTTGTGGCATCGCCCTCGTCAAAGTGACGTTCGAATTTATGGATGCGTGACGAGTGCAGCTTCGGCAAGGCGAAGCGTGTAACTGCGCACATCCGCCGGCCATGCTGCGACGATGTGATCAAACCGCGCTCGATCGCCGGCGTAGAGCGCGCGCGTTGCCTCTTCATAACCAGGCAGATTGCCGGCGAGTGCAGTCATGAAGCGATACACCGTTTCTTGCGCTGCGCGTTTGCGGTCCTTGTCCTCGCTAGCCGAGCGCGCCGCTTCGACCAGTTTGCGTAGCGCAACCGAAGCGCCGCCCGATTGCGCGTTGAGCCAATTCCAATGTCGCGGCAGCAGCGTCACCTCTCTTGCCACCACACCGAGCTTGGGCCGGCCACGGCCGCGCGGGATGTCTTCTTCTTCAGCTTCAGTGGCGGGCGCGGGTTGCTCGGCGGACGCCTGGTTTGCCAGCCGCGCCAGAATTTCCTCAGGCGTGCCACGCAAGTCCAGTTCGACCGGACGACCCGTGGTGTCGTCGAAAATCAGTACAGGGGCCTGTTCGCCGCGCGCCAGCACTGCTCGTAGAGCAAGCGCCACGTCGGACACCGAGCCTGAGGCGACGCGACGATGTCCCTCGAAGGCAGTGCAGCTAGCAGGATGGACGGTCATGACAAACTCCAGATCGATGAATTTGTCGAATTATACCCGGGTGAAAATAAAGCGCAACATATTACCCGGGTGAAATTATTATGGCGGCGAGTGTGCAGCCGCGCGACGCTGCCGCGGTTGCCGTGGTCGTCGCGAAAACAGCATGGCGAGTGAGATGATCGCTATGTCGAGCGCCACGATCAGCGTGCCGATGATCCACGCGCGATGCCGCCACTCCGTGTAGATATCGCGCGTCGACAGCGCGACATCGAGAATCAGCGGGTACATCTCGATATGGCGGAACGCGTACCAGCGCTCGACACCGTCGATCGCGGCGGTGCCGAAGAAATTTCCGCTCGGCTGCTCGGTGAAACGTGAATAGTTCGCGGTGCCGAGCAGACTTCGACCGATGATCTCAGGATCATAAGGACGCCGCATCAGCATCGTGCCGTCACTCAGCATCAACGCCATCGAACCACCCGCGCCCAGATTCATGCCGGCGAACAGGCGTCTGAAATAAGTGAGCCGCATCGTGCCGACCACCACGCCGCCAAAGCTGCCGTCCGGCTTCGAGACGCGCCGGCTCAGCGCAATACTGACTTCCTTGCCGGTGATCCTGGGCATGAATGGATGGCTGACGTACAACCCTACGTTCGGCGAGTCGCGCTGCACTTTGAAGTAGTCGCGATCGGCGAGATTGACTGGAGGGGGCGGAGAGGCTTGCGAATCGAACACGACGTTGCCCGCGGCGTCGATCACCACGACCGAACCGAGGTCTTGTGCACCGGCCCAGCCGTCGAACAACACCATCTGGCGGATCGCTGGCGGCAGCTCCAGCACGCCGGGTTGTTTCAAACTGTCGATGACCGACCGCAGCGACAGATCGAAGACCTCGAGATTGCGTGACACGTCGCGCTCGATCAGCAACGACACGTTGAAAACCGAGTCCTGTGCGCGCCGCAACGCGTCATCGCGCATCTGCGCCAATACCCAGACCGCGATCGCAAGGATCGCGCTGGCCACCACGATACTGATGGCAATCACGATGTTCGGTCGGCGTGTCACTATGAGTTTTGCATTCGGGAATGCGCTGACCTACACGCGTGAAGAAGGTGGCCGCTGCCGGAAGGCGCGTCCGGTGAGCCGGTAGCCTACCAGACGCCGCAACGGCGGCCGACATCTCGGCCATCCGGATATCCACCCAACGCCCCGCCGGACACACTCAGCTCGCGTGCAAATCGAGCACCGGCTTCGACGCGAGGCGACTGAGCGCGCGGATATCGGCAACCTCGAGCACCGCTTTGGCGGCGCCATGGCGCGCGACCGTGAGCATGGCCAGGCCGATGTCTTCGGTACTCAGAATGTGGTTGGGAAATAGCGCGCGCAAAGTAGACAGGAAAGGTTTGGCCGCCGCGTAGAACAGCCGGTACCCACGGGTCTTCGAACGGGCGCCGTTCAGCGGCTCGATCACACCGGGACGAAACAGGTAGACCGCCTTGAACGGCAAGCGTAGCAGCGCGTTCTCGGTCTTGCCCTTGACCCGCGCCCACATACTGCGGCCGCGCTCCGTGCTGTCGGTACCCGCGCCGGATACGTAGACGAAGGTCATGTGCGGATTGAGACGGGCGAGTGTCTGCGCGGCCGCCAATGTCAGGTCATAGGTGAGGCGCGCATACTCGGCCTCGGACAAGCCCGCGGATGAGACGCCCAGGCAGAAAAAGCACGCGTCAAAGCCCTTAAGCGAAGGCTCTACCGCGTGGTGGTCCATCAGATCCGGCTGAATCAGCTCGACGAGCCGCGGATCGAGCTGGCCGGTGCCGGTGCGGCCAACCGTCAGCACCGCCTCGACGTCGGCCGCTCGCAGGCATTCGCGCAATACACCTTGTCCGACCATGCCGGTCGCGCCAAATATCAGAACCTTCATGATGCGTGCTCCATGCTTGCGCCCGCCTAGCGGGAGTCGATTGGTGTGCAGGCCTTCGCCGAGGTGGCCGGAAACGCCGGCAACGGCGACGGTGCGGAGAAGTCGGTCGCGACGTTGACTGCTCGCCACGCTTGCTCCGCTGCAGCGCGCGCCTTGTCGCCTTGGCCGGCGTAGTGCAATGCATCGCTGCCGAGCAGGAGATGGGCCGGCAAAGCATCGTGATACGCGAGCGTCAGTACCACTTGCGCCACCTTCGCGGGATCGCCGGTTTCATTGCCGAGGTACTGAGACAGCATATCCACTACCGCGCCCACCGACGGCACATAGTCCGGCAGCAATTCCGGCGTCACGCGGCTCGCCTCGTTGCCTCACTCTGTTTTCATGCCGCCAGGTTCGAGCGCAGTCACGTGGACACCGAACGGCGCGAGTTCCTGGCTGATCACCTCGGTGAAGCCACCGACTGCCCACTTCGCCGCCTGATAAGCGCTCAAACCGGCGATCCCAACACGGCCACCCACCGACGAAATCTGGATGATGTGGCCGGCTCGCTGCCCTCGCAGCACCGGCAACGCCGCGCGCGTCACATTGACGACGCCAGGAAGTTCGTGTCGATGCAATGGTTATTTGCTCAACATCGGGCATAAAGCGAAAAGACGGCTTTCACCATGTGACGAAATCTATTCAAAACCGCAGGAAAAGATGCGTTCCCGCGCATTGCATGCAAGCTTGATAAAGAAAATACCCGAGCTTTCTTAAGTACATGAGCCTCCAGTCCGATAACCGGTAAATGGGATACCCATTTGTTGCCCAACGTTCGACGCGCTTGCACCACTGCGTCTGACAGAAGGCACGAAGGGCAAACCGCGCGGGCTGCCGCAATGAGCGGCAGCCCGATAGACGCTCCCATGCCCGGACCTGAGAGTCCATTGCGAACGCTTTAACGTTTCGTTATTGGAGAAAAAATCGTGACACTCAAGCATTTCACCATCAAGACCAAGCTCATTGCCGGCTTCGGCATGTTGTCTTTCATTGTCGTCGCGGTTTCCTGCCTGTCCTTGAAAGCGCTGAGCGATTCGACCGATGGTTTTTCCAACTTCGTACACGGCATCAACGCGCGCGCGGACATGGCGGTACAAGTTCGAACCGCGGTGGACCGCAGGGCGATCGCGGCACGCAACCTCGTCCTCGTGACCAAACCGCAGGATCTGGAAGTAGAGAAAGCCGACGTGACGCGCGCGCACGAAGACGTGCAAACCGACCTGAAAAAACTCAACGACATGATCGCGACCGCAACCGACACGTCGGAGAAAGCGCGCAGTCTCGTCGCCGAAATCAATCGTGTGGAGGCGGCTTATGGGCCGGTTGCGCTCAACATCGTCAATCTCGCGCTCGCCAACAAGCGCGACGAAGCAATCGTCGAGATGGACGATCATTGCCGGCCGCTGCTCGCCGCGCTGATTCGGGCGACCGACGCGTATGCCGACTACACGCATGGGCGTCAGGAACAGATCGTCAACGAATACACGGCTCACTATGAGAGCCAGCGCAATCTGCTGATCGCGACTTGCCTTATTGCGTTGGGGCTCGCCGTCAGCGCGTGCGTGGTGATCACGCGCGCGGTGACCGGACCGCTCCGCCTTGCGATCGACGTTGCACGCACCGTGTCGGAAGGCGATCTGCGCACGCGGATCACCGTCGAAGGCAACGACGAAACCAGCAAGCTGCTGAGCGCCTTGCGCGAGATGAACGAACGGCTGACGGCGATCGTCGGACGGGTGCGCGACAGCAGCACCAGCATCGCCGGCGCGGCGCGTCAGATCGCGGCGGGCAATATGGACCTGAGCCAGCGCACGGAGCAGCAGGCGGCGTCGTTGCAGGAAACCGCTTCCAGCATGGAGGAGCTCACCTCCACGGTTAAGCAGAACGCCGACAACGCGCAGCAAGGCAGCATGCTGGCCGCCAATGCATCGACAGTGGCGCAAAAGGGGAGCAAGGTCGTCGATCAGGTGGTGAACACGATGCATGACATCAGCGATAGTTCGACCAGGATCGCGGACATCACGGGCATCATCGAAGGCATTGCATTCCAGACGAACATTCTTGCGTTGAATGCGGCCGTCGAAGCCGCGCGGGCGGGCGAGCAAGGACGGGGTTTCGCGGTGGTGGCGAGCGAAGTCAGAAGCCTGGCTCAACGTTCTTCGAGCGCGGCCAAGGAGATCAAGGATCTGATCGCCAACTCCGTCGACAAGATTCGCGACGGCTCCGCGCTTGCCGGTGAGGCGGGCAAGACAATGGCGGAAGTGACCCAGGCGGTCGCGCGAGTGACGGACATCATGTCGGAGATCGCGGCGGCATCGACGGAACAAAGCCGTGGCATCGAGCAGGTCAATCTTGCGATTACCCAGATGGACAACGTCACGCAACAGAATGCGGCTTTGGTGGAAGAGGCAGCGGCGGCTTCGCGATCGATGGAAGACCAGGGCGAACAATTGAATGAGGCTGTGGCGTTTTTTCAGGTGAAGGATGCTGCGCCGGTGGTAGTGGCTGCGCCTGCGCGGCGTGAGGCGCCGCGGCGCGATGTTGCGGTTGCGGTTCCTGCCCGGCGGGTTGGGCGGGCTACTGCTGTGGCGCCGGTTGCTGCGCTTGCTACTGTGGCTGCGGGTGTGGGTGCGGCCGCGGACGACGGGTGGGATAAGTTCTGAGCGGCGTTTTAGTGATGACACGTCGCCTGTGGGCGGGCGACGCTCCGCTCAGGAAGCGAAAGAGACCGCTAAGGCACAGCGTAAAAAAGCCGCAGCCAGAAACACAAAAACCGGCGCGTAGCCGGTTTTTGTGTTGAAACAGAATCCTCTTGGTGGAGAGGAGGAGGATCGAACTCCCGACCTTCGCATTGCGAACGCGACGCTCTCCCAGCTGAGCTACCCCCCCAACGTGCGAACAATTCTAGCACAAGCATTTTCTGTTTTGCCAAGCCCATGAGGCGGCAAAAACCAGCGTCCAAACATCACTTGGAGGGCGCACCAGCCAGCACCCAATCAACCACCGTGCGGATGTCCGTGTCGCTCATCGATTGATGCGCCGGCATCGGAATCATGCCCCACACGCCGGAACCGCCGTCCTTCACCTTGCGCGCCAATTTTTCCGGCGCTTGCGCATCGCCCTTGTATCTGGCGGCAATCTGTTGAAACGACGGACCGACCAGTTTGCGGTCCACCGCGTGACATCCCATGCAGGCATTCGAGCTAGCAACGATTTGACCGCGCGGCGCATCGGCCGCGCGCGCGGAAGATGCAAACACACCCGCCCACGCGCCGACCGTCAACATAGCGGCAACCAAAGCAACGACCCGCTTCATGGCGCCGTCGCCTTCGGATTACCCGGATGCACCGAGTTCGAATTGGTCACCGGCGCCGGCGGCTGCTGTTCGAGCGGACGCGAACTGACCGACGAATCGGGAATCGCACCGACGGTCGGCGCGCTCGCGTCCGGCTGCGAAGCGGCAACCGGTGGAGTCGCCGCTGCCGCGGCAGCCGCCGCCGCTTCCTGCGGCTGGATGTACTGGAACACCTTCACGACCTGCACCACCCCCGGCACACGGCTCGCGACGTCGGCGCCACGATTGCCTTCGTCCATCGTG
Source organism: Paraburkholderia sp. (assembly GCF_034668105.1). Classification (GTDB taxonomy): domain Bacteria; phylum Pseudomonadota; class Gammaproteobacteria; order Burkholderiales; family Burkholderiaceae; genus Paraburkholderia. The sequence goes on along the minus strand of NZ_JAXDPY010000428.1, from coordinate 13,035 downwards.
ACGAGGCCCATCAGATACACCGAGCCGCGCTCTGCCACGACCTTGAAGTTGTTCGCCGAAATATTCTTCTCGGCGATCAACGCGGTCTTCACGCGCGTCTCGAGGTAAGTGTCATTCGTGCGCGACGAGAACGAACTGGCCGGCATGATCGCCAGTTCGTTGACGATCGTGTTGACGTTGTTCAAACCACGCACGATGCTCTCCGCGCGCTGCTTCGACACGTCACCCGCCACTTCGCCGGTCAGCAGCACGCGGCGATTGAACACCGCCACGTTGACGTGCGCGTTGTCGGGCAAGTTCTGGCTGATCTGCGACAACGCCTTAACCTGCAACTCGCGATCCTCGGTCTGTGCGCCCAGCGTGCGCCGGTCGGTCGCCACCAGCGCGCCGCCGCCCGCCGCGCCGGCAACGGCGAGAAAGCAACCCTGCAATGTCGCGGACAGTCCCGCCGCGAACCCGACCACCAGCACGGTTCTCACCAGTGTCTTCTTGACGCGGAATACGCTCATCAACTAGCTCTCCTTCGGAATCAGTCTTAGTCTTCGCCCAGCAACATGGCATCGATGCCGTCGCACAGACAATGGATGGTCAGCAAATGCACTTCCTGAATACGCGCAGTACGGTCGGACGGCACGCAAATGTGGATGTCGGTATCGCTCAGTACGTCCTGCATGCGGCCGCCGCCCTTGCCGCTCAGCGCGACCACGATCATTTCACGCTCGTGCGCGGCTTCGATCGCGGCCAGCACATTGGCGGAGTTGCCCGACGTGGTGATGGCGAGCAGCACGTCGCCCGTCTGACCGAGCGCCCACACCTGCTTTGAAAAAATCTGCTCGAACGAGTAGTCGTTGGCGATGGCGGTGAGCACGGACGTGTCGGTGGTTAGCGCGATCGCCGGCAAACCCGGGCGCTCACGCTCGAAGCGGCCGATCAGTTCGGCCGCGAAATGTTGCGCGTCGCCCGCCGAGCCGCCATTGCCACACGCCAGAATGCGACTGCCGTTGGCGAGCGCGGCGAACATCGTATCGATCGCGGCGGCGATCGGCACCGACAGGGTTTCGAGGGCTTCGAGTTTGACTGCCGCGCTGTCGCGGAAGTGTTGTTGAATGCGTTCGACTGACATCGAGTCTCTATTTTCTACCGCGAAGGAACCGCAGTGCGCGGCCGTGTTGTGAAGACGTATTGCAAGGTCGTGCCGCTCCGACGAACCATCCCGGCAACACAGTATGAGCGCGCAGAATACATGGCGAAGTGCGCTGCTTCCTTACTGCGTCCTGTATGCCGGCGTGGTTCACGAGGCCCGCACGCGAGCGCAAGTTTATCGCACTCATGCCTGTTCTCCGCGCGTCGCCTCAGACTTCGTCGGCGCGAAATGCGTCGCGCAGCCACACGAGCCGGCCCGCTTCGAACGCGATCACATCGAAACGGCACGCAGGCTCATCATGCGAGTGCCTGCTGCGGGTCGCCAGATAATGGCGCGCGGCCCGCACGATGCGCTGCTTCTTTTGCCAGCCGATGCTCGCCGCCGCGCCGCCATAACACTTCTGTGCACGCGCTCGCACTTCCACGAACACCAGCGCGCCGTCACGGTCGCGCATCACCAGATCGATTTCACCGCCACGGCACAGCACATTGCGCGCGACGAAGCGCAAACGCTGCCGCTGCAAAAATTCCATCGCACGCGCCTCGAAAGCCGCGCCGACGAGTTTGGACCCGGTTGCTCCTGAAAAGTTGTGCGGCGGGCCGGGTGGCCGCATCCCGCCCGGTTCGCGTGCCGCTGCATGGCACAATGGCGGCCTCGTTCTGTCTGTCTGCGTCTTCTGCCTCATGACTCCTCTCTCCGAACTCGCGCAAGGGCAGCAGTACCCTGCCGCCGCGCTGTATGTGGTGGCCACGCCCATCGGCAACATCGCCGACGTGACGCTGCGCGCGTTGCATGTGCTCGGACTGGTGGACCGGATCGCCGCCGAAGACACACGCAACACGGGCCAACTGCTCGCGCGCTATGGCATCTCGAAGCCGCTCGTCGCAGTTCATCAACACAACGAGCGCGCTGCGGCGCTGCGCGTGATCGAGCATCTGCAAGCGGGCGAACGCGTGGCCTACGTCTCCGATGCGGGCACACCCGGCATCTCGGACCCCGGCGCGAAACTCGTCGACGCGGTGCGCGAAGCCGGTTTTCCAGTCATTCCGCTGCCTGGTGCCAGCGCGCTCGCGACAGCGTTGAGCGCAGCCGGCGACTGGGTCGCGACGTTCTCGTTCCTCGGCTTCCTGCCGCCGAAGGCAAAGGCACGCGCCGCGGCATTGCAGCCGCTCGCGAGCCATCCGCATGCGATGGTGTTCTACGAAGCGCCACATCGGATCGTAGAAACGGTGCAGGCATTGGCCGACGCATTCGGCGGCGAACGCAAGCTGCTGATCGCGCGCGAATTGACGAAGTTACATGAAGCGTTGCACCGCGGCACCCTGGCCGAAGGGCCAACGTGGCTCGCCGCCGATCCGAACCGGCAACGCGGTGAATTCGTACTGGTGGTGGAAGGCGCGCAGCCGGCGGCCGTCGGCGAACACGATCACGACGCGTTGCTGGGCATCCTGCTGGAAGAGTTGACGGTGAGCAGCGCGGCAAAAGTTGCGGCGACCCTCACGGGCGCTTCGCGCAACGCACTGTATACGCGCGCTTTAGCGCTGAAGAAAGGCGAGGAATAAACCGGGCGGTGATCTGCGGCAGCAAGAAATGCACGAGCTGCGTCCAACCGCCGCAGATGAACAAAAAAAGGCCGCGCCATGAAAAACACCCCGAGGGCTGGATCGATATCCAACTTTTGGGGTGCCATTCACAACACGGCCCTTCATCTTGCAGCGAACACGGTATGCGTTGCCTCCGTGCAGCCGGGCGTCACGCACGCGCCTGCAGCGCGCCCGCGGCCGTTACATCACTTCTCCGCGGTCGACCCTGAGTTCGACGCCAGCGTTTCGTTAAGCTCCGCGCGTGCTTCCTGCGGTGACAAACCTTCGATCGTCACGCGCGCGGTACCGGCATGGCGCATGTCGAGCGCGCTTGCAGCGGCCATGGAGAGGTCGATCACGCGGCCACGCGCATATGGGCCACGGTCGTTGATGCGGACGATCACCGAGCGCGACGTAGCCGGATTGGTCACGCGCACATACGAGCCGAGCGGCAACGTACGATGTGCCGCAGTCAGCGCGTGCATGTCGTAGCGCTCGCCATTGGCGGTGCGGCGGCCATGGAAACCGCGGCCGTACCATGAGGCGCGGCCGGTCTGCTGAAAGTCCGAAATGCTCGAACCTTCGTCAGTGAGCGGCTTGGCGTCGGCCAGCGGCGTGCTCGTGGCGGCTGCGTCGGAAGCCGGCGCGCTACCAAAAGCGAGTGGGCCGAAGGAGCCTGCCTGCGCATTTTTCGTGCTGAGTGGCACATCGCTTGCGGAGGTGTTGCCAGCCCCCGGAGGCGTGGCGCAACCGGCCAGCACAAAAAAGGCAAAAAGAGTCCCCAGACCACGGGATAACCGAGTTTTCATAAGACGTGCAATCAAATTGTCGAGCCGCATCACGCGAAAAGTTGAGCGTGTTGCCTGCGACTCCGGCGGCAATGGACGACAACGCGCCGCGCAGACGAGCGCAGTACGTCAAAGCCCGGACGCGGCTCACCCAGCCGCTACCGCACGGTTAATTTTCACGTCTGGCGCAACCTGTCCCCGGCAGCCTGACCAGACCCCACATGCCGCCATCGAACGTGGCAAACACGTTCTTGCGCGCGAAACTCAGCGCACAGGAACAGCGGCGTAGGCCCCACCCAGCGTCACGGCATTTAAGTCCGTTGCAGGCGCGCGGCGCCTGGCTGGGTAAGACGTGTGCATCGAATGCATCGATACCTGATGGCCGCCGATAAAGCACGACAGCCCATACTTGAGTGGCGATTCGCGTGCCCATTTTTGATGGGGACGCATCGCCGTGTGGCATGCACAATTTCTTGTGCATGGAGTGCATTATACCCAAAAGAAATTTTTGGGATGACAAGCGCCTGAAAACCTTGATGAATTTTCACGCCTGCTGCAAAAATGGGCGGCTGAAAGCGCGCTACTGCGGGGCTTTAGCGCCCTCAACGAGCGTCGACGAGACGCCGGTACAATCAACGTTTTTCCAGCGGCGCCGTCAGCCATGAAAGTCACCTTGATCCCCGTCACGCCGTTCCAGCAAAACAGCTCGCTGCTCGTTTGCGAGGCCACTGGACGCGCGGCCGTCGTCGATCCGGGCGGCGACCTGGATGTCATCCAGGGCGAAATCGCGCGCCAGAACGTGACGGTCGAAAAAGTGTTCCTCACGCATGGCCACGTCGATCACTGTGCCGGCGCGAAGACGCTCGCCACGCATTACGGCGTGCCGATCGAAGGTCCGCATCCCGACGAGCGCTTCTGGCTCGACAAGCTGCCGGACCAAAGCACCCGCTTCGGCTTTCCTGCCGCCGAGGCGTTTGAGCCGGACCGCTGGCTGCAAGACGGCGAAACCGTGAAGTTCGGCGACGAAACGCTCGAGGTCTACCACTGCCCCGGCCATACGCCGGGTCATGTGGTGTTCTTCAGCCGCGCGCATCGGCTGGCGCTGGTGGGCGACGTGCTGTTCGCCGGGTCGATCGGACGCACGGATTTTCCGCGCGGCAATCACGCCGATCTGGTGCGCGCTATTCGCGAAAAGCTCTGGCCGCTCGGCGACGACGTCACCTTCGTTCCCGGCCACGGTCCGACCTCGACGTTCGGTGCCGAACGTCGCACGAATCCGTATGTCGCCGATGGGGTGGAAGCATGAGCAGCGAAATCTATGTGAGCACCGATGTGGAAGCAGACGGTCCGATTCCCGGTCCGCATTCAATGCTCAGTTTCGCCTCCGCCGCCTACACGGAAGACAAGCAGCTCATCGCCACCTTCTCCGCGAATCTGGAATTGCTCGACGGCGCCAAGCCGCATCCCGTGCAGGAAGCGTGGTGGAAGACGCAGCCGGAAGCATGGGAAGCCTGCCGCAAGGATTTGCAAGATCCGCAAGCCGCGTTGACGGCCTATGTCGAATGGGTCGAGGCATTGCCCGGCAAGCCGGTGTTCGTGGCGATGCCGGCGGGTTTCGACTTCACCTATATGTTCTGGTACATGATGCGGTTTGTCGGTCGCTGCCCGTTTTCGTGGTCGGCGCTCGATATCAAGACACTGGCCTTCGCATTAACCGGCCTGCCGTACCGCAAGAACATCAAGCCACGTTTCCCGAAGCACTGGTTCGACGAACATCCGCACACGCATGTCGCACTGGACGACGCGATCGAACAGGGCGCGCTTTTCTGCAACATGCTCAAGGACCTGCGCGCTGTTCAGGCGGCCACGCTGGCGGCCGGTAAAGATGGGGACGGCTCAGGACAAAACACCACCGAGGAACCGGCAAATTAGGTAAATTCCCTCGCCGGGGCCGTTTTACATTGCGTTTCGTTTTCGCGCCCTCTACCATGCGTTGATAAGGCGACGCCAACGGAGGCGCAGTTGACACTCGATACGTTCTCTCAAAAAATCCTGCGCCTGCTGCAGTTGGACGCACGCCGGTCCGTGCAAGAGATTTCCGACCAGGTCGGCCTGTCGAGCACCCCATGCTGGCGCCGCATCAAGGATATGGAGCAATCCGGGGTAATCCAGCGCTACACGGCGTTGCTGGATCGCGAAAAGCTGGGGCTACATGTCTGCGCGCTCGCGCATATCCACCTCACTCGCCACACCGAGGGCGGAGTCGAACAGTTCGAGCGGGAGATCGCCACCTGCCCGGAGGTCACCGAGTGCTACAGCACGACCGGCGAATCCGACTACATCCTCAAGATCGTCGCACCGGACATCAAGGCGTACGACAGCTTTCTGCACGAACGCATCTTCAAGATTCCCGCCGTCGCACAAGTGCGCACGAGCGTGGTGCTGCGCGAAATCAAGTTCGATACGCAATTGCCGCTGTAATGCCGCGCGCATTGAAGCCGGGGGTTTAGTGCGGGATAGATGCCTTGATGCCGGCGCGGCGACACTGAGAAGCTGTGACGCCCGTTCGGCCACAACATACCAACGCGAACCACAATCAGCGGCGCGCCTTAAAATAATGAAGCAACTGTTTCAAAGTGACAATGTCCGGAAATATGATCCGCGTCGGGCTTGGCGCCGCTATGCCGATTAGCGATTAGCACGACAAAATCGGAATTAGATCAGCTTACGAATTGATATCGTCGGTGATGAACGCCGGCGAATGGGTAAACACGCCAATGACGATTTGTAGTCCCATCAGCAACGTGTTGAGCACAATACTGACAAAAGTACTTTTTCACGCGACGTGATGTTTCTTGACGAACTGGACGGCAGCGGTGAAAGACATCGCTGAGAAACGAAGTGAATAGTTCAATGCTTGCGTTCTCCCCAGCGCATCTTGATATACGCGGAGTAGTCTACAAAAAATCCTTTCAAATCATCCTCTTATCCAAACAAGGTACTCGCGCTCCAGTTTCATGGCGCGCGTGCGACAAAGCGTCACCGCAATTTGCATAGACAAATAAAAAAACCGCGCCCTGGACGGTACGCGGCTTTTTCAGGCACCAGCGGACGCTATCAGCGCCCCTGATTGAGCCTATTGGTATTACTTCTGGATCAGAAACTTCTCGCGATCCAGACCTGCGATCCAGCGCGGCGGCTTACCGCGGCCCGACCAGGTGCTGCCACTATCCGGGTCACGATACTTCGGTGCGACGCCTGCACGCGGACGACCGGCCTTAGCAGCCTTGGCACCACGGCCGCCGCCGAGTTCAGTCAGCGAAATGCCGTAATCGGCCATTTTCTGCTTGATCTCATTCAACACTTCTGCGTATTCGCGCGACTTTGCTTCTTCGATCTGCTTTTCGAGCTTCTCGCGCTGTGCGAGTAGTTCCTTGTAGGACGACATAGGTTCCCTTTGTGGTTTAGATAAATGACTGCCAGTCTTAAGCCAGCTTGCCCTTTGAAGGTGTTCATGCCTCGGAATTTGATGGCGAGACTAACACAAAATAGAAAGACTACAAAAGCGCCTTCGTAAAATTAATCTCAATTCGTTTCAAAAAATTTCTGGCAGGCCCGATGTTACGTCCAACCCTTTCACCGAATAATTTCGTATTTTGCTGAAAACCGGGGTCGCGGATCAGTAATTGCAAAATTAACTATCAAAAAATGAAATTTAAGATAGAAAGCGGCCGCCAACATTTCATCCCATGAAAGCTTCAAGATGAAACCTCGGAGCATATTCGGACAGCTGCTCTCACTGTTATTGCGGCATGAGTGTTTTCCCGAAACAGCAATCCAGACTTAATTAGCGTAGCGCTGGACGCACTCCTCGAGCGCGGCACGCAAGGTTTCGCTATTGAGTTTGGCGTCATCGAAGGCAAAACGGGTGCGCGCGCCGTCTACCTTCAGATCGGCACCATATCGATCGACGCCGAGCAGTTCCAGTTTCCTGGTGCCGGAGGAAGGTGCGGCGAAGTGTCCAAGCAATGTGTTTTCTTCTTCGACGCCGAGTGACGGCAATGGATCGAGCTCGGCGCCGCTGAGCCAGCCCATCGCGCCGAAGCCGCCGATGTAGCGCAACCGCTCGAGTCTCATGGTCCAGAAGGTGAAATCGCCGAGCACCAGGTATCGTTCCGCGTCCGGGTGATAGCGCAAATAGCGCTGCACGACGTCGGGACTCGAGTCGACCGGTTCGAACGTGCCGAGCAAGGTAGCGCGCTGGCCGCTCAATACGTCGCCATCCGGTGCGTCGACTACCAGAAAGCCGGCCCGCGGGTCGGCGTGCAGATTGTGCGTATGCTCGGCGAGCCGACTCACGAGGATCGTCGGGCGATGCTGCGGGTCCGGTGCGAACGGCAGCACCGAAGGATAAGGAAAACCCTCTGGCTGACGCGCGTGAGTTGCGAGCGTACCGATAGCGGCACCATGAAGCAGATGCAGCGGAGCGTGAGCGGGAATATTCAAGTGCGCGTTCCTCGATGGATGAGCGGCGGATGCCGGGCCGCGATAGCAACACCAATATCTAAGACAAGACAGACCACAAGCTCGCGGTTGAATCAGCAACACCGCGGCGACAGCGCGGCACACCGCCGTCGAGCCGCCCCGCCTCTTTCGCGTGCAGCCGAACAATCGTAGGCGCTGGGCCCATTCGCGCCAAGCATAAGACAGCGCGCTTCGTTAGAATCGAAAATTCCGCTTTCAACGCGCTTTCCCCCGCGTTCGCTCTCCCACGAGATCTCAGTGTCCGATCGTTCCTCCGAATTCGCCACCCTCCCCGCCGCCCATCGCGATCTCTCCGACACCGCACGGAAGCGTGCCCGCATTGCCACGATGGCGGTGTTCTTCATCGCCGGCATGATGTACGCGTCGTGGGGCGTGCATGTGCCCACCGTGCGCGACCGCTTCCATCTGAACGCGGCGCTGTTATCGTTCGCGCTGCTGGCCGTGGCCGGTGGCTCGATCGGCGCCATGGCGGCGAATGCTTCGTGGATCGCGCGGGTCGGCACGCGCCGCGCCTGCCTGACGGGCGGTCTGGTCATGACCGTGTGTGCGGCGCTGATCCTGATCGTGCCGGCTTACTGGATGCTGCTGATCGTACTGGCCGTCTTCGGCGCGGGCATGGCTACGCTCGACGTCGCGATGAACGCGGAAGCCAGCGCTGTCGAGAAGGCGCTCGGCAAGCCGATCATGTCGTCACTGCACGGCATGTTCAGCGTCGGCGGCATGTTCGGCGCGGCGGCGGGCGGCGCCTTGTTGGCGCGTGGCATGGCGCCGGCGCTGCATCTCGCATTGGCTGCGGCAGTCAGCGCGCTGGTGCTGATCGCCGCCTGTCCTTCCGTACTGCCTCACGTGCCGCATGCCGAACATCCCGACGCGGCCACACCCCGCGCAAACCGCTGGCGATCGCCTGCCTTGTGGGCGCTCGGCGCGATGGCACTTGTCGCGCTGATCGCCGAAGGCGCGATGTACGACTGGGCTACCGTTTATATGCGCGACGTCGTGCTGTCCACGCCTGCCCTCGCGAGCGCGGCCTACGCGGCGTTTTCAGGCGGCATGGCGGCGGCACGTTTCGCCGGCGACGCCGTGCGTGCCCGCTTCGGCGCACCGCAACTGGTGATGGCAAGCGCATCGCTTGCCTGTGCGGGAATGGTCGGCGCACTGCTGCTGCCGCATCCGGTCGCCGCGCTGATTGGCTTCACGCTCATGGGCCTCGGGCTCGCGAACATGATGCCCGTGCTGTTCGCGGCAGCGGCGAGCGTCAAGGGTATTCATGCGGCCGAAGGGCTCGCGCATGTCGCCGGGCTGGCGTACTTCGGGCTGCTGCTTGGCCCGGTGATTATCGGTGCGGTGACGCAGGTGACCAGTTTGCCGATCGGCTTGTCCGTGGTGGCCGTGTGCGCGGCGGCGATCGCGATGGCGGGTCCGAAGGTGCTGCGGCGTTTGAAGATCTGACGCAGACGCGCGCTGCTGTTGCATCGACGGGCGCCCTGCCATACGAAAACCCACAACCTTACGTTACGTTACGCGAGGGCTGCACGCTGATGTGTTCCTCGCCACATCGGCGGGATCAGCCCTTTCACCGCCTCGGGCGGTAACGCGCAACCCATTGATTAACAAACACTTATTTCGCTATTTTGCCGCTCATACGCAGATGGCATAGGCCTTGCAGTTAGCTCCCAGCATTTTCTAAATTACGGGGGAGCGGACCATGAATCGCAATTTCAAACTGTCGGCGATCGCCATGTGCGTGTCGTCGATGATCTTGCTGACCGGATGCGGAAGCACGTTGACCAGACCTGGTTTAGGTAGCGGCGGAGGCGGCGGCACGCCGACTCCTACTCCAACGCCGACGCCTAGTCCGACACCCACGCCGACCCCTACTCCGACACCGACGCCCACTCCGACGCCGACGCCCACACCAACCCCAACCAGCGCCAATCCGATCGGTGTGGTCGTCCAGAACACCGGCAATGTGGTCACCGCAGCCGGTCAAACGGTCTCCGCGGTCGGCAGCCAGATCGGTCTCACGCCGATTCCCGGCGCGAACCCGGCCAGCACCACCGCCCTCGGCAACGTCGTCTCGAATCTCGGCGCCGGCGTCACTGCAATCGGTACAGGTGCGGCGAGCGGCCTCGGCCAGCTCGGCAATTCCAAAGATCCGCTCGGCACGACGCTGGCAAGCAGCGGCAACCTGGTTTCCGACGCAGGGCAAGCCGTCAACAGCGCCGGTCAACTGGTGACGAGTCTCGGCAGCGGCCCGACCGCGCCGCTCAGTCCGCTGACCACGCCACTCGGCAGCGCTGTCTCGACGGTCGGCAACGCAGTCAGCGGCCTTGGCACGCAACTCAGCTCGCAACTGACGAACGGCCCCATCCAGCAAGTCACGCAAACTGTCAGCACCGCGATCACGCCGATCACAAGCACGCTCGCCCAAACGACCCAAACCGTCGGCGACACGACCGGTCTCGGTGCACCGCTGAATGGTCTGCTGTCGACCATCGGTCATGGCCTCGACAGCGCGGGCAGCACGGTCGGCAGCGCGACCGGCAATCCGATCGGCCAGAACCTCGGCAATGTCGTGACCAAACTCGGCGATACCGTCACCTCCGCCGGCGGCCTGCTGACTGCGGGCGGTTCGAGCAGCGGCAACCCGCTCGGCGGCCTCACGGGCATTCTGAATCCGGGCGGCAGTGGCTCGGGCAGTCCGCTTGCGCCATTGACTAGCATCCTCGGCATGGTGACCGGTGGCCTTGGCGGTATCGGCGGCGGTAGCGGTTCGGGCAACCCGCTTGCACCGCTCACCGGCATCCTCGGCACAGTGACCGGCGGTATCGGCGGTAGCAACTCGGGCAACCCGCTTGCACCGCTCAACGGCGTCCTCAGCACGGTGACCGGCAGTCTCGGCGGCATCGGCGGTAGCGGTTCGGGCAACCCCCTTGCACCGCTGACAGGCGTCCTCAGCACGGTGACCGGCAGTCTCGGCGGTATCAGCGGCGGTAGCAGTTCGGGCAACCCGCTTGCACCGGTGGCGTCGGCGGTGTCGTCGCTGACAGGCACGCTCGGGTCGGCTACGGGTCCGGGTGGCACCAGCGGTGCCAGCAGCCCGCTTGCGCCGATCACCGGCCTGCTGGGCACCGTCACCGGCGCATTGACCAGTACGGCGAGCTCGGCAGGCGGCTCGACGGGCGGCGGCCTGCTCGGCGGTCTAAGCGGTCTGGCGGCGAAGAAGTGACGAACACCAATAACGACAGCAAATAAAGGCGCGACAAACAAACGCCGAAGGGAGTGGCGAGCCGGCTCAACCGGCTCGCCGTTTTTTATCGCCGCAACGAGAGACAGAACTGGAAGCGCCACGCATCGATCTGCTTATTAAAGCTCGTGATACGTGACGTAATTGCGCGAGAAGTCGTTACGCTGAAGAAAATTGGTGTACGTCATCGTCACCGATGCATCGAGTCCTTCCACGTAGTGCCACCAGCCGATCGGCAGAAACAGCAATTCACCGGGCGCCAGCGTGCATTCGATCAAATGCGCCTCGCGCATCGACGGGAAACGCTCGTAGTCGATCGCGCTGCCATCTACCTGCGAAAAGCAATGCAGATAGTTCGCCATATGAGGCGTATCGGACAATGGCACCATCTTGATCCGCTTGCGGCCGATGATCTGCGCCATGAAGTTATTGGTCAGATCATGATGAAACGGCGTCTTCGTTCCAGCGGGCCCCATCCAGAAAAAGCCGGTGTCGGGCGATCCGGGGTCGAGATATTCGCCGATAGTCGGCACATCGGGCCATAACGCAGCGAGTGTCGCGCGATTGTGCGAGGTGTTATTGGCGGTCATGTAGAAATCGTTTGTCGGGCCGCTGCGCTCGACGAGATCGACATAATAGGCAAAGCGCATCATCCGCTTGAGCTTCGGTTGATTGATTTCATAATTCGCATCCGACTCGCGACCGAACTGCACCTCCACTTCGCAGTCACCGCAACGCTCGCGAAAGTAATCGAAACGCCACTGCGTGCGCGCCGGCCAGAAATCGAAAGCGCCGGTGATGATGACCGGCCGGTTCTGAAAGTAGTACTGCTCAAAGAACTCGTCACGCGAAAGACGCTCGCGTCTTTCGATCGCGCCGCTTTGCGTGCGCATGCGATTGAGCGTGCCGTACACCGACAATATCCATTCACGCTTGCGCAAACGATTGCGCAAGCGCGCCGCGCCCTCAAAGTAAGGACTCGCGAGCGCTGCCTCGATTTCGCGCACCGCCTCGGCAGGGTCGAACCCGTGTCCGACCAGCGCACCGTGCACTGCGGGCGGCGGTGCGTCGAGCAGCAGATTCTCGGCAATCCAGCGGCGCCAGCCATTATCGATCGAACGGATCTCAGTGGTCACGGTGTTCTCCAGACGAAGTTCTCAAACCCGCAAGCCTCGCACGCAGATGCACAAAAGAAAAGGCACGCGAGCCTTGCGGCGCGCGTGCCTTTTAACTGCTTGATCGAAGACAACCCAAGCTGTCTTCGGTCATGCGGTTTTTACATCTTCACTACGTCGAGCAGCGTCTTCTTGCCGCCCTTGTAGTTGTACAGCGAGATCACGCCGTGTTGAAGGTCGCCCTTCGAGTCGAACGTGGTTTCGCCGATCACACCCTTGTAGTCGGTCGCCGGCATGGCTGCCAGGATCTTCGCCGGGTCGGTCGAGTTCGCACGCTTCATAGCGTCGACGATGATGTACACAGCGTCATACGTGAACGGAGCGTAAATCTGGATCGGCTGACCGAAACGCTTCTGATACTTGGCGAGGAACGCCGGGCCGCCAGCCATCTTCTCGAGCGCCATACCGGCTTCCGAGCAGACGATGTTGTCGGTTGCGTCGCCAGCCAGATCCGACAGCTTATCCGTACACACGCCGTCGCCAGCCAGCACCTTCGCGCGCAGGCCGAGCTGCTTGGCTTGCTTGGCGAACGGGCCGCCGGTGGCGTCCATGC
>NZ_JAXDPY010000427.1:0-13938 GCF_034668105.1 Paraburkholderia sp. | reverse complement strand
AAAGAAAGTAAGTGCCGCCCCGCACAGGGGCAACGCTAATAGACCAACATCACTTCAAGGAAAGGCCAAAAATCCAGTTCAGACAAAGTCCAAGAAGTCAGATCAATCAAAGTCCAACGCCGTAGGCAACCACCCAAACCCCAGCGCCCCGCGCAACTTCAACTTCAATCCTCTTCATCCGTCCACGGAATATCCACATCGGAAATGAAAGCCACCGTTGCAAACGGCCCCCCATCCTGACGCCCGATCTTCCCATCAGCCCGCTGCCATTCAACCCTGAACACCGTACCAGGATCATCGGCAATCAACCGCACAGTCCGAACCTCGTCCGGATCCGCTTCCTCGACAGGACCGTCGAGCGAAACCTGCAACTCCTGCGGCCACAGCCCGTCGGTGGGATCGTAAATCTTGTCGCCGTCCGGAATCAGCGTGAATGCCTCCACGCCGATCGTCGCCGACGCGTCGACGATCATCTTGCCTAACGCGCGCAGCAACGCTGTCGCCCGCGCCGAGTTGGCCTGGCGAATTGCAAGATCTCCGCGCGTGAGCGCCTGCTCAAGTTTTGGGTTTGTTTTTTGTTGCGCCATTCGATGTCCTGAGTCCTATCGCTCTGTTATGGACGGTGGACGGCACGCCCAATCATCGCGTACCGCCCGCCATTTTTCGGGCTGAATCCTACCACTGGTATGAGCCACAGCAGCACCAGCCCCGCAGCAGAAGCCGACCAGCCCGCGCCGTCCCCACAGTTTAGGTCGTGATTCGCGCTCCGGCAGGGAGATTTGCCTTTCAATGCGTCTTGCCACGCCTTCGGGTGGCCTTCGGCGCCGCAGCATCCGCGGACTTCGCGCCGCCGATCTCCCCGATCAGATGGTCGCGGAACGCCTTCACCGACCGCGGCAGTTCCCGTCCAGCCATTGTCTGCACCGGAATGCTGCGCTGGCGCATCTGCGGATGCACAAACGGTATCGCAACGAAGCCGTCGTCAAGGTAACGGTCCCGCACCGACAGCAACCCTGTAAACATGACCGCCCCGGATTTCTGAGCATAGCGGTACATCGCGCCGCTATGGTTGCAGGTGAGATCGGGCTCGAGCAGCACACCTTCGAGCGCGCAGGTAATGTCGATCAGCTGACGAATCGTCGTACCAGGCTCGGGCAACACCCTTTCGCGAACCGGCCGAAGCGAGCCTGCCGTAACCTCTCGCGCATCCGCCGCCTGATCGAACTGGCTAACATTGCTTTACGGGCCGCCTCGCACTACCCTTTCGCGCAACAACACGTGGATCGACGACTATGTCCAAAGCAGCACCGCCTGATCTGTCCGATGATTTTGGCCGCGGCAAATCGTTGGCGAGACCCTACCCGCGGGGACTGCGTATCGACCCACACGCGCACGACTGGGCACAAGTGCTTTACGCGGTAGCCGGTGTCATGTGGGTCGAAGTCGGCCGCCAAGCGCTGGTCGTGCCGCCTCAGCGTGCAGTATGGTTACCTCCGGATACGGTGCACTCCATCCGCATGATGAGTGCTGTCGAGATGCGTAACCTGTACCTTCGCGAAAGTGACGTTCCGCATCTGAGCAGGCAGCCCGACGTTTTCGAAATCAATGGTCTCCTTCGCGAACTCATCACCACCATTGCCGAACGGGAAGCCGAAAGAAACCAGGAGTACCTCGAAGTAGCGTACCGCCTCGTTGCACTCGAACTGGGACATGCGAACCGTTATTCGCTGCGGATTCCGTTGCCCGACGAGTCGGACCGCAGACTGGATGTGCTGTGCCGCGCGGTAATCGAAAACCCATCGGTGGATATCAGCTTCGAGCAACATGCAGCCTCGGTCGGCGCGAGCGTCAGAACCCTCGCGCGTCTGTTTTCGCGCTCGCTCGGTATTGGCTTTGCCGAATGGCGGCGCCAGGTTCAACTGGCGATTGCGGTTTCGAAGCTGGCCGAGGGCCAGTCCGTGAGCGCAGTGGCTCGCGCGCTTGGCTATCGGCCGAGCAGTTTCAGCGACATGTTCCGGCGCGAACTCGGAACCTCACCCAGCGAGTTCTGTGCGGACGAGAAGTTATCGGACGAGTCCGGGCCAAGCGGTGAAACTGTGGCCGCCGGTGCGCACCAGCCTGATTCTGTCCGCAACTCGAAAGCGGATGTCTGAACAGCAACGATTCATGGCCCTACACTGATTCTCAGCGGTTGCCGTTCGCAGCCCTTCATAAACAATGCCGGGACACTACTCAATCAAACTCGCGCCGACTCAATGAGACTTAAGCCGCCTCAAGGCGCCGGATTCGGCTGCAACTCATGCAGCTTGTCGATCTCCGCGAGCACTTCCGGCGAGAGTTTCACCTCGGCGCTGGCGATGTTTTCCTTCAGTTGCTCGAGCGACGTGGCGCCGATCAGATTGCTCGTCAAGAACGGCCGGCTATTGACGAAGGCCAGCGCGAATTGCGCGGGCGACAAACCGTGACGCTTGGCCAGTTCCACATAGCGCGTGGTTGCCTGAACCGCTTGCGGCTTGCTGTAGCGCTGAAAGCGTTCGAACAGCGAGATGCGGGCGCCTGCCGGGCGTGCGCCGCCTTCATACTTGCCCGACAGCCAGCCGAAGGCCAGCGGCGAATACGCAAGCAGGCCGATATTGTCGCGATGCGCGTATTCGGACAACCCCACTTCGTAAGTACGGTTCAACAGGCTATACGGATTCTGGATACTGACGATGCGCGGCAAGCCGAGCTTTTCCGCCGCGCGCAGAAACTGCGCGACACCCCATGGCGTTTCGTTCGACACGCCGATATGGCGAATCTTGCCTGCCTTGACGAACTCGGCGAGCACCGACAGCGTTTCTTCGATCGGCACCGTGTACGCGTCGTCGACCCACGGATAGGCGGGACGGCCGAAGGTCATCGTGCTGCGATCCGGCCAGTGCAACTGATACAGATCGACGTAGTCCGTTTGCAGGCGCTTGAGGCTGTCGTTCAGCGCTTCGGTCAGGTTCTTGCGGTCGAACTGGTTGCCCTCGCCGCGAATATGGCGCGGATTGTGCGGTTGACGCGCGGGGCCGGCGATCTTGGTGGCCAGCACGATCTTCTCGCGCGCGCCGCGGTGCCGGGCGATCCACGTACCGATGTAACGCTCGGTCGAACCTTGCGTTTCAGGGCGCGGCGGCACCGGGTACATTTCCGCGGCGTCGAGCAGATTGACGCCATGGTCGAGCGCGTAATCGATCTGTGCGTGTGCTTCCTGCTCGGTATTCTGCTCGCCCCATGTCATGGTGCCGAGACCGATCAGGCTCACCTGCACGTCCGAGTTGCCGAGTCTGCGGTATTCCATTGAACTTGTCCTGTTGAAGATGTGAACGGAAAGCGCGTGACGTTACCATGCCGGCGCAATGCCTGCAGCGCGGCTAAAATGCTGTTGCTACGGGCGCGGCGTACTTCGCCGCCCTGACCGATTGTCTCCGCCGGCCCATCTGCGATGAATCCCGAACACCTCGAACTGCTGGTCACACGCGTGATGCCTTACGGCAAATACAAAGGCCGGCTGATCGCGGACCTACCGGGCCACTATCTGAACTGGTTTGCGAGTCAGGGCTTTCCGCCGGGCGAAATCGGCCGTCTGTTGGCTTTGATGCACGAGATCGATCACAACGGCTTGTCGTCGCTGATCGAACCGCTACGCAAGCGCTGAATCAAGCGCTGAATCAAGCGCTAAAGCACGCGCTGAGCGCGGCGCCTGGCGGATATTCTGCGCGGACAAAAAACACCCGCCTCGCGCCGGCTATTCCACGCGACGAGGCCCGCCGCCCCCGCTTTCGCTGGGCAAGCAACCCATCGCGGTGAGATGCGCCACCAGCCGCGCCACTGCCTGCTCCAGCGGCAACCGATCGGTTTCGATCGTGACATCCGGCTCGAGCGGCATGTCGAAGGGTCCGGAAACCCCGGTGAAATGGGGAATCTCGCCGCGCCGCGCCCGCGCGTACAGGCCTTTGACATCGCGTGCTTCGCACACCGCCAGCGGCGCATTCACGAACACTTCGACAAAACCCTCGCCCACGATCTCGCGCGCCATGCGCCGATGCCGATGCTCGGGCGAAATCACCGCGGCAATCGCGATGAAGCCCTGCTGCATGAACAGCGCCGCGACATGCGCGACCCGCCGCAGATTCTCGGCGCGGTCTTCGGGCGTGAAGCCGAGGTCGGCGGTCAGGCCGCGCCGCAGCACGTCGCCGTCGAGCACGATCGACGCATGCCCCGCTTCTTTCAGACGCTGGTGCAACGCGCCGGCCACGGTCGATTTACCGGCGCCGGACAAGCCGGTCATCCAGATGACAGCGCCACGGGTCGCGCTCATGATTTGCGCTCCGTGCCGGTGGCCGCCCTATCCGCCCTATCTGCCTTATCCGCCTTATCCGCCTTATCCGCCTTATCCGCCTTATCCGCCTTATCCGCCTTATTCGCCCGATCCGCCCTGTCGGGCCTCGCGGCCGTGCTCGTCGTGTCAGCCGCATTGGCCGCGTTGGCCTCTGCAAGCGGCGCCTGCTCGCGCGCGCCGAAGCCGTCAGCGGGCGCCAGTTCAGGCCCCAGCCCGTCGAGCAAGGGTTGCAGCAGCGCGGCCCGCGGCTGCCAGCGCCGCACCGACGTCTTGTAGAGCGGCCGGCGCACCTGCGCCGCGCTTGCCGTACTGACCTGCCGCACAGTCCGATGAAACGACAGACAGCGCTCGTCCCACTCAAGCCCGCAATGCGCGAGCAGGCGCCGGACATTGCCCTCGAAGTCTTCGACCAGTTCTTCGTAATTGATTTCGATCATCGTGCCCTCGGGTAACACCTGTCGCCAATGTGCCATCAACGCGTCGTACGCGCGATAGTATCGGCCCAGTTCACCCAGATCGTAGCCGAATGGCACATCGTGGAAGATTCGCGAGAAAATCGACAGGCAGCTTTGCAGTGGCGAGCGGGTGCTATGAACGAAGCGCGCATTCGGCAACGCCAGATGGATCAGCCCGACATTGATGAAATTGAACGGGTATTTGTCGGTGAAACGTGTATAGGCCGGATTCGCGTCCCGCAGTTCCGGCAGTGCCGTGACCATGTGTCGCAAATAGTCGGCGCCGAGCGGGCGCAATTGCATGGCGCTCACACTGTCCAATGCTTCGATATCGATGCGTAACGGGTCACCCACATCGCGTCCGACGAAATTCACCAACGCCTCGCCGAATTCCGTGCGCTCCCCCGCGCCGAACACCTGCGGATGACTCGCGAGGATCTGTTCGATCAGCGTCGAACCGGAGCGTGGCATGCCGACGATAAAAATCGGCGCCGCCGACGGATCGCCCAACCCGCGCTTCGCCGCCAGCATTTCCGAAGTGAGGAGCGCCGGCAGATGAGCGAACAGGCCGAGCGACGCGGCTTCGTCGTAACGCACGCCGCTCCGGTACTGCGCGTTGGCCTTCAGAAAATACTCGAACGACGCGTCGTCGCGGCCCACATCGGAGAGTGCCTGACCATACGCGAAGTGAATCTCCGCCTGATCGGCGGGCGGAAACAAAGCGGCCGCGCCCGCGAGTTGCTCGAGCGCGACGAACACCGGATCGTCGGCGGCAAGGCGCTTGGACTGCACGAAATTGCGGTAATACAGCGGCACCAGCGGGGCCGCCCCGATCGCGCGGCGATAGGCCTCGTGCGACTCGTCGAAGCGGCCGAGTACCTGCAGGCAGTTGGCCAGGTTGTTGTGCGAGCCGTCGGCGTTCGGATTCAGCCGGACTGCTTCGCGATAGGCCTCGACCGCCTGCTCGGGCCGGTGCATCTGCTCGAACGACCGGGCGAGACCGTGGTGCAGATCGGCGTTGCGCGGAGCGAATGCGATCGCTTCGTAATAGCGGGCGACGGCTTCAGGAAAGCGGTTCAGCGCGGCGAGCGTCGCGGCGACGCGCTCGAGATTGACGGCATCGGTGGGATCGAGCGAGCGGGCTGCTTCGAAACATTCGAGTGCGGCCTGGAGTTCGCCGCGATCGACCCACGCGTCGCCTTCGGCGCGCCTTTCGGATGCGATTGCCGGCGGTGTATCTTGCTTCATTGACGGCCAGGTTTTGCGGGCTTCGCATCGAGCGGCCCGGCAATGGGAAGTGCGTTCTTCGTCGTCCAGCCTCGGCGCGACGCGTGCGACTGGATTCAAAGGCAAATTGTCTGACGGGAACGTATCAAGCGCGCCCTACAGTTACGTTTCGAAAATTTAACGAACTGTTACAGGCCGATGGATCCGGTGGCGTTCGAAGACTGCCGCAACGCGCAGCCCTATGGCGTTCGATTGCCGCGCAGATGACATTCGAGCGGGCTCGCGCGGACGCGCCGTAATGTGCGGACACAAATGCCGCTGAACTCAGGGGCTCGCCGTATTTCTCAATCTCATGCGAGGGAGAAAATCGTGAGCAGGCGCATTGCATCAATCGTTCTGGTGGCTGTGGCAGCGAGTCTGACCGGGTGCGTAGTCGCGCCAGGATACGACTACGCGTACGCGCAACCTTACTATCCGGGCTACTACGGCTACGGTTACGGGCCCGTGTATGGACCGGCTTACGGCTCCGTGAACATCTGGGGCGGCTGGGGCGGCTCGTGCTGTTATTACCACGGGGGCCACGGGTACTGGCGTGGCGGGCACGGCGGGGGCTGGCACGGCGGCGGTGGCTGGCACGGCGGCGGTGGCGGCGGCAGTTCGTGGAGCAGTGGCGGCGGCCATGGGGGACATGGACACTAACGGGAATTCCCGCCGACCAACCCGACTCTCTAACGACGAAAGACGAAACGATTCTGCATCCACAACGTTTCGCCAGGCCTAAAAAAAGCGGCGTTGTGATTTCCCGCAACGCCGTTTTGCAAAAACAACCTCTCGCGACAACACCTAGCGGCCCGTGAACTTCGGCGGCCGCTTTTCGAGGCGCCCTGCTCTATTTGTCCTGAAGTCTCGGACCCGCCATGAGTCTCGACGAGTCGAATCATTTGTAATCTGCGCTAACCAAAGCCCTTTTGATTCCATTGATTGTGCGGTGGAGCTCACGTACGCTGTGGCCCGAATCCCGGCCAATCCGCCAGCGAACCACGTTCAGGAGATCCTCGCCGATGCAGGCCCCCAATCTTTCCCCCGCGCCGAGCCCCAACCCAGGACACGGCTCACTGATTGTGATGCTGGTTGCGGCCGCTTTTTTCATGGAGAACCTTGACGGCACCATCATCGCCACGGCGCTGCCGCAGATGGCGCGCTCGTTCGGCGTGCATCCGGTCGATCTGAGCCTGGGCATCACGTCGTATCTGCTGACGCTCGCCGTATTCATCCCGATCAGTGGCTGGGCGGCCGACCGCTTCGGCCTGCGGACCGTGTTCAGCAGCGCGGTCGCCGTGTTCACCGCGGCGTCGGTGCTGTGCGGCATGACCACGAGCCTGCCCGAATTCACCGCCGCTCGCGTGCTGCAAGGCATCGGCGGCGCCATGATGGTGCCGGTCGGCCGGCTCGCCGTGTTGCGCGCAACGCCGAAGGACGGCCTCATGCGCGCTATCGCCATCATTACCTGGCCGGGGCTCGTCGCGCCCGTGATCGGGCCGCCGCTGGGCGGCTTCATCACGACCTACTCGTCGTGGCGCTGGATCTTCTACCTGAATCTGCCGCTCGGCTGCATCGGCTTGCTGTTGTCCATCATGTATCTCGACAACACAAAGGAGAATGCCGGGCGCCGCTTCGACACGCCTGGTTTTGTACTCACGGGCGTCGCCGGGGCGACGCTGATGTACGCGATGGAGTTGCTTGGGCGCAGCAATACGCGGTGGTCCGAGGTGGCGGCCCTGCTCGCCATTGGCGTGGCCTCGGGCGGCGTCGCATGGTTTCATGTGCGGCGCGCGAGCGAGCCGGTCATCGATCTGTCGGCCTTGCGTGTGAAGACCTTTGCGGTGGCCATGGGCGGTGGTTCGCTGTTTCGTGTGTCGATCAGTGCAGTGCCGTTTCTGTTGCCGCTGCTGTTCCAGGTGGGCTTCGGACTGAATGCGTTCGAGTCGGGGCTGCTCACGCTTTCGGTGTTTGCCGGCAATCTGTCGATGAAGGTGGTGACCACGCCCGTCATGCGGCGCTTCGGCTTTCGCAGCGTGCTGATCGTCAACGGGATGTTTGCCGCGATCTCGCTCGCGGCAATGAGTCTGCTTTCGCCTGCCACGCCCAAAACGGTGATCGTGGCCGTGCTTTTCCTGAGCGGGCTGTCGCGCTCGCTGCAATTCACGGCGTTGAATACACTCAGCTTCGCCGACGTCCCGAAGGCGCAGATGAGCGGCGCATCCGCATTGTCGAGCACCTTGTTCCAGATGACGATGGGTGTCGGCGTGGCCCTTGGCGCGATCGCGCTACGCGTCGCCGAATGGCTGCATGGGCACGATTCGCATTCGATCGCGCCGGCGGACTTCAGCGTCGCGTTTCTGATCGTTGCGGCCGTGGGCCTGCTCGGCATCTTCGATCTGTTCGGGCTTGCGCGCGATGCGGGGGCCGAGGTCAGCGGACAAGCACCGTCGCGCCGCCCCGGCTAGAAGATGGAAATCGTTTCAGCCTGCAATTTGCGCAACTCGACATCAATCTCGTCGAGAGACATCCCGACGCTTCGGCCATCGAGATCGGCGAACAGCTTCTTCATCGCCTTGTGCTCCAGACGCTTTTCTGTCGCATCGACAAGGCGTTCGACGATTGCGCTTACTGCTACGACGCGCCCCACGACTGCAGCGGCCGTTTTATGGTCAGCCGTGACCGTAAAGACGATTGCGCTTCCGCCTATCAAGGTGACCGCGCCGAAGAACAAGTCGATGCGGCCAAACAGGCGCTCATTGAGTGCATTCCAGCAGCGTCCATACCGAACATCGAGTTGGGCTTCGTACTTCGTCCGTTCGTAAATATCCATAAGCCACTCCATATTGCCGATTCGGCGTCGGGACGGGGGTTGGACTTGGCGCCGGACCGGGGTTTCGGGACGGCGGCACGTTGGATATTTCTCTCGGGTCATGCTGGTTCACGACGCGTACCGCGGCTGAGGTGCTCAGTGGCCACACATCCGTCGTGTGGCTGAACGGCAAATCCGGCTGCGTCGCCACCAGCCACTGCCGGCCGGTCGCTGGCGCCTGAGAGAAACGGCGATGCCCTGCACCCCTTTTCGACGCCGACATGAGTGCTGATCGAAACTATATCGCGGGCGTACAGCATGGCTGGAATTTGCGAAACGCCAACGACGAGGCAGGCTGCGGTCGTGCATCGAAGGTCGGACAGCACAGATTCGCCATGCCAAAGCCGCTCCCGCTTCATCTGCCGCGGATCAAGAGGTCCGACGTGGCTAATCACCCGCGCGAAACGTGCCACTGCTGTCGCAAACCGGCCAGACTAGCCTCAACCTTCGCACTGAGGTGCGCCTGCCCGGCGGCCTCGACTTCATTGTGTGGAAACGGTGGGGCTCTCCGAAAGCATGCCGTCGATGAAGGTATGCGCTCGCTTTTCGGCGTACCTGAACGCATCTTGCTCAGACATAAATTCCAGTTGCTCTGGAAAGCTTGCAATAACCTTTTGCGCGGATTGACCGGACGGGCTGATGGTCCAGGAAACTTTGTACCGGCGTCCGGCGCTGTGCAAGCACAACGTCTTGCCGGTCGTGACCTGCACGTCGATCTTGAACGCGCGGTACGGAGCATAAGATTGGCAAGGCATGATCGCCCCCTTACGAGATGGCCAGAATATGCAGCCAGCATGGCGCAATCGCCGTGCCCCGTGGGGAATCGCCAGGGAAAATACCAATCGTCGTGTGATTTTTTACCCGGCTGCGCCAGCGCCGAAGCTGTCGGCCTCGTCGTCGGGCTCTGCCATGCTCGTAAGTACGTCGCTCAAGAATTCGTTGAGGATGAGCTCATGCTCGGGCGAGCCGGGAACGCAGTCCTCCGGGTTCTTCTTACCGCGCGCCTTGCGAATCGCGCGAACGGAATTTTCAATGACTTGCGCGACATCCCACATCGGATCGTCACGCTCGAGTTTGGGTGGGTTGTTTGTGTCCATGCCGCTGTTGTCGGCTGTCAGAACCGAAACTTTAGAGGTGAGCAGTGAAGGAACGCCCAATCCTTTTCAGCGGCGCAATGGTGCGCGCTCTGCTCGACGGTCGCAAGGGGCAGACTCGGCGCATCGTCAAGGGCTTCGCGCTCGAGCTGCTGCGGCCTGATAACTTCACACCCGAATACGTTGCTCTGCCCGAAAATGACCTTAGTCCGTATGGCTATGCAGGTGATCGGCTTTGGGTGAAAGAAACGTTCGTCGCCTTTGGTCGTTGGGAGACGCGCTTCAACGCAAAGAAGGCGCGCGACGAATGGCACTTCGTCGACGTGACCATCGAGTCTGGATTCGCCTATCGGTTCGAGGGCGCCGACCCAGACGCCCGACGTCTTGCCAGCGCACTGCCGACATGGCACACGCGGCCGTCGATCTTCATGCCGCGAGCGGCATCGCGAATCACGCTCGAGGTCGCTCGCGTGCGCGTCGAGCGACTGCAGGAGATCAGCGAGGACGACTCATATGCGGAGGGTGTCCACGCTGGTTCTTGGGAATACGACAACGGCGAAGGTACCGAAACCGCCCGCGAATCGTATCAGTGCCTATGGGACAGCCTCAACGCCGCGCGAGGCTATGGCTGGGATGCGAACCCATGGGTGTGGGTTGTTGAGTTTCGAAAGGTGACCCGATGAGCGACTATCTCACTGCACAGGAGCTGGCCGACCTCGTCGGCTGCAAATCGAACCAGGGGCGCCGCCATGGCGCACTGGCTTTCGGATAACCATTGGCGTTTCGTCGTCGATAAGAACGGTCTGCCGAAGGTCGCACGCGCATACCGCGATAGCAAACTCGGCGTTTCCACAGATATGAAGTCAACAAAATACGATGCCGGCCCGAACCTCCAAGCCTTCGCGTGAGAAGCACGTCGCCACGAACGAATCCACGGACATTGATCGCCTGTACAAGCGGTATGGCGTGCGCAAAATCTCCTTCTGGTACAAGTACCCGGACGGCCGCAGCGAGACGCTGACGTCCGCGAAGCTCGGCGACCGGGCGGAGATCACAGCAGCCGAGCGCAGCGCGAAACGCAAGGCACTCGACATTCAGGCGGGCCAGATCCTCTCGGGCTCGGTCGCCGACATGATCGACCGCTTCAAAACCGACGTTGCGCCGACGCACTTTCGCGACCAGTCGAAAGAAGGGCTGGCAGTGCGCGCAGGCGCATGCGATCGCCTGACGAAGTTTTTCGGGCGCATGGACCCGAAGAAGCTCGAAACCTTCCACGGTTATCAATACCTCGACCAGCGCGCTAAGGCCGGCGCACCCATCGGCGCCAACAAAGACATGGCGCTGTTCCAGACCGTCTGCAATTACGCCGTGCGTTGGGCGCCGATAAGCAAGTCGCGAGCACGCTTCAACTGCTCTGCGGTCGCGCCTGAACCCCCAACGAAGCGGACGATATCGCTAGTGAACTCGTAGACACCGTCTACGATTCTGGCTGTGCCCCGACACTTCGGAGAAGTTGTTGCGCAGCCAACGAACGAGAATTTACCCCGGAAGAGCTAGCCCCTAGCCCAATGATGTTGGATAAATAAAACGAATGCTGACAGTTGTCGCAGTAGCAAAGAATTGGCACCTGCCGCGCGGTCATGGATTGGGCTCTCTGTTTTTCGATGCGGGTAAATGGCGCACGGCTGACGCAAAAAAGCCCGCAGCGTAGTGCGGGCTCAATTCCGAAATTCGAATTTGCGTTCCGAATTTTGCAAAGTGCAATTTTCGGTGACAGCTAAATACTTGATACTAGAGAATTCTTTGGGGTGGCTGATGGGGCTCGAACCCACGACAACAGGAATCACAATCCTGGACTCTACCAACTGAGCTACAGCCACCACTGACATCTGCTTGACTTGCTAAGTAACTCATTGCTGAGAAACTTGGCTCGCCGATGAAGAAACGAGATTATACGAACAAGAATCTCGTTTGCCTAGTCCTTTATTCAAAAATTTCGACGGGCTCACGCAGATGCTGTCTCGCCTCGTCGAAGATGGTCAGATCGCGCGCCGCCAGACGCTTGCTATCGGACAACACGCGACGCCATCCACGCGCACCTGCCTCACCACGGTAAAGACCCAGCGCATGACGCGTGATCGCACCGAGGTACGTGCCGCGCGCCATTTCGGCCGCGCAATAGTCGATCAGTTTCGCCTCGACCTGCTCGCGCGTGAGCGGCGTATCCGTCGAGCCGTAGAAGCGTGCATCGACATCGGCCAGCACATAAGGGTTGTGATAAGCCTCGCGCCCGAGCATCACACCGTCGACATGCTGGAGATGCGCCTCCACTTCATCCAGCGTCTTGATGCCGCCATTAATGATGATCTCCAGATGCGGAAAATCGCGCTTCAACTGATATGCGTAGTCGTATTTAAGCGGCGGAATCTCGCGGTTCTCTTTTGGGCTCAAGCCCTTGAGAATCGCGTTGCGCGCGTGCACGACGAACACGTTGCACCCGGCGTCCGCGATCGTGCCGACGAAGTCGCGCACAAACGCATAGTCCTCCACCGCATCGACGCCGATCCGGTGCTTGACCGTGACCGGCACTGACACGGCATCGCGCATGGCCTTCACGCAATCGGCAACGAGCCGTGGTTCGTTCATCAGACATGCACCGAACGCCCCGCGCTGCACGCGCTCAGACGGGCAGCCGCAGTTCAGATTGATCTCGTCATAGCCCCATTGCTCGCCGAGCTTTGCCGAGCGCGCGAGATCGTCAGGTTCGCTGCCGCCGAGTTGCAAAGCGACCGGCGCTTCAGCGGGCGTAAACGCGAGATGGCGCGGCACGTCGCCGTGCAGCAGCGCGCCGGTGGTGACCATTTCGGTGTAGAGCCACGTATGCCGCGATATCACGCGATGCAAGGAGCGGCAGTGGCGATCGGTCCAGTCCATCATCGGCGCGACACAAACGCGGCGCGGACTGGGAGTTTGAGCTGAAGACATGGGGCGGCCAGGCGGCTTGAATCAAACCGCGATTTTACCGCAAGTCGTCAAATGCCCCTGGAACGTCCCAGGACCGAACAGGAATTTACGACAACACACTGATAACCCCCCTGGCCGGCGGGTCTTTCATCACCAAAAACGCTTCCTTACGGGGTCGGACCACCGGCGAGGCTTATCGCATATAGGTCTGACCGATTATTTCAGAAACGAGAATAGTAATTTCAGATTATCAGCACAAATTTTCAATAGTAGGGGTATACACTGCCTTCCATCGACGTTGCAGACACACCTCACGGGCCCCTGCGACGCCTTCCTGAAATGAAATCGAAACGTACTCGGAGTCACACCATGAAGACCAAGCTCATCGCCGCCCTGCTGGTTGCTGTTTCTGCCTCGATCGCTGCGCCCGCATTCGCTAGCGGCTACGGCCCGGCACCGTTCTATCGTCCGTCGGTCGGCGCACCGGCTTCGCAGCAAGGCCAGAACGCGCAAACCGTTGCAGCTGAACGCGCTAGCGCCGAAGCCAACGCATACGGCGGCGTGAACAACGTGTCGTCGCAATCGGGCACGCGTGCACAGCCTGCGTCGGGACCGCAATCGGTTTTCTTCGGCCACTAATCCGTTGCCGTTGAGGGTTGCCGTCCACAAGACGGCAGCCCAGGCTGGGCGCCGCTCATGCAGCAATGCATGCCGGCGCCCAGTGCCGTTTACAGGGCGACTGCGGCATCGAGCCCCGCCCGTCCTTCATCACCCTTCGCGCTCATCCGTTTGCGGCGCTTCGCAGAAACGAATCCGGTTACCGAACGGATCGATCGTTTGCAGCACTTTCCCCCACGGCAACGTTTCGACACCCGGCTTCCCGTACCTGTAGTCCTTGCGCTGAAGTTCGGCATGCAACGC
>NZ_JAXDPY010000426.1:0-5037 GCF_034668105.1 Paraburkholderia sp. | reverse complement strand
GACGTAGAACGCGCTGCTTGCAGGCACGTTCTTAGTGGCGATGTGGTCGACCGAAAAGACGATTTCCTTGCAGTCCAACGTGCCCGCGCTAATCGTTCGGCTGACGGTGACGCGGCCGTGTTCGTCGTCTTCGATCGGCACCGAGTGGACCACGCTCCACGGTGCGATGGCGCCGACGTCGAGCGGTCCGGCGATTTTCGCGATACCGTCCTGCGTATTCTTATGGACCACGCGCTCCGAGTACTGCACGCCGGCGCGCGCGGCGGCCACCGCGCCGAGACCGATGCCGGTGGCAACCGCCGCGTTGCTGGTCACTTGGGCCGCAAGCGCGGCGCCCGCGATACCGGCGCCGGCGGTGGCGCCTTCCGAATAGAGCGAACTACAGCCGCTCAATGCCGAAGAGATCGCCATGGCCAACGCGACGAGCGCCGTGATAGCCGGCCTTGCGCGTTGCGCTACGCCAGGCGCTTCGGATGCTTCGGCTGTTGGTTTTGCCCATCCGGCCCACACCATACTTTTTTGCATTTCCCTGTCTCTATTCCTGCAAGTGCCTTTCGTTCACACGCGATGCGGGCGGTAAACGGCGGGCACGTCTTTCTCACCGTTGCATTATGTGCTGCCGCATTTTGCAGGATGCCATTTGTAATTGGCAGTGGGAAAGTGCAAGCAATTGCAAAAAATAGTGCGGGACGAATCGGTTTCTGCTGAGCGGAAGCCGATTTTGATTGGTGGTGCGAAGGGATTAATTACGAGACGATGCATGCGGAGAAACGGTCATTTCCGCACAAAACGAACGCGCGACAGACGCACGAGAAGGCGCTAAAAGCAGATAGTCCGTACATCGGCGACACATGGGCAACACATGGGCAACACATGGGCAACGCACCGGCATCACCCGCTCACGCGAACGACCCACGTGAGCACCTGGCATGGCTTATTGTTCGGTATCTTCTTCCGCGCTTTCGTCGTCGCCGTATGCGCTCAAGCGGTTGTACAGCGTTTTCAGACTCACGCCGAGCGCCTTGGCTGCGCGCCGCTTGTCGCCGCCACAATATTTGAGCGTGCCGAGAATGATCTGCTTTTGCGCATCGGCGAGCGGCGTGCCGATCCAGACATTCATCGCGTCGCCCTGCGTCACCGGCTTTTTCACGCGCGACGCGAGATGCGGATGCGGCAGTTCGACCGTCTTCTCCGCGAGAATGAACGCGCGATACACCGCGTTTTTCAACTCGCGCACATTGCCCGGCCACGACCAGGTTCGCAATGTTTCGATCGACCGTTTGCTGAAGCTCTTGCTCGCGTTTTCCTGATGATTCAGCAACGCGAGGAAGTGTTGCGCGAGCAGTTCCCGATCATTCTCACGCTCGCGCAACGGCGGCGCGCGCAATGGAAAAACCGCCAGCCGGTACATCAGGTCTTCACGCAGACCGTTTTCCTTCACGGCTACCGCGGGATCGCGATTGGTCGCCGCAATCACGCGCACGTCGCCGCGAATCAGTTCGTTGCCGCCGACCCGGAAAAACGTGCCCGTCTCGAGCGCGCGCAGAAGTTTGACCTGGCGCACGGGCGCCATTTCAGTGATTTCGTCGAGGAACAGCGTGCCGCCGTTCGCGTGTTCGAAGTAGCCGACGCGTCCCTGGACCGCGCCGGTGAAGCTGCCTTTTTCATGGCCGAACAATTCGGCTTCGATGAGTTCGTCGGGAATCGCACCGCAGTTGACGGCGACAAACGGGGCGTCCTTGCGGCCACTTTTATCGTGAATCGTGCGGGCAATCAGTTCCTTGCCGGTGCCGGATTCGCCGATGACCAACGCGGTCGCGTCGGTGCTGGCGACGCGTTCGATCTGTTCGTAGAGATCGAGCATCACCGGCGACGAGCCGTACAGCAGCCCGTACGATTTCAGTCCCGCGATGCCGTCCGCGACGCGCTGCTTCGCCTGTGCTGAAGCAGTGCCGCCGGCGGAGACGGTGGGCGAGTCCAGATCGATTGACGCCATAAACGGGGGTCCTGTGCAAATGAGGTTCGGTGCTGCGGCGCGCAGGCCTTTGACGCGAGATGGACCAGTGCGGTCACTATCTCACAAAATTCGATTTAACCACTTCGACGCCGCTTCCTGCAATCCATGGGGCGGGTCGGCGAAAAGGTTCGGCGGCGGCCCGGCGCGCGTTCGGTCGAAAGTGCCTAAGCCGCTGGCCGCACGGGCTGAGACTGGCAAATTTACCGGGCACGTGGTTTGCGTCATCAACCCGACACGCGTGTGTTTTTGAACGTGTGCTTTTGAACGTCTTTGTTCGACGGGCGACCCGGAGTCGGTTCCGATCGTGCGCCGTGCCGGGCTGACACGCACACGCCGAATTCAGACATAGGAGTGAATGATGACTGACACCACGCAACAGCTTGCACTCGGCGGTCAGAAGATCGTCGACGATCTGAGGGTGCTGCTGACGGACTCGGAAGAGATGCTGCGGCTTGCCGCCAATGTGCCGGGCGAGGGCGTCGACGCGCTGCGCAACCGCCTGGGCGCGCATGTCGAAACGCTTCAATCGACGCTTGGCGATGCCCAGCGCAATGCGCAGCGGCGCTATCGGGCCGTGACCGTCAATACCGAACGCTACGTGCGCAGCAATCCGTGGCGCTCGATCGGGCTTGCCGCGGGCGTCGGCTTTTTGCTTGGCGTGCTGAGCGCGCGCTAACGCGCGAGGCTCGACGTCAATCCGCTTGCAATAACAAAGGAGTTCACGATGGGACGACCCAAAATTGGCATCTTCGGCGCGCTGATGGCTGTCGGCGGGTTTCTGGCGGTGCGCTATGTGCAGCGAAACCGCGCGGCGCGCATTCCGGCGGCGCGTGAATTGAGCCGCTGGGAAGACGAGGGCGGCGCAGTGGCGGCGCCGACTACGCCGTCCGGCAGCGGGACGGCCGCGAGCGCCGGCGCGTCCACGCCGGACGCGGCGCATGGCGCGAATGGCCCGGCGCATCCGAACGGGCACGGCGGCGCATGGCCGTTTCCGCGCAGTTAGGCGCAACGCTTGAAAGACGCTTGCGCGCGCCGTGTTGTCGATGTGAAACTTTGACGGCGGCGCTTCGCGGACATGACAAATTTGTCTCGTTAAAGCCGTATAATAGGCAAATAGACAACAATGCCGCAGTTCTCGGCGCGATTTCCGTGTCGATTGTTGCGGCATTGAAATAAGTCGAAGGATCGGCGCTGTTGTAAAAACGTTAGCGTGTGCTCAATCCGAGCGCATCGCGGCGCAGCGATATGCCGCCGGCCGGCTTTTTCAGCATGCGGTTTTGCATGCTTCCTCATTTACGCTTTCGGGCTTTCGAGACGCGATGCCACACGTACTGATTGTCGATGACGATGCCGGTACCCGCGAGGCGCTTTCCGCCATCATCGGGGAAGACGGTTTGACTACCGCCACTGCGGGCGATTTGCGCGAAGCGCGCATTCAACTGGTCCGGCAGATGCCGGACGTCGTCTTTACCGATCTGAAGCTGCCCGACGGCAGCGGAGTCGATCTGTTTGAAGATCTCGATCCGCGTTCCGGCGTGGAAGTGATCGTGATTACCGGCCATGCCACGGTGGAGTCGGCGGTCAACGCGCTGAAGATGGGCGCCACGGACTACCTGGTGAAACCGATCAACATGCAGCGGGTGAAGGCGATTCTGTCGCGGCTGCCGCGCGCCGGCGACCTGAAGGCGGAAATCGGCACGTTGCGCGGCGAGTTGCGGCGCATGGGCCGCTTCGGCCTGATGCTCGGCAATTCACCGGCCATGCAGGAGGTCTACGACCAGATCGGCCGCGTTGCGCCGACGGCGGCCTCGGTCATGTTGGTGGGCGAGTCAGGCACCGGCAAGGAAGTGGCCGCTCAGACACTGCACCAGCTCAGCTTGCGCCGCAAACACGCTTTCCTCGCGGTGAACTGCGGTGCGATCTCGCCGAACCTGATCGAGTCGGAAATGTTCGGTCACGAGCGCGGCTCGTTCACCGGTGCGGACCGTCAGCACAAAGGTTATTTCGAACGCGCGAACGGCGGCACGCTGTTTCTCGACGAAATCACCGAAATGCCGATTGAGTTGCAGGTGAAACTACTGCGCGTGCTGGAAACCGGCATGTTCATGCGGGTCGGCACGACCAAGGAAATCGAAACGGACGTGCGACTGATCGCGGCGACCAACCGCGATCCGGAGCAGGCGGTGCTGGAAGGCAAGTTGCGGCTTGATTTGTACCATCGTCTGAACGTGTTTCCGATCAGCTTGCCGCCGCTGCGCGACCGGGGTAAGGATGTGGAATTACTGGCGCAGGCGTTTCTTGACGAACTGAACGAGCGTCATAGCACGAAGAAGCATTTCCCGGCGGCGGTGAAGGAAATGCTGATGTCGTATCCCTGGCCGGGCAATGTGCGCGAGTTGAAGAACTACGTGCAGCGCGCACACATCATGTCGGGTTCGGACTCGGATAGTACGGCGACGGTGCCATTGCAGATCACCTTGTCGAAGCCGGCGGCGGGGACGGCGATCACGATTCCGTTTGGGACTTCGCTTGCCGAGGCTGACCGTCAGTTGATATTGGCCACGCTTGAGCAGTGCGGTGGTGTGAAGACGCGGGCTGCTGAGATTCTTGGTATCAGTCTTAAGACTTTGTATAACCGGCTGGTTGAGTATGGGAATGACGCGCGTGATGATGATGCCGCTGAGGAGGCGCGGGCTTTGAAGGGGGCGGATGTTTAGGTTTTTTGCCTTCGGGCTTTTTTTGATATTGGGTGCCTGCACGGCGCTTGGTTGTGTGCCTGCGGTGTTGGCCTTTTTTCTTGAACTGGTTGCCTGCGGAGCGCTTATTCGTCTGTATGCCTGCGGCGTTGGCCTTTCCTTGATTTCTTATCGGTCTATTAGCGTCGCCCCTGTGGTGGGCGGGCACCTACTTCTCTTTGCCGCCGTGTATGGACCGGAGACATGGGTAACAGGTGTGCGGGGACATGGGTAACACATGATCCGCTCATTCCTGCTGGTTCAGGTTGATGGTTCCGAAACGGT
>NZ_JAXDPY010000425.1:0-9237 GCF_034668105.1 Paraburkholderia sp. | reverse complement strand
GTGAAAGGCCGCTTGCAGGTGAAGCAGGCATCGGTCGGCGCGCTCGCCGGCGCGACCGTGATCGACGACACCTACAACGCGAACCCCGATTCGATGCGTGCGGCGATCGACGTGCTCGCGTCGCGCGAATCGCCGCGCGTGCTGGTGATGGGCGACATGGGCGAAGTCGGCGACAACGGCCCGGCATTTCACCGCGAGATCGGTGCGTACGCCAGGGAACGCGGTATCGACGCGCTGTACGCCATGGGCGACGCCGCGCGCGACGCCTGCACCGCGTACGGCCCGGGCGCGCATCACCTAGCCGACGTCGGCACGCTGGTCGCGCAATTGCAGCAAGCCGGTTTCGGCGCTGCTGCAACGCTTCTCGTGAAAGGCTCGCGCTTCATGCAAATGGAGCGCGTGGTGGACGCCGTAACGAGTCCACAACCCAACGCAGCGGGCAGCACGCCCGCTGCACATTGAAATAGAAGGACCGAAGCATGCTACTGGCGCTGGCGCAATGGCTGCAGAATGACGCAAGCTTCTTGCGCGTGTTCAGTTATCTGACTTTTCGTGCGGTGATGGCCACCATCACCGCGCTGCTGATCGGGCTCGTCTGCGGCCCGGCGGTGATCCGCAAGCTGACCGCGATGAAGGTCGGCCAGGCCGTTCGTAAAGACGGTCCGCAGACGCACCTCGTCAAATCGGGTACGCCAACCATGGGCGGTGTGCTGATTCTGCTCGGTATCGCCGTGGCAACGCTGTTGTGGGCCGATCTGACCAATCGTTTCATCTGGATCGTGATTCTCGTCACGTTCGGTTTCGGTGTGATCGGTTGGGTCGACGATTACCGCAAGGTGGTCTACAAGGACCCACGTGGCATGTCGTCGCGTGAAAAGTATTTCTGGCAGTCGGTGATCGGCCTGTTCGCAGCGGTGTATCTCGCGTTCAGCGTGTCCGAAGCGAGCAACGTGCGCGTATTCGATCTGTTCATGGCCTGGGTGCGCAGCGGCTTGTCGATGGGCCTGCCGGCGCGCGCCGATCTGATGCTGCCGTTCGTCAAATCGATCAGCTATCCGCTCGGCGTGTGGGGCTTCATCGTGCTGACGTATCTGGTGATCGTCGGCGCGAGCAATGCGGTCAATCTCACCGACGGTCTCGACGGCCTCGTGATCATGCCGGTCGTCCTGGTCGGCGCATCGCTCGGCGTGTTCGCTTATGTGATGGGTAGCTCGGTGTACTCGAAGTACCTGCTGTTTCCGCATATCGCCGGTGCAGGCGAGTTGCTGATCTTCTGTTCGGCGATGGGCGGGGCAGGGCTCGCGTTTCTCTGGTTCAACACCCACCCGGCCCAGATGTTCATGGGCGACGTCGGCGCATTGGCGCTGGGCGGCGCGCTTGGCACGGTGGCGGTGATCGTGCGCCAGGAAATCGTGCTCTTCATCATGGGCGGCATTTTTGTCGCGGAGACGCTCTCCGTGATGTTGCAGGTGACGTGGTTCAAGTTCACCAAGCGCCGTTATGGCGAAGGCAGGCGTCTGTTCAAGATGGCGCCGCTGCATCACCACTTTGAACTGTCGGGCTGGAAGGAAACGCAGGTGGTCGTGCGTTTCTGGATCATCACGTTGATGTTGTGCCTGTTCGGGTTGTCCACGCTCAAGTTGCGTTAAGTCGTATTTAGGGGAAGCAGGCGATGTTTGGCGAGAAGTTTCGGGATCGGCAAAAGCCGATGGTGCTCGTGCTGGGACTCGGTGAATCCGGTCTCGCAATGGCGCGCTGGTGCGCGCGGCACGGCTGTCGGCTGCGTGTGGCCGATACGCGCGAGGTGCCGCCGAACCTGTCCGCGCTCGAAGCGCACAGCGTCGATGCCGAATTCGTCGGCGGCCCGTTTTCGCCGGTGCTGCTCGAAGGCGTGGAACTCGTGGCGATCAGCCCGGGCTTGTCGCCGCTCGCCGCCGACTTGCTGCCGTTGATCACGGCAGCGCGCGAGCAAGGCATCCCCGTGTGGGGCGAACTCGAATTCTTCGCTCAAGCGTTGAAGACGCTTGGCGAAAGCGGCTACGTGCCGAAGGTGATCGCGATCACCGGTACCAATGGCAAGACCACGACCACGAGCCTGGCCGGTCTTTTGTGCGAACGCGCCGGCAAGAAAGTCGCGGTGGCGGGCAACATCAGCCCGGCCGTGCTGGACAAGCTCAGTGAAGCGATCGACAACACCGCGTTGCCCGATGTGTGGGTGCTGGAACTGTCGAGCTTCCAGCTGGAAACCGCGCACACGTTTACGCCGGATGCGGCGGTCGTTTTGAACATCACGCAGGACCATCTGGACTGGCATGGCGGCCTCGATGCCTACGCCGCCGCGAAGGGCCGCATCTTCGGTACACACACCGTGCGCGTGCTGAATCGCGACGACTCCCGGGTGATGGCGCTCACGCCTGCCGCGGAAAGTGACGCTGCGATGATCACGTTCGGCGTGACCGAGCCGAAGAACGACGGCGACTACGGTCTGCTGCGCGACAACGGCATGGTCTGGCTGGTCGAAGCGCACGATCGCGATGCCAGCGACGAGCCGGCGCCGACGCGCCGTCGCAAGAACGAAGTGGCGGCGCCCAAGAACATCGCGCTCAAACGTTTGATGCCGGCCGACGCGTTGCGCATTCGCGGTCTGCACAACGCCGCGAACGCATTGGCCGCGTATGCGCTGGCGCGCGCCATCGGTCTGCCTGGCGCGCCGCTCCTGCACGGTCTGCGCGAATACCGGGGTGAGCCGCATCGGGTGGAATTGATCGCGTCGATCGAAGGTGTCGATTACGTCGACGACAGCAAGGGCACCAACGTCGGCGCGACGGTTGCGGCGCTCGACGGTCTCGCGCAACGCACGGTGTTGATCGCCGGCGGCGACGGCAAGGGCCAGGATTTCGAACCGCTTGCCGCACCGGTGATGCGCTGGTGCCGCGCCGTGATGCTGATCGGCCGTGACGCGCCGCAGATTCGCGCCGCGCTGGAAGTCACCGGGATCGCGATGACCGACCACGCCACGCTCGAAGAAGCGACGCGGTCCGCCACCGCCGTGGCGCAACCGGGGGACGCCGTGTTGCTGTCGCCGGCTTGCGCGAGCTTCGACATGTTCAAGGGTTACGCACATCGCGCGGCGGTGTTCCGCAGCACAGTGGAAGACATCGCGGCCGAACGGGGGACAATGATATGAGCTGGTCGGAACGTTTCGGTTCGAGCCTTGCCGGCGCCCGCGCCGGCAATGGCGATACGGGCGGCGCAAGCCGCGCTTCCAGCCGCACCGGCGGCAGCGGTCTCGCGAGCGCTGTCAACGGCGTGCGTCCGCTGCGCTCGCGAATGCTCGACTACGATCATTCGCTGCTGTGGGTGGTCGTCGCGCTGCTCGGCCTCGGCGTCGTGATGGTGTATTCGGCATCGATCGCGATGCCCGATTCACCGAAATACGCGTCGTACCGCGATTACGCATTCCTCGTGCGCCAGCTCATTTTCGTGGTGATGGGCTCGGTGATCGGCGTCGTGTCGTTCCGCATTCCGATCTCGACGTGGGACAAGTACGCGCCGAAGCTTTTCCTGATTTCGTTGCTCGCCTTGGTGATCGTGCTGATTCCACACGTCGGCAAGGGCGTGAACGGCGCGCGCCGCTGGATTCCGCTTGGCATCACGAACATGCAGCCGTCGGAAATCATGAAGCTCGCCGTGACGATCTACGCGGCGAACTACACGGTGCGCAAACAGGAATACATGCACAGCTTCGCCAAGGGCTTTCTGCCGATGGCGGTTGCAGTGGGTCTCGTCGGCGCGTTGCTGCTGCTCGAGCCGGACATGGGCGCGTTCATGGTGATCGCCGCGATCGCGATGGGCGTGCTGTTCCTGGGCGGCGTGAACGGCAAGCTGTTCGGCGGCCTCGTGGCCACCGCGGTCGGCACGTTCAGCTTGCTGGTGTGGGCGTCGCCGTGGCGCCGTGAGCGGATTTTCGCCTACCTCGATCCGTGGGACGACCGTTACGCGCAGGGCAAGGCCTACCAATTGACGCACTCGCTGATCGCTTTCGGACGCGGCGAGTGGTTCGGCGTCGGTCTCGGGGGCAGTGTCGAGAAGCTCAACTATTTGCCGGAAGCGCATACCGACTTCATCCTCGCGGTGATCGGCGAGGAGCTGGGTTTTGTCGGCGTGCTCGTCGTGATCCTGATGTTCTACTGGATCGTGCGCCGCTCGTTCGAGATCGGCCGTCAGGCGCTCGCACTCGACCGCACGTTCGCGGGACTGGTGGCGAAGGGCATCGGCATCTGGTTCGGCGCGCAGACCTTTATCAACATGGGCGTGAACCTCGGGCTCCTGCCGACTAAAGGTCTCACGTTGCCGCTCGTCAGTTATGGCGGTTCGGGGATTTTGCTGAACTGCCTGGCGGTGGCGGTATTGATGCGGGTCGACTACGAGAACCGGGTGTTGATGCGGGGAGGGAAGGTATGACCGCTGCGGCGCAACGCACGCTGATGGTAATGGCCGGCGGCACCGGGGGACACGTGTTCCCGGGGCTCGCGGTCGCGCACCTGATGCAGGCGTGGGGCTGGAAGGTCGTATGGCTTGGCAATCCCGCGGGCATGGAAGCCACGCTGGTGCCGAAGCACGGCATCGCGATGGAATACGTGCGCTTTGGCGGGCTGCGCGGCAAAGGTCTGAAGACCAAGCTGATGCTGCCGCTGAACCTGCTGCGCGCCTGCTCGCAAAGCCTGAGCGTGCTGCGTCGCGTGAAGCCGGACGTCGTGCTCGGCATGGGCGGCTACATCACGTTCCCGGCGGGTTTGATGACCGCGTTGAGCGGCCGTCCGCTGGTGCTGCATGAACAGAACTCGATTGCGGGCCTCGCGAACAAGGTGCTCGCGAAGGTTGCCAAACGCGTGCTGGTTGCGTTCCCGAATGCGCTGCCGCACGGCGAATGGACCGGAAACCCGATTCGTGCGGAACTTGCGCGCGCAATTGCACCCAAAGCACGCTACGCGCAACGCAGCGGTCCGTTGAATGTGCTGGTGGTGGGCGGCAGTCTGGGGGCCGCGGCGTTGAATGAAGTGGTGCCGCGCGCGGTTGCGTTGCTGGCGCCGAACGAACGTCCGCGCATCGTGCATCAGGCGGGCGCGAAGCATATTGAAGCGCTGCGTGAGAACTACGCGGCAGCAGGCCTGAAAGCCGGTGCCGACGTAGAGCTCGTGCCCTTCATCGACGACATGACGAGTGCGTACGCGAACGCGGATCTGGTGATCTGCCGCTCGGGCGCAATGACCGTGTCGGAGATTTCAGCAGTAGGGGTGGCGGCGTTCTTCGTACCGTTCCCATTTGCAGTAGACGATCACCAAACCACTAATGCAGCGTTCCTCGCCGATAACGGCGCGGCGCTGGTCGTGCAACAACGCGATCTGTCGGCGGAAACACTCGCCGACTGGTTGCGCAGCCAGACGCGAGAGACCCTCGCGCAGATGGCGGAGCGTTCGCGCTCGCTCGCGAAACCCGACGCCACGGAACAGGTCGCGCAGATTTGCGCGACTGTGGCGGGTTCGATGTCGGGCGCGAGCCCAGAAGGAAAGCAATGAAACACATCGTCAAACACATTCACTTTGTCGGCATCGGCGGTGTCGGCATGAGCGGCATCGCGGAGGTGCTGGTCAACCTCGGCTATCAGGTGAGCGGCTCGGACCTGTCGAGCAACGCGATCACCGATCGTCTCGCCGCGCTCGGCGCGCGAATCGCGATCGGCCACGCGGCCGAAAACATTGAAGGCGCGAACGCGGTGGTCGTCTCCACGGCGGTGCGTAGCGACAACCCGGAAGTGCTGGCCGCGCGTCATCGCCGGATTCCGATCGTGCCGCGCGCGGTGATGCTCGCCGAACTGATGCGGCTGAAGCAGGGTATCGCGATCGCGGGCACGCACGGCAAGACCACGACCACGTCTTTGGTGGCGAGCGTGCTGGCCGCGGGTGGGCTCGATCCGACCTTCGTGATCGGTGGGCGCCTGATCAGCGCAGGCGCCAATGCGCGTCTGGGTACCGGCGACTTCATCGTTGCCGAAGCGGACGAGTCGGATGCGTCGTTCCTGAATCTGTTTCCGGTGATCGAAGTCATCACGAACATCGACGCCGATCACATGGATACCTACGGCCACGACTTCGCGCGGCTCAAGCAGGCGTTTATCGAATTCACGCATCGCCTGCCGTTCTATGGGATCGCGGTGCTGTGCGTCGACGATCCGAACGTGAAAGAGATTCTGCCGTTCGTGTCGAAGCCGATCATCCGCTACGGCTTTGCACCGGACGCGCAGGTGCGCGCGGTGAATGTCGAAGCGCGTGGCGGCAAGATGCATTTCACGGCGATGCGCGAAGACGCGGCGCCGATCGACATCGTCTTGAACCTGCCCGGCGAGCACAACGTGCAGAACGCTTTGGCCGCCATCGCGATTGCGACTGAACTCGAAGTGAAAGATGCCGATATCCAGCGGGCGCTCGCGGATTTCAACGGTGTGGGCCGGCGCTTCCAGCGCTACGGCGAAGTGCCGGTGATCAACGAAGACAAGACCAGCGGCGCATACACGCTGGTTGACGATTACGGTCATCACCCGGTTGAAATGGCGGCCACGGTGGCGGCGGCGCGCGGTGCGTTTCCTGGGCGGCGTCTGGTGCTGGCCTTCCAGCCGCACCGCTTCACGCGCACCCGCGATTGCTTCGAAGATTTTGTGAAGGTGCTGTCGACCGTCGACGCGCTCGTGCTGACCGAAGTCTATTCGGCCGGCGAAGCGCCGATCGTCGCCGCGGACGGCCGTGCGCTCGCGCGCGCGCTGCGTGTGGCGGGCAAGGTCGAACCGGTGTTTGTCGATACGGTGGATGAAGTGCCGGACGCGCTCTCAGCAGTGGTGCGCGACGGCGATGTGGTCATCACGATGGGCGCGGGTTCGATCGGCGGTGTGCCGGGTCGCCTCGCGCAAGAGACGAAGGTGTGAGTGAGATGAGCGGTATCGATCCGAAACAATTCGGCAAAGTGGCAGTGCTGCTCGGTGGAGACTCCGCCGAGCGTGAGGTGTCGCTCAATTCCGGCCGCCTCGTGCTGCAAGGTTTGCGCGACGCCGGTATCGACGCGCATCCGTTCGACCCGGCCGAGCGTCCGCTCGCCGCGTTGAAGGAAGAAGGCTTCGTGCGCGCGTTCAACGCGCTGCACGGCGGTTATGGCGAGAACGGCCAGATCCAGGGCGCGCTCGATTTCTACGGGATTCGCTACACCGGCAGCGGCGTGCTCGGCTCGGCGCTCGGTCTGGACAAATTCCGCACCAAGCTCGTGTGGCAGCAGCTCGGCATTCCGACGCCGCCGTTCGAAGCCGTGCTGCGCGGCGACGACTACGAAGCACGCGCGAAAGACATCGTCGCGAAGCTCGGCTTGCCGCTGTTCGTGAAGCCGGCCAGCGAAGGCTCGAGCGTCGCGGTGATCAAGGTGAAAAGCACCGACGCATTGCCGGCGGCGCTCGTCGAAGCAGTCAAGTACGACAAGATTGTCGTGGTGGAAAAGAGCATTGAGGGCGGCGGCGAATACACCGCGTGCATTGCCGGCGATCTGGACCTGCCGGTGATCCGCATCGTGCCGGCCGGCGAGTTCTACGACTACCACGCGAAGTACATCGCCAACGACACGCAGTACCTGATTCCGTGCGGTCTGACGCCGGACGAGGAAGCGCGTCTGAAAGTGCTGGCGCGTCGTGCGTTCGACGTACTCGGCTGCACCGATTGGGGCCGCGCCGATTTCATGCTGGATGCGCACGGCAACCCGTACTTCCTGGAAGTGAACACGGCCCCTGGCATGACCGATCATTCGCTGCCGCCGAAAGCGGCGCGCGCGGTGGGCATCAGCTATCAGGAACTGGTTGTCGGCGTGTTGGCGCTGACGCTGCAGGACTAACCGGGGCAACCCGAAAGCAACCCCATGTGGAACAACGTTCGCCAGCTCAATCTCGCCGCCAGCGCATTGCATGCGTTGCTGGTGCTCGTGCTGCTGGCGGCAGGCGGTTACTGGTTGATCCAGCGGCCAAATTTCGCACTGCGCGAAATCCAGATCGATGGCGACACCGAGCACATCAATTCGCCGACGGTGCGCGCCGGCGTAGTCGGGCGTTTGAAGGGCAACTTTTTCACGGTGGATCTCGATGTCGCGCGCCAGGCATTCGAGCAGATGCCGTGGGTGCGTCACGCGAGCGTGCGGCGGGTCTGGCCGAATGCATTGGCTGTCACGCTCGAAGAGTACAAACCGCTGGGAACGTGGGGCAGCGATCAGCTGGTGAGCGTCGACGGCGAACTGTTCACCGCGAACCAGGGCGAGCTCGACGATGATCTGCCCGCGTTCGACGGTCCGGACGGTACGGCAAAAGAAGTCGTCGCGCGGTATAGCGACTTCAAGAAGTGGTTTGCGCCGCTGGGGGCGACGCCGGATGAAGTCACGCTGTCGCCGCGCTACGCCTGGACGGTGAAGCTCTCGAACGGCATGCAGGTGGAATTTGGGCGCGAACGCAATCAGGACACGCTGCAGGATCGCAGCAAGCGCCTGACCGCGGCGTGGAACGCGGTGACGCAACGTTGGGGGAAGGATATCGAGTATGCGGACTTGCGCTATCCGAACGGTTTCGCGATTCGCGCGGCAGGGATGCGCTTTATCACCGAACCCGACAAGGGCAAGAAGTAAACGGACATCACACGCAATGAGCACGCTATGAGTAAAGACTATAAAGATCTGCTGGTCGCCCTCGACATCGGGACGTCGAAGGTCGTGGCCATTGTCGCCGAGTTGAAGGGCGAGGGTCACTACGAGGTGATCGGCCTCGGCCAGAGCGAATCGAAGGGGCTCAAGAAAGGCGTGGTGGTGAACATCGAAGCCACCGTGCAATCCATTCAGCGCGCGCTCGAGGAAGCCGAGCTGATGGCCGATTGCAAGATCACGAACGTATTTACCGGGATCGCCGGCAGCCATATCCGCAGCTTCAATTCGAGCGGCATGGTGGCGATCAAGGAAAAGGAAGTCACGCAGACGGACGTCGCTCGCGTGATCGAGACGGCGAAGGCGATCAACATCCCGAACGACCAGCGCCTGCTGCTGGTCGAGCCGCAGGAATTCATCATCGACGGCCACGAGGTCAAAGAGCCGATCGGCATGAGTGGCAGCCGGCTCGAGGTGAAAGTGCACATCGTCACCGGTGCGCAGAGTGCGGCCGAGAACATC
>NZ_JAXDPY010000424.1:0-18002 GCF_034668105.1 Paraburkholderia sp. | reverse complement strand
GGGCCGCTGGGAAAAGTACGGTCCCGAGCTGTTGCGCTTCAAGGACCGCAAGCAATCCGATTTCGTGTTCGGACCGACCCACGAAGAAGTGGTCACGGACATCGCACGCGGCCAGATCAAGAGCTATCGCCAGTTGCCGGTGAACTTCTACCAGATCCAGACGAAGTTCCGCGACGAAATCCGTCCGCGTTTCGGCGTGATGCGCGGCCGTGAGTTCATCATGAAAGACGCGTACTCGTTCGACAAAGACGTCGAAGGTCTGCGCGAGTCGTATCGCAAGATGTATGACGCGTACGTGCGGATCTTCACGCGCCTTGGTCTGGATTTCCGTGCGGTGGCGGCGGACAACGGTTCGATCGGCGGCAGCGGTTCGCATGAGTTCCACGTGATCGCCGAGACTGGTGAAGACGCGATCGCCTATTGCCCGACCTCGGATTTCGCGGCGAACGTCGAAGCGGCTGAAGCGCTGCCGCTTTACGCGGAACGCGCGGCGCCGACCGAAGAAATGAAGAAAACCGCCACGCCGGGCAAGGCGAAGTGCGAGGCCGTGGCTGAACTGCTGAACATTCCGCTCGAGCGCACGATCAAGTCGATCGTGCTCGCCACGGAAAACGAAGGCGCCGCGCCGACCATCTGGTTGCTGATGCTGCGCGGCGACCACGATCTGAACGAGATCAAGGCAGCCAAGCTGCCGGGTTTGGCCGACTTCCGCATGGCCACCGAAGCCGAAATCATCGAGACCTTCGGCACGCCGCCGGGTTACCTCGGCCCGATCAATACGAAGAAGCCGGTCAAGGTCGTCGCGGATAGCACGGTCGCGAAC
Organism: Paraburkholderia sp.; assembly: GCF_034668105.1. Lineage (GTDB taxonomy): Bacteria > Pseudomonadota > Gammaproteobacteria > Burkholderiales > Burkholderiaceae > Paraburkholderia. Next base: position 17,179 of record NZ_JAXDPY010000424.1, on the reverse strand, counting down.
ATGAGCGACTTCGTGGTCGGCGCGAATGAGGTGGACTACCACATCACCGGTGTGAACTGGGGCCGCGATCTGCCGGAGCCGGTCGTCGCGGATATCCGCAATGTGCAGAAGGGCGATCCGTCGCCGGACGGCAAGGGCGTGATCGACATCTGCCGTGGCATCGAAGTCGGCCACGTGTTCCAGCTCGGCACGAAGTATTCGGAAGCGATGAACGCCACCTGTCTCGACGAAACCGGCAAGCCGCGGCAGATGGAAATGGGCTGCTACGGCATTGGGGTCACGCGGATTCTGGGCGCGGCGATCGAACAGAATTTCGACGAGAAGGGCATCATCTGGCCGGAATCGATCGCGCCGTTCGAAGTCGTGCTGTGCCCGATGGGTTACGACCGCAGCGAAGCCGTGCGCGAGCAGGCCGACAAGCTGTACGCGCAGTTGCTCGAAGCGGGCGTCGACGTGATCCTCGACGATCGCGGCGAACGTCCGGGCGTGATGTTCGCCGACTGGGAGCTGATCGGTGTGCCGCATCGTCTGGTGATCGGCGACCGTGGCCTGAAAGACGGCAAGCTCGAGTATCAAGGCCGTCGCGATGTCGAAGCCACGCTGCTGCCGGTCGATGACGCCGCACAAACGGTAATCGGCAAAGTTCGCGCCGCCTTGGTGCAATAAGCGGAGCGGACGGTGGAGTACACCTTCGTATCTGCGACCGTCCTGCTGATTCTGATTACCGATCCCCTCGGCAACATTCCGCTCTTTATCAGTTGCCTGCGGGGTGTTTCGCCGAAGCGGCGCACGATCGTCATACTCCGCGAGGTGGCGATCGCGTTCGCGATCCTGCTGATCTTCATGGTGGTCGGCGACGGCTTTCTGCGCATGATGAGTCTGACCGACCAGTCGTTGCGCATCGGCGGCGGGATTGTGCTGTTTCTGATCGCGTTGCGGATGGTGTTCCCCCATCCGGACGGTCCGCTCGGCGGCGACACGCGGGGCGGTGAGCCGCTGATCGTGCCGCTCGCCATTCCGGCGCTCGCGGGCCCGTCGGCGCTGGCTACGGTCATGTTGTTGACGTCGCAGGCACCCGGCAAGATGTTGGAGTGGATCGGTGCGCTGACCGTTACGATGATCGTCTGCGCGATCGTGCTGATGCTGGCGGAGCGCATTCAGGCGTGGCTCGGCGAGCGCGCGATGATGGCCTTCGAACGGCTGATGGGCCTGGTGCTGGTGGCGATCTCGGTCGAAATGATGCTTGGCGGTATTCGTTCTTTTGTGCATCAACTTTGAGTGAGCCTTGGTGCAGCGTTCCACACGGTAGCTCAGGCGTGCGGCAAGCAAACCAGCCCGACAAACAAAAAAGCGGCTCGCGAGCCGCTTTTTTTACGCCGGTGCGTGCTGCAAACCGCACCGCTCAAATACCCTGCTCAAGCCCCTTCGGTCAACGCCCGAATGGTCGGCAGATTGCGCCAGTAACCCTTGGCGTCCATCCCGCAACCGAACACATAGCGGTCCGGCACTTCAAAACCACAATAATCCGGATGCAGTGGCTTCGCCTTCGGAATGATCTTCTCGCACAGCACCGCGCTCAGGAAGCGCTTCGCACCCATTGCGAGGATGCGGTCGCGGATCGCGGCCATCGTCTCGCCTTCGTCGAGGATGTCGTCGAGCACCAGCACGACGCGATCCTTCACCGACTCAGCCGGCGCCACGCGCCACTGCATCTCATTGCCGCCCTTGGTGGTGTTGCGGTAGCGGGTCAGGTGGATGTAGTCGAACTCGAGCGGAAAATCGAGGTGCGGCAGCAGCATGCCGGTGAACACCGCCGCGCCGCCCATTACCGACAGCACGAGCGGAAAGTCCTCACTCATCTCGTTGCGGATGGCGGCAGCCATGCCGCTGATCGACGCGTTGACGTCGTCGGCCGAAACGATTTCTTCGGAGTGGCTAAAAATGTGGAGAGCTTCTTCGCGGTTCATGACGTCTGACGGGCGGTAACTGTATACATAGTGTGGGTGAGAACGGCGGCGTGAGGTACAGAATAAACCCGCACCAATCCGGATTCAGCCGCGCGTGCCGTTATTCCTGCACTGCTGGCAAGCACGCGCGCCGCCGTCTTGCTAAAGCTTAGCGCATGCCGGGCATCATGCCCTTCATGCCGCGCATCATCTTTTGCAGGTTGCCGCCCTTCAGCTTTTTCATCATGGTGCGCATCTGGTCGTATTGATTCAGCATGCGGTTGACTTCCTGCACCTGCACACCCGCGCCCGCGGCGATGCGGCGCTTGCGGGTGGCCTTGATCAGCTCGGGCTTGGCGCGCTCCAGCGGCGTCATGGAGTTGATGATGCCTTCCATGCGGCGCATCTGCGATTCGGCCATGCCCATATTGGCGCCGGCCGCGGCCTGCTGGAACTGCGCGGGCAGCTTGTCCATCAGCGACGATAGGCCGCCCATGCTCTTCATTTGCGTAAGCTGCGCGCGGAAATCGTTGAGGTCGAAGTCGCCGCCTTTCTTGACCTTGTCGGCGAGCTTCTGCGCGGCCTGGACGTCTACGCCGCGCTGCGCTTCTTCGACGAGGGCGAGAATGTCGCCCATGCCGAGAATCCGGTTCGCCATGCGATCCGGATAGAAAATTTCGAGGCCGTCGAGCTTTTCGGCGACACCGACGAACTTGATCGGCTTACCTGTTACGTGACGCACCGAGAGCGCCGCGCCACCGCGCGAGTCGCCGTCGAGCTTGGTGAGGACCACGCCGGTAAGCGGCAAAGCGTCGCTAAAGGCCTTCGCGGTGTTGACCGCGTCCTGACCCAGCATCGCGTCGACGACGAACAGCGTTTCCGCCGGCTTCAGTTCGCTGTGCAACGCGGCGATTTCCTGCATCATCGCTTCGTCGATACCGAGGCGGCCGGCCGTGTCGACCAGCAGCACGTCGTGGTAATGGCGCCTCGCCCAATCCACCGCGGCACGCGCGATATCCACCGGCTTCTGATCCGGTTCCGACGGGAAGAAGTCCGCGCCCACCTGCTCGGTCACCGTCTTCAACTGCGCGATAGCAGCCGGACGGTAGACGTCGCACGAAACGGTGAGGACCTTCTTCTTGTACTTTTCGCGCAGAAGCTTGGCGAGCTTGCCGACCGTGGTGGTCTTGCCGGCGCCTTGCAGACCCGCCATCAGGATGACGGCCGGCGGCGTGACGGCGAGATTCAGTTCGACCGCCTTGCCCTCATAGTCGCCGCCGATGATCGCGGTCAGCTCGCGCTGCACCACGCCGACCAGCGCCTGACCCGGCGACAGGCTGCTGATGACTTCCTCGCCGAGCGCCTTTTCCTTCACCTTGGCGATGAACTCGCGCACGACGGGCAGCGCCACGTCCGCCTCGAGCAGCGCAAGGCGCACTTCGCGCAGCATTTCCTGGGTGTTCGCCTCGGTGAGCCGGGCTTCGCCGCGCAGCGTCTTGACGACGCGCGCCATCCGTTGAGTCAGATTGTCGAGCATGGGGAGCGATGAACAGTGCGGCCGGAGCAGGGCGCGAAGTGGAAGACGTCGCGGAGCAGGGGCCTAGTGTAAACTTCGAATATGGATATTGTACTGTATGCCCTCACTGCGCTCCTCTACGGCGGTCTCGCCGTGGCCGGATGGCGCTCACACCGGCAAGCCGCCCTGCGCCCCATGCTCGAAAGCGTGCCGCCGGTGCCTGTTGCCGCGGGCGTCCCGGCGCCATCGGCCGCCTCCGGCATGGGCGCGTCGGGTCGCGCGTTGCTGTTTGTCGCGCTGCTCGCGCATGGCGTGCTGCTGCATACCACCATCTTTCCGCAGAACGCGATGGTGTTCGGCTTCGCGTTCGCGTTGTCCGCGATGTTCTGGCTCGGCGCCGGCATCTACTGGATCGAGAGCTTTTTCTTTCCGCTCGACGGCTTGCGCCTGCTGGTGCTGCCGCTCGCCTGCGTCGCTTCGTTATTGCCGCTGGCATTCAATGGCGTGCGCGTGCTGCCGTATTCCGCCGCGCCGATGTTCAAGCTGCACTTCCTGATTGCCAATATCGCATACGGTTTGTTCGCAATCGCGGCGCTGCACGCCGTTCTGATGCTGCTGGTCGAGCGGCGTCTGCATGCAATGCGCGGCGGAGTGTCGCAACGCAATGCGGCCGCGGCGGGCAACGGCTGGCTGTCGAGCTGGCTCGATACCTTGCCGCCCCTGCTGACTCTGGAAAAGCTGCTGTTCCGTCTGATCGGCGCCGGCTTCGTGCTGCTCACGCTGACGCTGCTTTCGGGCATCATCTTTAGCGAGCAACTGGTCGACCGGGCATTGCGGCTCGATCACAAGACGGTCTTTGCGATTCTTTCGTGGGTGATGTTCGGCGCGCTGCTGACCGCGCGCAAGGTTTCCGGCTGGCGCGGCCGTGCGGCATTGCGCTGGGTGCTGGCGTCGTTCGTCGCGCTGCTGCTGGCGTACGTCGGCAGCCGTTTTGTATTCGAGGTGCTGTTGCACCGTGCTGTAGTGTGAGTGCCCTGTCATGCGACAAATATTTCTGCTGATCCTGCTGTTCATCGTCGGCCAATGGCTGGTCAAGGCGCTGCGTCGTCATGACGCGCAAGCGTCGCAACGCACCGGCGCTGACGCGAATGGCTCCGCCGGCGCCGGTCGTGCGAAAGGCCCGCAAGGCGCCGCGCGTGGGCCCCATGCGCCACAAGCGCAACCGCAGCACGCCGAGCCGATGATCCGTTGTGCCGAGTGCGGCGTGCACGCACCGAAGAGCGACTCCGTGGTGGTAGCCGGGCAGCCGTTCTGCAGCGCCGCGCACGCGCAGCGTCACGGCGCGCATCCCACCGGCCGCGACGCCCGATGAGCGTCGCGTTCACCGTCGATGCCGACGGTTGGGTCAGCGCCGCACGCAAACTGCCGTCGCCGAATTTCGAAGCGCGGCCCGCAGGGGCCGTGCCGACGCTGATCGTCGTGCACAACATCAGCCTGCCGCCCAACGAGTTCGGCGGCACGGCGATCGCCGAACTATTCCTGAACACGCTCGACTGCGACGCCCACCCGTACTACGACACGCATCTGCGCGGCGTGCGCGTGTCGGCGCATTTCGTGATTCAGCGCGACGGTGCGCTCGAGCAATTCGTCTCCTGCAACGAGCGCGCATGGCACGCCGGGCCGTCGAACTTTTTCGGCCGCGAGCGCTGCAATGATTTCTCGATCGGTATCGAGCTGGAAGGCAGTGACACGACTGCTTTCGAGGCGGCGCAATACCGCACGCTCGGTGCGCTTGTAACGGCGCTCAAGGCCCGCTATCCGGTCGAAGGGCTCGCCGGTCACTCCGACATCGCCCCCGGGCGCAAGACCGATCCAGGGCCTCATTTCGAGTGGCAGCGTCTGCAGCGCGACACCGCGTTGGCGGATCAGTACTTCCCCTATCTCAAGTTTTCCAAAACGCCGTAACGACCCTTCGCGCGACTTCGCGTGATGCGAGGAGAGCAAGGCGCTGCCTCGTTCTCCGGGGAGTCGGCTTCGCGTCTCGCCAAGCAAAGTCAAGCCTTTGAAAGCAAATAAATCGATTTGACCTGTCTTGAAACTCCACTATACTTGGTGCCAGAAATTCGGTTTCGCACTATATCTTGTGTTTGGTGTGTATAACTCTGTGCATAACTGAGTGCATAAGTTATGCGGCGCCCGCTCTCCGAGCAGGGCGCCGCAAGCATTCCAGGCAGCGAAAAAATTCCTGCGGCGCGGCCGGCAGAGACCTCCGGCGGCATCCAGAAACATTCAGGAAAAGGGCACAGCAAGTGATCGCGACACTCGTGATGAAGACCGTTACCAATTCGAACCAGGCTTCATCGCTGTCGCATCCCGCCACCCGGCTCAGCCGGCCTTTTTCCTGCACCCCATCGCTTGCGCACGCGGCGGCGCAGCGTTCGTTTTAATCCGCGGATCTTCCCGCAACATTTCCAGGACCAGGAGCTTTGCACATGCAAACCACCGACAACGTGACGACCCGGTATGAGGGCTCACCGACTGGCCAGGCCTTCGGCCAGGCACAAGGCGCCCAGGCGCTCGCGCCGCAAGTGACCTACGCCGACTACAAGGTGATCCGTCGTAATGGCAGTGTGGTGTCGTTCGAACCGTCGAAAATCGCCATCGCCGTGACGAAGGCATTTCTGGCCGTCAACGGTGGTCAAGGCGCGGCGTCGGCGCGGGTGCGCGAGCTGGTCGAGCAACTCACGCAGAACGTGGTGCGCGCGCTCGTGCGCAGCCGCCCGAACGGCGGCACGTTCCATATCGAAGACATTCAGGATCAGGTCGAACTCGCGCTGATGCGCGGCGGCGAGCACAACGTCGCGCGTGCTTACGTGCTGTATCGCGAGAAGCGCACCCAGGCGCGCGGTCATGACGACCAGATCGTCGCCAACACGCCGGGTCTGAACGTCACCGACAACGGCGTGACGCGTCCGCTCGACATGGCAGCGCTGCGCGGCATCATCGAACTGGCTTGCTCGAACCTCGGCGACGCCGTGAGCGCCGATCCAATCATCGCGGAAACGGTAAAGAATCTGTACGACGGCGTGCCGATGAGCCAGGTCTACGACTCGGCGATCCTGGCTGCCCGCACGATGATCGAAAAGGACCCGGCATACAGCCAGGTCACCGCACGCATCCTGCTGCACACGATCCGTCGCGAGATCCTCGAAGAGGAAGTCACGCAAACGGAAATGGGCGAGCGTTACGCCGAATACTTCCCGCAATTCATCAAGCGCGGCGTGCAAGCCGAGCTGCTCGACGACAAGCTGCTGCAGTTCGACCTGAAGCGCCTCGGCGCCGCACTCGACAACAATCGCGACCTGCAATTCGGCTACCTCGGTCTGCAAACGCTGTACGACCGTTACTTCCTGCATCACGACGGCGTGCGCATCGAAATGCCGCAGGCATTCTTTATGCGTGTGGCAATGGGTCTGTCGCTGAACGAGATCGACCGTGAAGCGCGCGCGATCGAGTTTTACAACGTGCTGTCGAGCTTCGACTTCATGTCGTCCACGCCCACTTTGTTCAACTCGGGCACGCGCCGCTCGCAACTGTCGTCGTGCTATCTGACCACGGTCGACGACGACCTCGACGGCATCTACGAAGCGCTGAAGGAAAACGCGCTGCTGTCGAAGTTCGCCGGCGGTCTGGGCAACGACTGGACGCGCGTGCGTGCGCTGGGTTCGCACATCAAGGGCACCAACGGCAAGTCGCAAGGCGTGGTGCCGTTCCTGAAGGTGGTCAACGACACGGCGGTGGCCGTCAACCAGGGCGGCAAGCGCAAGGGCGCGGTGTGCGCGTACCTGGAAACGTGGCACCTGGACATCGAGGAATTCCTCGAGCTGCGCAAGAACACCGGCGACGACCGTCGTCGTACGCACGACATGAACACGGCGAACTGGATTCCCGACCTGTTCATGAAGCGCGTGCACGAAGGCGGCGAATGGACGCTGTTCTCGCCGTCCACCTGCCCGGACCTGCACGACAAGTTCGGCGCCGAGTTTGAAGCGGCTTACACGGCTTACGAAGACAAGGTCGCGCGCGGCGAGATCAAGCTGTTCAAGAAGATTCCGGCGGCGCAACTGTGGCGCAAGATGCTGGGCATGCTGTTCGAAACCGGCCACCCGTGGATCACGTTCAAGGATCCGTGCAATGTGCGCTCGCCGCAACAGCACGTGGGTGTCGTCCACTCGTCGAACCTGTGCACGGAAATCACGCTGAACACCAGCGACGCCGAAATCGCCGTCTGCAACCTGGGTTCGGTGAACCTCGTCGCTCACTTGAAGGAACAAGCCGACGGCACGCTGGCGCTCGACCACGACAAGTTGAAGCGCACCGTCAGCGTGGCCATGCGCATGCTCGACAACGTGATCGACATCAACTACTACGCGGTCGCCAAGGCACGTAACTCGAACCTGAAGCACCGTCCGGTCGGCATGGGCATCATGGGCTTCCAGGACTGCCTGCACCTGCTGCGCACGCCGTACGCGTCGCAGGAGGCGGTCGCGTTCGCCGATACGTCGATGGAAGCGGTTTGCTACTACGCTTATTACGCCTCCACAGAACTGGCTCAAGAGCGCGGCCGTTACTCCAGCTACCGCGGCTCGCTGTGGGATCGCGGCATTCTGCCGCAAGACTCGGTGAAGTTGCTGGCTGAAGCGCGCGGCGGCTATGTCGAAGTCGATTCGAGCGAATCGATGGACTGGACCGAACTGCGTTCGCGCATCGCCACCTACGGCATGCGCAACTCGAACTGCGTCGCGATCGCACCGACCGCGACGATCTCGAACATCATCGGCGTGTCGGCTTGCATCGAACCGACGTTCCAGAACCTCTATGTGAAGTCGAATCTGTCGGGCGAATTCACGGTGGTCAACGACTACCTGGTGCGCGACCTGAAGGAACGCGGTCTGTGGGACGAAGTGATGGTCGCCGACCTGAAGTACTTCGACGGCACGCTCTCGCGCATCGACCGCATCCCGGCCGACCTGCGCGCGATCTACGCGACCGCGTTCGAACTCGATCCGGTGTGGCTGGTCGAGGCGGCTTCGCGTCGTCAGAAGTGGATCGACCAGGCGCAGTCGCTGAACATCTACATGGGCGGCGCGTCGGGTAAGAAGCTCGACGAGATCTACAAGCTTGCATGGGTGCGCGGTCTGAAGACGACCTACTACCTCCGCACCATGGCGGCGACGCACGTCGAGAAGTCGACGGTTGCGCACGGCGCGCTGAACGCGGTGAGCTCGGGTGGCGGCGAAGGTTCGGGCGGCGCGGGTGGTGTCGGCGGTGGCGCGGCTGGCGGCTTCGGCGTGAGCGGCGGTGCGGCTTCGGGCGGCATCCAGGTCGCGGCGGCCGCGCCGGCAATCGCAGTCGAAGCAGCGCCGGAAGCGGATGGTCCGGTGTGCATGATGCGTCCGGGCGATCCTGGTTTCGACGAGTGCGAGGCGTGCCAGTAAGCGCCTCGGTACCCTCGCAACAAGCGAGGGGCGGGCACGAAGCAGGCGCCAGGATCGCTACTTGCTGAACGGGTTGTAGGTAAAGACCCGCATGCAGCGATCAGCCAGCCCGACAGAAGTGATGCAGAAGTGCAGTGAAGTGAAGGCGATGAGCGGCGCGGCGCAACGAAATCGAAGTTGCGCCGCTCATCGACCAGCAGCAAAGCATGGCAAGCAACTGAAGTTTTGACGCGGCAGATAAGCGCCAGGCACGTGGTAGATGAAGCAGTCGGCAGCCGGCATCATAGACGAAGCGCTCGACATGAAGCGCTCAGCAAACGCCCGGTCGATGGTCGATCGACACAGCCGGCCAGATGCATCGCTCGAGAGCGCATTGAACTTCACCTTGCCAGCACTGACGAACAAGCAAACGCGACACGAATGTGAAGCAGGCGCGCAGCAGCAAGCGTCAGGCAAACAGCGCGTCGGCGAGACAGCAGAAAGTTAGCGGGAAGCACGCACGAAGCAATCGCAAGACGCCGCAAGCACGCTCCGCAATACAGATGGATAGAGCAGCGAAACGTCGCTCGACACGTTGCTCATCGAGCTCGCGAAGCACCTCGACAACACACGTTCAACACGCTTCATAAGAGGCGACACACACAGTCTGTTGAACAAAGTGTTGTATGAACGTAGCAACGCGAATCGAAAACAGGATTTTTCATCAGCGAACTCTTTTATCGCTCGTGAAAAGATGGTACAAACCGTTCTAAATTGATGGTGACATTTATGCTCAACTGGGATGACGAGATCACTGCCGTAACTCCCTCGAGCGCTACGCAACAGAATGTGTTGCGCAACGCTGCGGGATCGGCTGTCGGTTCGCAAGTCGGAACGCGTTCCGCTCCCCACGCTCCCTCTGCTCAAGACATCTTCGCGAACGACATCGCTGTCGCTCCCGTCGCTCATGTGACCCACGCTGCTACCGGAACGGCTGCCGCCTCCGAAGCGCGAGTCAATGTCGCCGACAAGCGCATCATCAACGGCCAGACCGACGTCAATCAGTTGGTGCCGTTCAAATACAAGTGGGCTTGGGAAAAGTATCTGGCGGGCTGCGCCAACCACTGGATGCCGCAAGAAGTGAACATGTCGCGCGACATCGCCCTCTGGAAAGACCCGAACGGTCTGACTGAAGACGAGCGCCGCATCGTCAAGCGCAACCTGGGCTTCTTCGTGACGGCTGATTCGCTGGCCGCCAACAACATCGTGCTGGGCACCTACCGCCACATCACGGCGCCCGAATGCCGCCAGTTCCTGCTGCGCCAGGCGTTCGAAGAGGCGATCCACACGCACGCTTACCAGTACATCGTCGAATCGCTGGGCCTCGACGAAGGTGAAATCTTCAACGCGTATCACGAGGTTTCCTCGATCCGCGCGAAAGACGAATTCCTGATTCCGTTCATCCATACGCTGACCGACCCGGCCTTCAAGACCGGCACGCTCGAAGCAGACCAAACCCTGCTGCGTTCGCTGATCGTGTTCGCCTGTGTGATGGAAGGCCTGTTCTTCTACGTCGGCTTTACGCAAATCCTGGCGCTGGGGCGCCAGAACAAGATGACCGGCGCGGCGGAACAGTACCAATACATCCTGCGCGACGAGTCGATGCACTGCAATTTCGGTATCGACCTGATCAACCAGATCAAACTCGAAAACCCGCAGCTCTGGACGGCTGAGTTCCGCGCGGAAATCCGCGAGATCTTCCAGCAAGCGGTCGAACTTGAATATCGTTACGCAGAAGATACGATGCCGCGCGGGGTGCTCGGCCTCAATGCGTCGATGTTCAAGAGCTATCTGCGCTTCATCTGCAACCGCCGTTGCCAGCAGATCGGTCTCGATCCGCTGTACCCGAACGAGGAAAACCCGTTCCCATGGATGAGCGAGATGATCGACCTGAAGAAGGAACGCAACTTCTTCGAGACGCGAGTGATCGAATATCAGACTGGCGGCGCGCTGACCTGGGAGTGATCCGGGTTCGTGTCGCAGATGCATTCATTTTGGGGATGCCGGCAGGCTTCGGCCGCGGCAATATAGTTAGGAGCAGAACCGCCTGATGCAAATTGTGCCCAGTGCGCCGCGTGCCTTCGCGGCCCACAAACACGACTGGCACTTTGCGAACCCTTCAGTGGGATGGGCAAACTTCCCCCCGGAAAAAGCCGCTGGCGTTAGCGTCGGCGGCCCGATCAAGCAATTGCCGGCGTTGAGATCCAGCGCCGACCAGATCTGGCGCGCGGTGCCCAAGGGCACGGCGCGCCTTACCGCATTCATTAGCGTAAGCGCGCGGCACCTGCGTACGCCGATGAATAGCCCGCTTCGTAGCGCGCGCCCTGAGAAGCGTCCGCGGGAAGCGGGTTTTGACGAAGGGTGGTGTTTGAACTGACTCTCATCTGAAAACCTGAAGGAGAAAATGATGGCAACTGCAAAAAAAGCCGCAGCTAAGAAACCCGCAGCCAAGAAGGCTGCTCCGGCAAAGAAGGCCGCCCCGGCGAAAAAAGTCGCTGCAAAGAAAGTCGCAGTGAAGAAGGTTGCAGCGAAGAAGGCAGCACCGGCTAAGAAGGTTGCAGCGAAGAAAGCTGCTCCGGCGAAGAAGGTTGCAGCCAAGAAAGTCGCAGTGAAGAAGGTTGCTGCAAAGAAGGCAGCGCCGGCCAAGAAGGCTGCGGTGAAGAAGGTTGCGGCGAAGAAGGTTGTAGCGAAGAAGGTTGTAGCGAAGAAGGCAGCACCGGCAAAGAAGACCGCGGCAAAGAAGGCGCCGGCTAAGAAGGCTGCTGCCAAGAAGGCCGCGCCTGCGAAAAAGGCTGCTGCTAAAAAGGCTGCGCCTGCCAAGAAGGCTGCCGCGAAGAAGGCCGCTGCTCCTGCCAAGAAGGCTGCCCCTGCGAAGAAGGCTGTCGCCAAAAAGGCGGCTCCTGCACCCGCTGCGACTTCTGTCTCGAGCGCACCGGCGGCGACGGTGAAGACCGCGCTGAACCCGGCAGCGGCATGGCCGTTCCCGACGGGCAGCCGTCCGTAACTGGCAGGTAAGCTGTAGAAGTATTTCGACACGTCGTACCGTGTGTCGATGATCGAGTAGCGCTTATGCATGACCGAGCGCTACTCGGTCAGGGTCCCGTTGCCGGGTTTCTGGCGACGGGATTTTTTTTGCGGTTCACACGCTCACTCACGCAAACGCCTGCCCAACGAACGACGCCAAAACCCGCAGGCGAAAAAAAACGCATGCACAGAGCGCATGCGTGTGAGGTCGTCGCGGCAGCGCGTGAAGCGCCAACCGCGCGAGAGGGGAAACTTAGTGCGTGACGCGCGTGACGCCGCCGCTGGAGAGCAAACGGACGCGTTCGCCGGCGCGGAAGATTTCGCCGGTGGCGCTTTGCGTGATCGCGCGCATGTCGCCGTTGTCGAGCCGCACGGTGATCTCGAGACCGTCGTGCACGGCCACGCCGTTCTCGACCGCATTGCCTGCCACCGCGCCAGCCAGGCCGCCGATGATGCCCGTCACGATCGAGCCGCGGCCGCCGCCGATCGCACTACCGGCCACGGCGCCCAACGCGCCGCCGCCGATCGCGCCGAGGCCGCTCGGCTGGCCGTTGTTCGAACTGATCTTCACGGCCCGAACGCTGTCGACTGTGCCCATGCGAACCGTCTCTTCGCGCTGCGCTTGCGACGCCGTGTAGACGTCGGCAGAGCTGCTGTTGTACGCGCAGCCCGACATGGCCAGTGAACCGGCAATCATGGCGGCCACCACCAGGCGACTCGTTATTCTCATTCCCTAACTCCAATAGCTTGCGGTATTACTGCAGGTCGTATCCAAACGCCTGCTTGAACCGTTCGTTGATCTCCGCCCGGCTGGGCGCATAGTTTTGCGGGCCCTGGTGTTCGATCTTCAGCGCACCCATCAGGCTCGCCAGACGCCCGGTGGTCGCCCAGCCAAGCTTGTTCTCGATGCCGTACAGCAAGCCGCCGCGGAATGCGTCGCCGCAGCCAGTAGGATCCAGCACTTGCTGTGCCTTGACCGCGGGAATCGCTTCGATGCCGCCCGCGTGATGAATCTGCGCGCCCTGTTCGCCGAGCGTGATGATCAGCGCGCCGACCTTGCCGGCGATCTCTTCGATCGACCAACCTGTCTTGTTGCTCACAAGTTTGGCTTCGTAATCGTTGACAGCTACGTAAGTAGCAAGTTCAATCATGCGTCGCAGCGAATCACCGTCGAACAGCGGCAAACCCTGGCCCGGATCGAAGATAAACGGCACGCCGGCGGCCGCCAGATGCTCCGAATGCTGGATCATGCCGTCGTAGCCGTCAGGCCCGACGAGGCCGAGCGTGATGCCCTTCGCCTGATCGGCGCGATTCAGATGCGACTGCATCATCGCACCGGGGTGGAACGCGGTGATCTGATTGTTTTCCAGGTCGGTGGTGATCATCGCCTGCGCCGAGTAAGTGCCTGGCACCACCAGCACGTTTTCCGTCGACAGCCCGAGCTGTGCAAACCGTTCCATGTAGAGCTGCGCATCGGTCTCCCCGAGCGTCCCCATGATGCGTGCATCGCCGCCCAGTAGATGCAGCGAGTAAGCGATGTTGCCCGCGCAGCCGCCGAACTCGCGGCGCATCGTCGGCACGAGAAAGCTCACGTTCAGGATGTGGACCTGCTCCGGCAGGATGTGATCCCGAAAGCGGCCTTCGAAGGTCATGATGTTGTCGTAGGCGAGCGAACCGCAAATCAGCGTAGCCAAGGCGAGCCTTCCTGTAAAAATAGAGAGAACGGGCGCGACGATGTGACAGCGCCGCGCATCAAGCGCGGCGCCGGGGTTCGTGCGCGAAAGCTTATTTCGATGCGGTTTACTTCAGTGCGGCCAGTGCGGCGTCGTAGTTCGGCTCGTTCTTGATTTCGCCGACCAGTTCAGCGTGCACGACCTTGTCGTTCTCGTCGAGCACCACCACGGCGCGTGCCGTCAGACCCGTCAGCGGGCCGCTCGTCACGTCGACGCCATAGGCTTGCGCGAACTCATGGCCGCGGAAGGTGGAGGCCGTCACGACGTTCTCGATGCCTTCGGTCGTGCAGAAGCGCGATGCGGCAAACGGCAGGTCGCCCGACACGACGATCACGGCTGTGTTGCTCAGCTTGGCTGCGGCTTCGTTGAACTTGCGGGTCGACGTCGCGCAGGTCGGCGTGTCGAGGCTCGGGACGATGTTCAGCACCTTGCGCTTGCCGGCGAAATCGGCGAGCGACAACGTCTTCAGATCCTTGCCGACCAGCGAGAACGCGGGCGCGTTCTGGCCCACCGACGGGAAGGTGCCGGCTACTTCGATCGGGTTGCCACCCAGCGTGACTTGACTCATGTTGTTGTGCTCCGAAAATAGGTCAGTAATGACGGTGAATACGCCCGGTCAGTACCGGGCGCGCGAGGAAGCGTTACGGATAAAAAATCTGTACGCGGAAATTGGAAGCGACCGCATTGCCCGTGTCGAGGTGGACGATCATGATCTGGGTCGTGTGCGCCGCCAGGCCGGCCGCGATCGGCGTGCCGGGTGGGACGTAGTCTTGCGGCCACAGCACGCGGCGTACGGCCACATTGTTCTGGTCGTCGAGCAGCGTAAGTTCGATGGCCGGATAGGCCAGCGCCACATTGAAGCGATTGCGCAGCGGCATCTTCAGTTCGAGCTTATGCGGGCCGTCGATCTGCCGCAGATCGGACGGTTCGACCTGCAAACCGTCGATGTCGTGCGGCGGCGTGATCTGGCAGCCCAGCTGCGCGCACACTTTTGCATAGAGCGTCTGCGAACGGGGGAAGTAGACCTGCACCGTTTCGCGTTGCCACCAGGCGAGTTGCGCGAGCAGGGCGATCACCAGCAGCACGGCGATCACCGCGCCGAAGATGATCCAGCCGACGCGGCGCGGTTCGGCGGGGCGCGTTTCACGCACGACCGGGAAGGGATCGACGCCTTCGTGCACCGGTTGAACCGCGAAGGGTTCGCCGCTCGATCCCAATCCGGTTGTGCCTGGGCCTGCTGTGCCTGAGCCGCCGCCCAGGCCACCCGCGCTGGCCGCGCCTGAGCCGGCCGCGCCTGAGCCGGCCGCGCCAAAATGCGGTTCATTGTCAGGAATGCCATGCAAAGTCGCCGACTCCTTCAAGACCGGCTCGTCAGCATCCGCAATATGTTCAGACGGGCGCTCGGTCTTGTGCCAAACCCGCGGCGATTGTTCCGCGGGCGGCTCGGGCTGATAAGCGAAAGGCTCCCTCGGGATGTCAGGCGGCGCATCGACTTCATAGGCGAAGGGGTCGAGCGGCGCGTCCGCGAGGATGGGCTCGTGGTCGGAAGGAGTCGGGGTGGTGAAGGCGCTCGCCGGCAGTTCCGGCTCGGTGGCGTGGCGCGGCGTGACGGCGACGCCCGCACCGGTGGAAACCGGCGTGAGCGTCAGATTGCTGGCGTTGTGAAGCAGGCGGTTGTCGATCGTGGCGTCGGGCGCGGGGGCCCACGGGTCCCATGCTTCGGCGCTGAAATCGGGGCCCTTGGGGCGTACGCCGGACAACGCCTCGATTGCCGCGGCCGCGGCAACCGGCTTGGCGGACGAGAAGTCACCGTTCTCGTTCAGTTCGAACAGGCTGCTCGATGCGTCGAATACTTCATGGCAATGCCCGCAGCGCACGAGGCCGCGGCGCAGCGCGAGCTGCGCCGGTTGCAGGCGGAAGACGGTATCGCAGAAGGGGCAACGCGTCGCCAGGAGCATATTGAGCCGGTAAGCCGAAAGGCTGTTGGTTGGACAATACGCCTTATTCTAATGGCTTTCGCGGCGCGTTCCCGTTAGACATACCCAACCTTCGTGTTCGCGCCATACGCCGATGTCGATCCACCGTGCGTAGACCTGCGCCACTTCGTCCGCTTGCCGCGCCAGAATGCCGGACAGCGCGATACGGCCGCCCGGCTTGACCTTCGACGACAGCATCGAGGCCATCAGCTTGAGCGGATTGGACAGGATATTGGCGACTACGATATCGAACTCGCCGGTGGGGCATTCGTCAGGCAAGCCGTAGGTAACTTCTGCCCGGTTGCGCTCGCTGTTGTGACGCGCCGATTCGACCGCTTGAGGGTCGATGTCGATGCCGTAGACCGGATTGGCGCCGCACTTCTTCGCGAGGATCGCGAGGATGCCCGAGCCGCAGCCGTAGTCGAGCACGGATTGCTCCGGCTTCACTGATTGCTCCAGCCATTCCATGCACAGACGCGTGGTGGGATGGCTGCCGGTTCCGAATGCGAGGCCAGGATCGAGTTCCAGCACGAGTGCGTCAGGGTCCGGTGCGTCGTGCCACGAGGGCACGACCCAGATGCGCTCGCCGATCGGAATCGGATCGAACTGCGATTGCGTGAGACGCACCCAGTCCTGCTCCTCGACTTCACGCAGGGTAAACGAGGGCGCGGTTTCCAGCCCAATCTCATTGGCCGCGGCCGTGAGCAGCACCGCCGGCTCCTGTTCCGGCGCGAGCAGCGCGATCACCCTTGAACGCTGCCACGCGGCGCGATCCGGCGTGAGACCGGGCTCGCCGAACAGTGGCTGCTCGTCGGGCGTGTCGGCGTCCGCATCTTCAACCGATACGGACAGCGCGCCCAACTCGAGCAACGCGTCGGAGAATTCCTCCGCATGCTCGCGTGCCAGCTCGGCGATCAGTTCCCGGTAGCTCATGAGTTACGCTTCTTCCGGTGCGGCCTGCTGCTTCGCGGCCAGGCGGTTTTCGAGGTAGTGAATGCTGGTGCCGCCTTCGACGAATTTCGCGTCCAGCATCAGCTCGCGGTGCAGCGGGATGTTGGTCTGAATGCCTTCCACCACCATTTCCGACAACGCGATGCGCATCCGCTTGATCGCCTGCTCGCGCGTCGCGCCGTAAGCGATCAGCTTGCCGATCATCGAATCATAGTTCGGCGGCACGAAATAGCCATTGTAGGCATGCGAATCGACGCGGATGCCGGGGCCGCCCGGCGGGTGCCAGCCGGTGATGCGGCCCGGCGACGGGGTGAACTTGAACGGATCCTCGGCATTGATGCGGCACTCGATCGCGTGGCCCGACAGCATGATGTCGCGCTGCTTGAAGCGCAGGCGCTCGCCGCAGGCGATGCGGATCTGTTCCTGCACGATGTCGATCCCGGTGATCATCTCGGTGACCGGGTGCTCGACCTGGATGCGAGTGTTCATCTCGATG
>NZ_JAXDPY010000423.1:0-18522 GCF_034668105.1 Paraburkholderia sp. | reverse complement strand
CGCAGTCCTTATTGCCGGGAATGGCGCCGGCCTTCGCGTACAGCGGAAAGCAGATGTCGTCGCCACTATCTGCGTTCGCGCTGAACGCGACCAGCATCAGCGTGAAGGCGATCAGGAAGCGAGACAGCATGCCAGCCGCTCGTCCCCGTGTTGTCCGGTCTTTCATTTCGCTCCTCCTGTTGTCCGTTTCGCCAGCAAAGACGCAAGAACTTTAAAGAGGAAAGCGAAATAATTGCTTAGGAAATTTCCGAACTATCTGATTGCATTGAGGTACGCGATGCTGCCGATATCAGGCCGTCCTGTCAGAGGACGGCGTTATTAACCTATGTGAGCTGGATTTGGAGAGGGATGAAGCGCAAACTTCCTGGCACGTGGTCAAAAAATTGGCCCGCTGATGGGCGAGCCGTGGAACGCCATTCGCAATCCAAGTGTCGTGAGAACGCGATCTTATTTTAGACAACAGCTGCGCGTGCGTCGTGCATGCAACGTCCAGATACACCATACGCGCCGCGATGACCGCGCAGTGGAATACGTAGGCCGGGTCTGTCGGATAAAAATGCAGCGAATCGGGTCGCTCGACCCCAACGAAGGCGAATCCTTCTGCAAAGCTGGCCTCGCAAGCCGCATCGAGCGCCGCGAGGGCCAACGCACGCTTACCTCCTCACTGCATAGCCGCATAATACTTAGCCACACTATCAATCTCCGCCGGCGTCATCTGCCTCGCCACATTCCGCATCTGCTCATTGATATCGTTATGCCGGGCACCGGAAGCAAACGCCCGCATCTGCGCAGCGAGATAAATAGAAGACTGTCCACCAAGCCAGGGCGCGGCGCCCTTACGATCCAACTGTCCATGACATGCCGCACAGGGCGCAATATTCCGCTGCGGATCACCCTGCATCGCAAGCTTCACAGCATTCGCATCCGGCCGCGCGCCAGTAGGCAAAACCTCCGCCGCCGGCGCCCTCGGCAGCGAAGCATAATAAGCCGCCAGATCATGCAAATCCTGATCACTGCGAGCCGCAATGATCGGCTGCATGATTGCGTTCTGCCGCACGCCGTTCTGATAATCGCGCAGCTCTTTATAGACCACGTCAGCATATTGCCCGGCCAACGCAGGCGCCGTCACCTGCACCGTCCCCAACACGCCATGACACATCGAACAATTCTGCGTCGCGATCGTCGCACCGCGGCCGATCGAATTCGCGTCGGCTCGTGCACGCCGCAAAGGCGGTAACACCACCACCTCGCTCGGCGCCGGCCCAGCGATATTGGAACCGCCGCCATACCAACTAGACGGCGCGCCCGCAGCGCTGCAAATCGTCGCCCATAAACCACGCTCGCTGAATCCACTATTCGCCGATGGCAACCAGATGAACCCAATCAATATCCCCACGACGGCAATCGCAATCGTGCCGCCCAAGCTCACCGTGAACCACGGGTTGCGCAAGCTGAAGACGCGTTCCTGACTCATCGCTGCGCTCCGACGACAACTGCCGGCACCGACGTCTGCGGCAATCTGAGCAACTGAACGATCGGCACACTGTAGTTGACGACCGTCAGCCCGATCATCAACGCCACCCACAAGCCGAAACTATTGAGCGCGGCAGGCACGTGCTCCACCGGCTGCACCGCGCTCGCAAAGCGGAAACTCTGTTGCTGGACCTCAGGCCCAAATTGCGATTTCGCGAGGATGTAAATGAACAGCACGCCGGACACCACCAGAATCAATCCGCCCACCGCCGACATCCCGACCCAGAACGCCTGCGCTTCCATCCCCGGCGTGTTGTAGTCGTAATACGCCATACGGCGCGGCGCACCCAGCAGGCCGACGTAGTGCCACGGCAGCGTCACCACCATCATGCCGATGAACCACAGCCACAGTTGCGTGCGCACCAGCTTCACCGACGCAATCGCACGGCCGGTCAGTTGCGGCCACAGTTCATACGCGATCGCGAAGTACATGATGACGATCGCCCCGCCGAAAATCAGATGGAAGTGCCCGGTCACCCACTGCGTATTGTGAATCGTCGAGTTCAACTGGTAGCTCATGTTGATCAGGCCGCCCGCACCGCCAAGGCCGAGCATCACGAACGAAAACGCGATCACCAGCATCATCGGGTTCTGCCACGGCAATGCGGTCAACCAGCCGAACGCGCCTTTGCCGCCACGCAGCCGGCCGGCGATTTCCACCGACGCGCAGATCGTGAACACCGTCAGCAGCGTCGGCACCGACACCATGCCGGTAAACACCGCATGCAGGAACTTGAAGCCCGAGCCGACCTGCGGATCAGCGAACAGATGATGAATACCGATCGGCATCGCGAACACAAGGAACAGAACGAACGACACGCGTGCCATCGAATCGCTGTAGAGCCGTCCGCCGATCGCACGCGGCACCAGCGTGTAGTACGCGATATAAGCGGGAATCAGCCAGAAGTAGACGATCGCATGCAGCGTCCACGAGAACAGAATGCGCGAGAGACCGGCGTCGATCGTATTGGTCAGGCCGAAAGCAACCGGCAAGATCTGGAACAGGATTTCGAGTGCCGCGCCGACCGCGGTCCAGGCCCACAGGTACGCGCCCGCCACGTTGGCGAACATCGCAAGCGGTACGGGCTTGCCGGGATTGGCGCGTTTCCACACACGCAGATTCACATGCATCAGCGCGACCCAGATCCACGAGCCAACCACCACCAGCACCACACCGAGGTAATAGAACGGGCTGCCGATCATCGGTGGATAGAACGTGTAGAGCACCGAGGCCTTGCCGAGCGCCACCGGGACCATCGCCATCACCGCGCCCACCGCGAGCATGATGAACGCGGCCCACGCCCATTTCAGACCGACGAGCCGCTGCGCAAGCGCCAGTTCGACGATCGCGTAGCCGAAGCCCATCGAAACCAGCGTGGGCAACACATAAGCCATCACCGAGCCATGTGCGGTCACGGATCGATAGTAGAGCTCGGGGTCGCCGACCCACGGCACCAGTGGACTACGCACCAGCATCTGCCAGGCACCGAGCAGCAGTGCGATCAGAAACGCGATGAAGGCGAGCCAGAAATGCGCGAGAACGAGTCGCTTAGCGTGAAACACAGCTGAGTCTCCGTGATTGTCGGGCTTGCTCGAAGAAGGTGGCTTTGTCGATGACCTTGACGTGGGCCCACATGGTCTGGTGACCGAAGCCGCAGAACTCGTGACACGGCATGGTGTGATCGGCGGGTTTGTCGAAGCGCGTGTTCAACGTCGCGACGTAACCCGGTACGACCATCGTGTTGATGTTGGTGTCGGTCACGAGCAGGCCGTGCACGACATCGGCGCTGGTGGTGCGGATCGTGATCGGCGTGTCGGCCGGCACCAGCAGACACTGCGGCGTGAACGAATACTGCTGCGCAATGAAGCGCACGACCACCGAGCCGTCCGGCTCGACGGCGCTGCCGAGATTGTCTTCGACGAATTCGCCGGACAGTTGCAGGCGCGAAGGATCGATCGTCTCGACCCGCGACGGCGGCATCATCGCCCAATGCAGTCCCGAGTACACGATGACGGCGAGCATCAGCACGATCAGCGCCACGGCGAAAATCGCCCAGCGGCGCTCGGCGCGTAACGCGACTTCGTGGCCGCTGCCCGATTGGTGATTGGAATCAGTCGACATAGTCAGTGGATGACGCCGCGCGGCAGGAAGACAAGAAAGTAAAAGCCGAACCAGATCGCCATGACGATCAGCGTGGCGACGCCGGCCACGGCGATCGCGCCATGCGGGCCGGCCGCGACGACGCGTTCCACTGCTTCATCCGTGGGTGGGGCCGCGCTGCGGGTATCGTTCGCTTCCATCTAGAGATTCTCCAGTGCAGCGGTTCAGGTTCAATGCAGCGGTGCCTTGCGCAACTCGTTGACCTCGCGGGTCGTCACCGGTTGGCCGTGGTTGCCCCACGCCGTGCGGATGTACGTGACGACGGCGGCGGCGTCGGTATCGTTCAGTTCCTGGCCGAACGGCGGCATGCCGTACGGCTCGGGATTGCGCATGGTGCCGGGCGGGAAGCCGCCATTGAGCACGATACGAATCGGGTTCACCGCGGAATCCATTTCGATCGACTGATTGCCGGCCAGCGGCGGGTAGTGCTGTAACTGGCCTTCGCCCTTGGCGCCGTGGCATAGCGCGCACTTGTCGGCGTAGATCTTTTCGCCGAGCGCGAACACGTTGGTGTTGGTCGGCGCCGACGGTCCCGACTTGCGGCCGCGATTGTCCGGCAATGTCTTCAGATAGACGGCCATCGCCTTGATGTCGGCTTCAGTCATGTATTGAAGACTGTGATAGGTGACTTCGGCCATCGGCCCGTACACGGCGCCGCGATCGGAAATGCCCGCCTGCAACAGGTCGACGATGTCCTTGATGCTCCAGTCGCCGAGACCGCCGTCCTTGTCGGACGTGAGCGACGGCGCGTACCAGTTCTGCACCGGAATCAGACCACCGGCGAACTGCTCGCTTTGCGACGAGCCGCCGAGCGCGTTGATCTTGGTGTGGCACATCGTGCAATGCCCGAGTCCATCGACGAGATACGCACCGCGATTCCATTCGACCGATTTGGTCGGATCGGGCTGGAACTCGCCTTCGCGGAAATACAACGTGCGCCAACCGTACAGCAGCTTGCGCTGGTTGAACGGAAAGCGCAGCGTGTGTTTATGGTTCGGCTCGCGTACCGGTGTCACCGACTTCAGATACGCGAAGATCGCGTCCGAGTCTTCACGCGTGACCTTGGTGTACTGCGCGATCGGCATGGCCGGGTAGATCAGCGTGCCGTCCGGCGTGCGGCCGGTGCGCATCATCTTGAAGAATGCGTCCTCGCTCCACGTGCCGATGCCGTATTGCGCATCCGGCGTGATGTTCGGCGAATACAGCGTGCCGAACGGCGTCTCCATCGCGAGGCCGCCGGCGAACAGCTTGCCGCGCGGCGCGGTATGACAGGCGACGCAGTCGCCGGCGCGCGCCAGATACTCGCCGCGTTTGACGATGTCGGGGCGGGTGTCGGCTTTGTCGCCCGTGGCGGTCGTTGTCCGTGCCGTTGTCGTGGCGGCAGGCACGGCTTCGGCGGCGCGTGCTTCCGTGATCAGCAACGCGCTCGGTGCGCCGCCAGGCATGACGCTGCCGGCGACGATCAAGCCAACAACCAGCAAGCCGGAGATGAGAGATGCCGCGATGAGACGGCGCTTTGTGATCGCATAAGAGACTGAACGGATCGAGCGAAGGGTCGGCTTCATTGCGGTTGGCTCCCGCATGCGAGAGGCAGCCGCTCAGCGGATGCCGGCGCGGGCCGCGGATCGGCGGGGCGCGGCTGACGCGCGAGCCAGCTCGATACCGCGGTGATGTCCTTATCGGTCAGCTTGACGGCGATCGAATGCATGCAGTCCGGCGCAAGCGCGTGACGTGTGCCCGAACGCCATGTGCCCATCTGCCCGGCGATGTAGCTCGCATGCAGACCGAGCAGGCCAGGAATGCCGGGTTGCGTACCGGTCATGCGCGCTCCGTGACAGGCGATACACGCGGGGATCTTGCGTGCCGGGTCGCCTTGCGTGACGAGCCGTTGTCCTGCTGCAAGCACCGCCGGCGCGACGTCGCTGTGATCGGCATTGGGGTAGGGCGGCTGCAGGTCGGCGAAGTACTGGCTGATCTTGCGCAGATAGTCGTCGGGCAGAAACGCGAGCAGATAACCCATCGGCGGATAGGTGCGGCCGCCGTCACGGAACGCGGTCAACTGATTGAACAGATAGTCGGCGGGTTTGCCGGCGATACGAGGAAAGTAATCGTTATTCAGGCCCTGGCCTTGCACGCCATGACATGAGGTGCAGGCGCGCACGCGTTCGTCCATTGCCGAGGGCATGGCGCCTGATGCGCCAGTGGCGGCGAACGCCGCGCCACGCCACACGACGTAAAACACCAACAGGATCGAAAATCCGATAGTTCTACGATGCACGCCAGGCCTCGTCGGGGGAACGGTTCTTTTCGCTATTTATTTATCACGCATGCGCGCATGAATTCGCTTATGAATTCGATGAGCGAGGCACGATACGCCAGTTACTTTTTCGTTTATAACGACCGCATGAACAGCAAATCGAAACGGACTTATTAAGGAGGCGCAGTGTTGAATCGATACGGCGACGCGATTGCTATATAAAACAATGACCTGCCTGAATGCGCGGTGGGTGGCGCGTTTCGGGCTGCATGTTTGGGCTGCGTGTTTCGGGCTGCATTAATGATCGTTGATACGTCTACCTAATGAGTATCAGGTTGCAGGAATTTATCCCGTGCGTCAATCAAAATTGGTGGACCAGCCGGCGCCTTACTCGATCAGCATAGGCGTCGATTAGAGCGCATTCAATATTTATTCTGAATGTCGTTTAAGTGCGCGACGGATCGGCGAATGCGATCGCTGCGCCGCTCTCCGTTTCTCTCGCGATTCGTGGCTCGCTGTGCGTACAGCGCCGCGCCGCACGCTAACCGAAAAGACGCATCAACGCAGTGCGTGCGTTACTGACGCGTTCGCTTTCGCCGACCCGTCCCGGCAATAGATGAAACTCGACAGCAGGCAGAGCGGGCAAGCCGACGCTCGGGGGACAGGCCACCACGCCCCCGCCGATCGACGATTCGTTCAGACAGGAAATCCCCAGCCCGGCCTTCAATGCGAGCTGTAGCCCGGCCACGCCGGAGGCCGAATGCGACACCAGATACGGCACCTTATGCTCGTCCAGAAGCTTCACGACGAAGCGCTGCAACTGGCAACTCGAAGGCAGTAAAACCAGCTGATAGGGCGTGGCCGGCCGCGAACTGGCATCGGCTGCGCAGACCCACAGCAGTCTCTCGCGCCGCACCACCGTGCTCTGCGTAGCGGCGCGGCGGCCCGGGGCGCGCGGGCTTCCGGTCACGAGCCGCAGCGAGAGGCCGATGTCGTACGACGCATCGTCGCCGGCGCTGCTGTCGATCACGGCACTTGGCTGCACGGTCACGTGCAGCTTCAGGCGCGGGTGCTGTTCCGAAAACGTCTTAAGAATGCGCGCGATGTCGTGCGGCCGGTAGTAATCCGTGATGGCGATGCGGAGTTCACCGTCGAGCGAACGGCCTTGCAGGTCTTCGAATGCCGCTTCGCTCATGGCGATGATGCGCCGCGCGTGATCGAGCAGGCGGCTGCCGGCCGGCGTGGCCGACACGCCTAGCTTGCTGCGGACGAAGAGCGGATGGCCGGCGCGCTCCTCGAGTTTCTTCAACTGCTCGCTCACCGACGACTGCGATAGAAACACCCGTTCCGCGCCCGCCGAAACGCTGCCCGACTCGGCGACGGCGACAAAGGTGCGCAATTGCGTCAGGTCAAATCCACGTTGGCTCATGATTCGGCATACCCGATGGAAGTCATCTGAATTTCCGGCTTTTCCGATGGTTGGTCCAGCCGTAGGATACCTCCAATTCATTCACTGCAGAGACCGTCATGAAAAACGAGTCGATGGACGCCGGCCGGGTGCCGGGTGGGCGTACGGCCAATCATCGGTGGAAGGTGCTGGGCGTCGGCTTCGCGGCGAACGCGAGTTTTTCGGCTGCTTTCTCGGGGATTCCGACGACAGCCGTGTTTTTGCGTTCGGGCTATCACCTTGGCAACGATGGACTGGGGTTGGTCCTCGGCATGCTCGGTTTGGGCATTGCGGTCAGCGAGTTGCCATGGGGACTCCTGACCGACCGGTGGGGCGACCGCCGTGTGCTCGTGCTCGGACTGCTTTCGACTGCCGCCGCGCTAGCCGGGCTGGCCTTGTTCGTGGTGCCGTCCGGTGCGCACGTGCCGCACATGGCCACGCTCGCGCTCGGCCTGTTGCTGGTGGGTCTGCTCGGCGGCAGCGTCAATGGTTCGAGTGGCCGCGCGGTGATGGCCTGGTTTCGCGAAGGTGAGCGCGGCCTCGCGATGAGCATCCGGCAGACCGCGGTGCCGGCCGGTGGTGGCCTCGGGGCGCTGATCTTGCCCGTGCTCGCCTCGAGATTCGGGTTTGGCAGTGCTTACACCGTGCTGGCCCTTGCGTGCGGGATTACCGCGGGGTTCGCCTGGTGCTGGCTGCACGAACCTTCGCATGCCGAAGGGAGCGGCGCGGGTGCGGCTCGCCATGCGGCGACTGCGGCCGCCATGCCGGCGAAGGTTTCGCCGCTACGCGATATCGGCATCTGGCGAGTGGCACTCGGCGCCGGCGCATTGTGCGTGCCGCAGATTGCGGTCGTGACGTTCGGAACTGTGTTTCTTCACGACTTTGGCGCTGCCGGCGTCCTGGCGATCAGTGTGACGATGGCGGCGGTGCAAACGGGCGCTGCGATTGCGCGGGTCTGGAGCGGAGCGTGGACCGACCGGCGCGGCAATCGACGCGCGTACATGCGTGCCTGCAGCGTGCTGACGGCGGTGCTGTTCGCATTGCTTGCCGTGGTGACGGGCCTTACCGGGATGCACCACGCGGCGCTGACGGCGGTGTTCGCGCTGATGATCGTGCTGGGCGGCGTCAGCGGGTCCGCGTGGCACGGCGTTGCCTTCACGGAACTCGCGACGCTTGCAGGAACGAGTCGCGCGGGTACCGCACTCGCGATGGGCAACACCTGCGTCTTTCTCACGCTGTTCCTGACGCCGCTCGCGATTCCGCCGTTGTTGTCGGTGGGTTCGTGGCCGACGGTGTGGGCGGTAGCCAGTGTGTGCGCATTGATCGCACTACCGGTATTGCCGCGTGCGGCTCGCGCTGGAAAGCTCACAGCGGCACGCGCGTACGACGCCACATGACGGGGCAACCATAGCCGGTGGTCTGACGCTACCGGCCTCATTCGTTGTTTTCCGTGCGACGGGAGCGGCGGTACGCGCTCCCGTCGCTGACTTGCATTCACGCGCGAATTAGCCGCGAAATAAGTACCCTTGCGCATTCGATTCGCATAATTCTGCATTCTCATCTGATAGTGCCGCGATGGACTATCAAATTCTCCGCCGGTTTAGGAACCCTCCGATTTCCGCATAGTTGTAGCGGTGGTTTTATGGCCGCCCCTGGCACGTCATTCCTGGCCAGGGAGGCCGTCAAGCAGGCGTCGTGCAAGTGGCATTCTTCCTGCACGTTCGCCGAAAACGCCTACAACAACCGAGAGAAATCATAGTGAATCTTCGAGTCATTCTGGCGGACGATCATCCCTTCGTTCTGCTTGGCGTTCGCGCCGCCCTGGAAATGCATGCCGGTGTCACCATTGTCGGCGAAGCGGCGACACCTACTGCATTGATTCAGCTCTTACAGAGCACGCCATGTGACGTGCTCGTCACCGACCTGACAATGCCGGAGGCGTCGGGTGCGGTCGAAGATGGGCTGGACCTTGTCAGGCGAATCCAGTGTGCCTGGCCATTGTTGCGCATCGTCGTGATGACAGCTGTGACGAACACGGCGATTCTGCGGGCCATCGTGTCGGATGGTGTGGTCACTACGCTCAGCAAAATGGAAACCATGGACGAACTGTGGCAAGCGATCGAGGCAAGTGGAAAGGGCGACGTATACGTTGGCCGTTCCATCATCGAAGCGCTCGCCCAACCTCAGGAAGAAGCGTGCGATTCGCCGCCGGCTTCATGTTTGTCCCGCAGGCAGGCGGAGGTCGTCAGAATGTCCGTCCGTGGTCAATCGATCTCGGAGATCGCGGTGGCGCTCGGATGCCATCGCCGAACGGTCAGCCGTCAAAAGCGCGAGGCCATGGCGAAACTCGGCGTGACCAACGATCCCGGTCTCTTTGCTCATGTCCGTGCATATGGAGTTTGCGAAGGTTAAATCGTATAGCTAATCAATATTTTCATGCGTTCATTGAGCTATTTCGGAGCGATCTTATGTCTATTTTCCGAAATGTGTTTAATGATCGCGACAGGGCCAGTTGCTCCGGAGAGAGCGACGGGTAATCAAGGTACGGGGGAGAAAAAACGATGAACGACAACGCCGACTTAAGCACACCAGTTCGAACCATCATCGCGGACGATCATCCATTGGTTCTGTTGGCGATCGAAAATCTGATGGCAGGCTATCCGAATATACAGATCGTCGGCCGCGCTGCAGATGCCACAGAGCTTTTCAAAGAAGTCGATCGTATTCCGTGCGATCTCGTTCTCATGGACCTCTACATGCCAGGAGGCTTCCACGGCGACGGACTGGAATCCATCAGGCGATTCAAGGCGCGCTATCCCAACATCGCACTTGTCGTGCTCACCATGGAAACCGAAGCCGCCGCGCTGAAAAAGGTCATCGCACTCGGTGTCGATGGACTGATCAGCAAACGCGACCGTATCGATCTGATTCACGTGGCAATCGTCACGGCGCTCGCACGTGAGTGCTACCTCGGGCCGGCGGTGCGGTCGCTGATTACCGAAGCAACGGTCGCGCAGCGGCACGATTTTGTCCGGAACATGTTGTCACGGCGCGAATTGGAGGTGTTCACGCAATACGCTTCCGGACTGGGCGTAACTGAAATCGCTGCGCGCCTTGGGCGCAGTGTCAAGACAATCAGTGCACAGAAATGTACCGCGATGCGCAAGCTAGCCTTGCACAGCGACGCGGAACTGTTCCGCTTCGCCGTCGAGCATGGCGTGATCTCCGAAGATTGCGTGCAGAACCGGCGCTGAGCCGACAAGACGTCCCGCCGGTCCGGTGGCGTGGCGAATAGAAGATGCACTTGGCACCCCTGGGGATGCACGTCGCGTGCGGGGAGTGCCAGTCGATAAGACAACAAAAAAATGACACAAAAGATCCGCGTCATCGTGGCCGACGATCACGACTGCGTCCGTGTGGGTGTGATGCGCCTGCTGCAAGCGGCACCTCACATCGAGATAGTCGGTGAGGCGCCCGATACCCGAACGCTTGCCGAATTGCTCGACACTCATGCGTGCGACGTCGTCGTGTCGGATATCGGCATGCCGGGCATTGACGGGGCCAGCAACGTCGTGTCTTTCCTGCGCCGCCTGTTCCGGGCTCGGCCGCATCCCTGCGTCGTTGTCCTGACGATGATCTGTCATGCGCACATGCTTTCTGGATTGTTGCACCTCGGTGTAGCGGCAATCGTCGACAAACGCGATACCGCCAAGGCGTTGATCGAAGCGATCGAGGCTGCGGTTGCCGGCGGTGTCTACCTTTCGGATCAGGCACGCGTGGCGATAGACACTTCCGACGCGCCACCGCAGCCACGCGCAGGCGTGCTGAGCGCGCGCGAGTGGGAGGTCTTCCAGCTTTACGTGCAAGGTCTGGCTGTCCACGAAATCGCAACACGTCTGCAACGCAGCGGCAAGACCATCAGCACCCAGAAGCGTAGCGCGATGCGCAAACTCGGTCTCGAGACAGAAAAAGACCTGATCGACTATGCGAGACAGATAGGGTTGGCCTGACCGTCGTGTGAGAGAACCAGGTCTCGACAACCGACGGTTCCTAGGACTTTAGGAGTCTTCTGATTGGTTGGGAGACCTTGCCGCTTCATAGTTCTGAATTAGCTGAGGCTCGACTTCCAACACCCGCATCAAGAAAGCAGTCATTTCGCCATGCCGTGTATTGCCGAGCCTGGAAAATTCAGGCAGATGTCTCGCGGCTCGTGTGCGGCGCCGTCTGCCATTCGCACAAGTACTCGGAGGCGGGATGGTAGCGCTAGGCAAGCGGTTATTGGTCGAGGGGGTCGGGACGGCGTGGGTGGTGTTCATCGGCTGCGGCAGCATTGTATTGAACACCGGCGCGGTGCAGCAGGGCTACGGCGTGCTCGAGGTATCACTCGCGTTCGGTCTCGCACTCGTCACGGCGAGCTACGCGTTCGGCACCATCTCTGGCGCGCACTTCAATCCCGCCGTCACGATCGGTTTCACGGTCGCGCAACGTTTCCCGGTTCGCGATCTGCTCCCCTACATTGCCGCGCAGATCCTCGGGGCCATCGCCGCCGCGGCGCTGCTCGCTTACGTGGCGAGCGGCCGCCCGAGCTTTGAACTGGGCGCGAGCGAATTCGCGGCAAACGGTTTTGGCGACCATTCCCCGGCCGACTATCAACTTCATTCCGCACTGGTCGTCGAACTTGCGCTGTCGTTCGCTTTCGTCCTGGCGAGTCTCATGATGACCCGCCAGCGGAGGTTGCGGCCCATCGCGCCGGTGGTCGCGGGCGCGTGTCTGACGATCGCGTACATGGTGTCGATTCCGGTGACCAACGGCTCGATCAATCCCGCTCGCTCCACGGGGCAGGCATTGTTCGTCGGCGACTGGGCGCTCGATCAGCTCTGGCTGTTCTGGGCGGCGCCGTTGCTGGGCGGCGTGGTCGCTGGTGCGCTGTTTTCATTTCTGTGCGGCAAGTCCGCTTCGCAGGCCGCGTCGCTCGCTCACCGGCAGAGCGACGTCGCGTGAGCGCCATGATGCTCTCTAGCAAATTGCCACGCGGTGGCGTGCTCAACGGGGTGCTCAGTGTTGTGCTCAGCGTTGTGACCAGGCAGGTGCCGCGACGCATCGTGCAATGCCTGCTTGCCATGTTCGTGTTTGTCCTCACGCAGATGCAGCCGGCGCTCGCCCAGCCGTTCACCGGTCACTCGCATCCGTCGGTCAGCGGCGCCTTTCCTGCCAAGTTGACCGTTGGCGTTCTGGCTAACGGCTGGATGCCTTTTGACGGACTTCAGGACGGTCAGCTAACCGGCTTGAGCGGCGACTACCTGCGTGCACTGGTTGGGCCGAACGTCGTGATCGAGTCGAAGGCGTATCCCGACATGCCGCAATTGCTGGCCGCGGCGTGCGCAGGCAACGTCGATCTGGTCATGAGCCTCGCGCGTACGACAGATCGGGAACGCTGCTTGAGCTTCAGCTCGCCGTATCTACGGGCGTCGGCGTCGGTGGCGGTCCGCCGCAACGGCGATGTCTACGCCAGCGCCGCTCAGCTTGTTGGCGCGCGCCTCGCGGTGGAGAAAGGGTTTGCGCTGGAGCGCTCATTGCGCGAGCGCTTTCCGCACACTCAGCTCGAAACCTTCACAAGTACGCACGCGGCGCTCGATGCGGTCGCGCGAGGCGATGCCGACGCCTATCTAGGTTTTACGCCTGCCGTTCAATACGCGCTGGCCACCGAGGAATTCCGCGGACTGCGAGTCGCCTTCGAGGAAAACGGCAGGATCGCTGACTTGCGTTTTGCTGTGCCGCGTAGCAGGGCGGCGTTGCGCGACCAGCTCGATCGGGCGCTCGCCTCGATGAATCCGGCCGACGAAACGGCGATCCGCGTACGGTGGCTATCCGGCAGCTTCGACGCACCCGCTGCGCCGGCTGCGCGACGCCTCGTGCTGACGCCGGAAGAGCAGGCCTGGCTTCGTTCGCTGCCGCCGTTGCAGGTGGGTTTCGATACCGGCTGGCCGCCTTTCAGTTATGTCGACGATTCCGGCCACCCCGCGGGCATTGCCGCCGAATATCTGGACTATTTGAGTCGTGCGCTGGGTGTCACATTCAACCGGGCCCGAACCGCCGACTGGCCGGCGACCCTTGAAGCTTTCCAGCACGGCGATCTGGCGATTCTGGCCACCTCGTCCAGTAACGACCCACGTCTGAAGAACGCGCTGCATACCCGTGCATACGAAAGCTATCCGCTGGTGATCGTCGGGCGCGAAAACGAACCTGCCGCGCGTGCGCTCAACGATTTCGCCTCGCGCCGCATTGTGGTCTCGTCGCATACCGCCGGCTCGATTCCGCTTGCGATCGACAGGATTCCGGCTGCCAACATCGCTGTCGCGCCCAGTCTGAACGACGCGCTCAAGATGGTCGAGAACGGCGAAGCAGACGTACTGGTTGGCAACGTGGCCGCCATCGATATCCTGCTGAAGCAACGTTACGCCGGTGTGCTCAAGATTCTCGGCACGGTCGGCGAATCCGACTCGCTCAGCTTCGCGGTGCGCCCGGATCTGGGGCCGCTCGCCGGTTTGATCGACCGTGCGTTGCTGGCTATGCCGGCCGCCGAGAAGCAGCGCATCCGGCAAAAGTGGGTGACCGGCAGTGCGGGAGATCTGGGCACTTGGAGCGTGACAGCCGTGCGCCTTCTGCCGTTGCTGATCGGCATCGGTCTCGTCTTGCTGGTCACGCTGCGGGCCTATGTGCTGTTGCAGCGCGAGGTCAGACTACGCAAACAGACCGAAGGCGAGCTGGCGGAACAGCTGAATTTCCAGGAAACCATGATGGAGATGGTCCCTTATCCGCTCGTCGCCAAAGATCTGGATGGACGCTACATCGCCATCAATCGGGCGTATGAAGAAGCGTGCGGGTTGCGCCGCGAATCCGTGATCGGGCGCACGGCCATGGACGTTCAGACATGGGGCGAAGCCAACAGCCGCGTTCTGGACGAACTCACACGCAAGATGCTGACTGACGGTGAACCCGCGCAGGCGGAACTCCAGTTTCAACGTGACACGGGCGACCTGCGGCACGGCTTGTTCTGGACGCGGATCTGTCACGGCAGTGACGGCAAGCCGAGCTGTGTGCTGGGAACGATGGTCGACATTACCAATATCCGGCGTGCTGAAATGCTTGCGCGCGAAACCGAGCGGCGCCTTTTCGACGTCACGCGCTCACTGCCGGCCGTCGTATTTCAATTGCGCCGCACCGCGGACGGTGCGTATTCATTTCCGTATATCGGCGGCGACACGCGACATCTGCTGGGTGGCGACGGCGCTTCGTCGATGACTCGCGAAGAAATCGATTTCGGACGCGTGTGCGAAGCAGACCGGTCTTTCGTGATGGCTGAGCTGGAGCAATCGGCGCGTTGCGAAACACCGGTGAATATGGAGTTTCGCTTCGACGTCGAGCGTGAACTGAAGTGGGCGCGCGCGGAGTTGGTGCCGCGCCGCAAGGCGGATGGCAGCGTGGTGTGGAGTGGCTATTGGGTGGACGCGAGCGCAGAGCACGCGCGGTCCGAGGAACTCGCGCGAGCGCGCGACGTAGCCGAAGCCGCCTCGCGTGCGAAAGATGACTTTGTCGCGATGATGAGTCACGAAATCCGTACGCCGATGAACGGCGTGCTGGGCCTCGTCGAAGTGCTGGAACGCACGCCGCTCAACGCGGATCAAGGCGAAATGCTGAGCATGATCCACGAATCGGCGGGTGCATTGCTGCAGATCCTGGACGACCTCCTCGATTACTCGAAGATCGAAGCGGGACGGCTGACGATCGAAGCCGAGCCTATCGACATGCGCGAACTGGTGGACAACGCGGTCGGTTTGCTCGCGGGCCGCGCACACGAAAAAGGGCTGAAAGTACGCGTGGATATCGCAGCGGATGTTGCGGCCACGCTGCGTGGTGACAGCGTGCGATTGCGGCAGATTCTGTTCAATCTGCTCGGCAACGCGATCAAATTCACGCCGGAGGGCGAGGTCGACGTGCAGGTTGCCGTCGTCGAGCAGACCGGCAACGATCAGACTCTCGAGATGACCGTCAGGGACACCGGCATCGGCATCGCGCCGGAAGCGCAGGCGCGGCTGTTCGAGCCGTTCGTGCAGGCGGAGTCGTCTACCACTCGCCGCTTCGGCGGTACGGGTCTGGGCCTGACGATCTGCCGCAAGTTGATCGACCTGATGAACGGCTCGCTCGAATTGCATAGCGAACCTGGGGTCGGTACGCGCATGAAGGTGTGTCTCACGATGCCTGTGGCATCCCAGCGTTATTCGATGAGCGGTTTGCGCGGCAAGCGCGGCATCGTCGCGATGGGCGACGCGCGGGTCGCGCAGGCGCTAATGCATTTCGGTCAGGCCCTCGGGCTCGAATTGCGCCGCGTGTCGCCAGACGCAACCGAACTCGGCGATCCTGCTGTCCTGGCAGACGTGGATATGATTTTCGTGAGTGAGGACGTGGTGCTGCCCGCTAGCGTCGGCTCCGGTTCGCGAATTCTCTGCCTGACGGAAAAGCCGAAGCCGACCGGCTATCGCATCCTCGACAACACCGTGCGCGTCAGTATCAATCCGATCTCGTGGCGCGGTCTCGGCGCCGCATGTGCCGCGGCGATGACCGGGTTGCCTTCGGTGGCGCCGCGTTCCGCCGGCATGCCGCGCATGACTGATGGCGCCAACGTGCCGCCGGACCGCGAACGGGCCATTGCCAGCGGACGGCTGATCCTGGTTGCGGAGGACCATCCGGTGAATCAGGAGTTGATCCGTCATCAACTGGCCTTGCTCGGTTTTGCCTGCGACGTGACGAACGACGGCGTCGAGGCACTGGCCGCGCTCGAACAAACCAGCTACGGGTGTCTGATCACAGACTGCCACATGCCCAACCTCTCAGGCTACGAACTGGCGCGGCGCATCCGGGAACAGGAGCACGGTGGCACGTACCATCTGCCGATCCTGGCAATTACCGCGAACACCGCGCCGGAGGACCTGAAGCTATGCCGTGACGCGGGGATGGATGATTGCCTCGTCAAGCCGACTCGGCTTGCTACGTTACGCGACTACCTGAGCCGTTGGTTCGGCACTGACAGTGCATGGCAAGTCGCTCCGGCGGAAACGGTCAGCGCGCCGCTGGTTTCCGCGCCGGATGCGCGCGGCGTTCCCGAGCCATTCGTTCCGGTCGACCTGGGTCAGATGACGCAGTTATGGGGCAGCGAATCGACCGTTAAGGCATTGCTCGATTCGTTCGTCTCTTCGGTGCGCGAAGACGTGCAGGCATTGTCGCCGCTACTTGAGCGTGTCGAGGTCGAGCGTTTGCGTGAGTGGCATCATCGTGTGGCAGGGGCGGCGAGCGTGTTGCAGTACCCGCCGCTGCTCAACGCGTTGGAAGACTATCGCCGCGACATCACCCTCAAGTCGCCGGAGCGGTTGCGCAGCGACGGATTGTCGCTGGCACGCAAGTGCAACGCGATGCTCGACGGTATCGAGGAGCAGGCTGCATTGCTCGCGTGACGCCGCTTTGCACGGTAGCGAGGCGCGACCGTAGCGCCTCGCGAGGCTGATTGCATAGACGCGCGCTCGATGTCTATCCAGGCGGCGTCCATGCGGAAGATCAGCTAGACGAAAAAAAACGCGGCCGAAGCCGCGTTAAGGATTTGGAGACATCCCTCGATGAAGGAGTCACTTCTCGCAACCGGAAGCATAACCGGGTGCGTGCAAAAGATTTATCACGAAATGCACAATTAACTGTTTGAAAATATCGATGAAAGCGTCGATCCGGTGCCATTTCGGAAGTAGTCGACGGTGAATTCGACAAACGATCGTGTCTTGGCGGACACGTGGCGGCGCCCGGGGTACACCAACGAGACTTCCTTGTCCGCGCCTTTGAGCCGGTAGCCCGGCAGCACCTGCACGAGCGCACCGCTCTGCAGGTCCGCTGAAACGTGATTCTCCGGCAGGATGGTAACGCCCATGTCGGCGAGCGCCGCCTGGCGCAACATCACGGCGTTGTTGACCGCGTAGGCGGCCTCCATATTGACGGTGACTTCTGTTTCGCTGGCGTCGACGAAACACCACTCCGCGCTGTGAACATTGGCTGACGGCGCCAGAAATGGATGTGCGGCAAGCTGCGCGGGGGCGGACGGCGTACCCCGAGCAGCGAGGTACGCGGGAGAGGCGACTGCCACCGAGCGGACCCTGAACAGGGCTCGTTTGATCAACGTGCAGCCGCTCACCTGTCCAGGCACCACGATGCCCACGTCAAATCCCTCGTCGATCAGATCCACTGGCCGATGCAGAAGGATGACCGAGAGTTTGACTCGCGGGCACTGTAAACGATATTGCTGCAGCAGCGGCGTGAGTCCAAATAATGAGAATGACGCGACGGCCACGAGTTTCAGCGTGGCGGACGGATCGTTCGCACGTTGAGCGACGCCGGACGCCATCGCTTCCAGTTGATCGAGCAGTTGCCGGCAGCCGTCGGCATAGGCGAGTCCGGCTTCGGTCAGCGACAGGCTGCGAGTGGTGCGGTTGACGAGCCGCGTATCGAGGTGTGTTTCGAGCAGGGCGACATAGCGTGTCACGACCGCATTGGACAGATCCAGACTCGCCGCTGCCCGCCCGAAAGAACCGTTATCGGCGACTTTCAGAAAGACGCGCATGGCCTGCAACTGATTCATTTTGATGATGGGCTTGAGCGGGACGCGCCTGAGTGCGCAAGGTGGGGCGATAACGACAACGCCAACGCGTCGATGCGCATCAACAACTCGGTGAAGTTCCAGAGCGCGAACTATGACGGCTTCTCGTTCAGCGGCCTGTACGGCTTCTCGAACCAGGCAGGCGCATTCGCAAACGATCGCGCTTATAGCGCGGGCATGGGCTATTCGAACGGTGGCCTGAAACTGGCGGCCGGTTACCTCCAGGCGCAAGGTCTCGGCGGCAAGGCGAATGGCGCGATCCAGGACGGCGCATCGGACCTCGGCGTGGCGGGTGAGCGTCAGCGGCAGCGCACGTGGGGCGCAGGTGGCAGCTACGCGTTCGGTCCGGCAACGGTAGGTCTGGTGTACACGCAAAGCCGTTTAACTTTGCAGCCAACGACGCCTCCGTGCGTTACAGCAACTACGAAGTC
>NZ_JAXDPY010000422.1:0-8535 GCF_034668105.1 Paraburkholderia sp. | reverse complement strand
TCGAACAGAACGCGCGTTTGGCTCTGCAGGCTGCCAACCGTGGCTACGTGATGGACTCGGGTCTGGTGACGATGTCCGGCGACGCGAAGCAGATGCTGGATGATCCGAAGGTGCGCGCGGCTTATCTTGGTGAATAAGCTTGGCGAATAAGCTGGGCGAACGGGAACGGGGTGAATGACCCGGACCAGGTTTGCTTCAACTGCAAAAAAGGCCGCATGCGTTTCAAGCATGCGGCCTTTTTCTATCCACGCGATTGCGTGGCCCTACGCTGCGGGCGTCTCCGCCAGTTCTCCCAGGCGTTTGCCGAGACTGATCACAGCATCCGCGCGATAACCGAGCGACTCATAGAATGCGCGCACGTCTGCCTTGGCGGACAGCACCTGCAGATTCAGCTTCGGGCAGCCGAGTTCGGTCAGCGCGTTTTCGACGTGCGCGACCAGCCGCGTGCCGATGCCATGACGACGCAACGATTCATCCACGGCGAGCGAATAGAGCCAGCCTCGGTGCCCGTCATAGCCACTCAGCACCGTGCCGACAATACGCTCGTCGAACACCGCGACAAAGAACAGCTCCGGTTGCGTTGCCAGCTTGTTGGCAATCGACAGATGCGGATTGCGCTGCGGCCTCGTCACGTCCCGATACTCGGGGAACGCTTCCTGCCACAGCGCGACCACGGCATCGGTGTCGCGCGCTTCGAAGCGGCGGATCGATAGCGTTGCGGTCTTTGTCATACGCGTTGTCCTGGGTGATTACAGCGTGTCGAGAATCGAACGCAGCATCGCCATCATCTGGTCGATTTCTTCGTTCGTGACGTTCAGCGCCGGCATGAAGCGCAGCAGGTTCGGACGCGCCGCGTTCAGCAACAGGCCGTCGGGTTGCATCAGGCGAGCCTTCTCGACGATCTGGTTGCCAATGTCCTTGCCGAGCAACAGCGCGCGCAGCAGGCCTTCGCCCCGTTCGCCTTCAAAGCCGCGCTCTTCCGACAATTCCAGCAGCTTGGCGCGCAGATATTCGCCGCGTGCCTGCACGCCTTCGAGGAAGCCCGGCGCGGTCAGCTGCGAGATCACCGAGTAGCCCACTGCGGTCATCAGCGGATTGCCGTTGTAGGTGCCGCCCTGATCGCCCGCTTCGAACACGGCGATTTCGGCTTTCGCGAGCAGCGCCGCGAGCGGCACGCCTCCGCCGATGCCCTTGCCGAGCGTCATGATGTCCGGCTCGATGCCCGACAGCTCGTACGCAAACAAGGTACCCGCGCGGCCGCAGCCGCTTTGCACTTCATCGACGATCAGCAACAGGTTGTGCTTTTTGGTCAGCGCGCGCAGTTGTTGCATGAATTCGCGCGTGGCGGGAATCACGCCGCCTTCCCCTTGAATCGGTTCGAGCATCACCGCGACGGTCTTGGCGTTGATGAGCTTTTCAACCGACGCAATGTCGTTCAGATCCGCCTTCGGGAAGCCCGGCACTTGCGGTGCGTAGATCGTGTCCCAGCCCGGCTTGCCGCTTGCCGACATGGTGGCGAGCGTGCGGCCGTGGAAGCTGTGATCGAACGTGATGATTTCGAATGCGCCGTCCTTGAACTTCTTGCCCCACTTGCGCGCGAGCTTGATCGCGCCTTCGTTCGCTTCGGCACCGCTGTTGGCGAAGAACACCTTGTCGAAACAGCTGTGCTGCGTGAGCAGCCCGGCGAGTTGCGCCATCGGGCCGTTGTAGAAGGCCGGCGACGGATTGAGCAGCAGTTGCGCCTGCTTGTTCAGTGCTTCGATCATGCCGTCGTTGCAGTGACCGAGGCTGTTGACCGCCCAGCCCTGGATGAAGTCCAGATATCGCTTGCCGTTATTGTCGTAGAGCCACGAGCCCTTGCCGTGCGTGAAAACGATTTCGGGCCGGTTGGTGATGTACATCAGCGACTCGATCGGGTACTCAGTGAAATTCATAACGGCAGGCTCCAGACGGCGGGTGAAGGGGTGAATGAGCGATTGGCCACCTATGTAACGGCGGCCGGAATTTACGAAAACACAACCGGAACACAAACGAAAACAAAAAAGCCACGGCATGCCGTGGCTTTCATGATTCGAACTGCTTGCGCCTTTGTGCGGCGCGAATCCGTGACGAAGCCAGCGGCGCCCCTAAGGGAGCGGCGAGCGGCGACGTCGGAGTTCGGATTGGATGCGGTTCATGCGCGAAAGAATACGACAAGAAAAGCGCTGGTGTAAACCATGAATTTGCACAGATTCGCATCAAGGCGGATTTTTGTGCATCCGTCTCGACGCTGACATGGTAGTCGCGGACGGCCCGGTCGAGGTTTCGATCAGGCCGTTTGTTTCATTCAAACCGCGTTCGCCAGATCCGCCGCGCTCGTGAACGAATCCGCGTAGAACTCGTCCTCAGGCAGCGCATGATGCTGGGTGAAATCACGCTGCGCCGATTCGACCATCACCGGCGCGCCGCACGCGTACACCTGATACGCCGACAGATCCGGCAAATCCTCAATCACCGCACGATGCACGAAGCCGACGCGACCCGTCCACGCATCGCCCGCATCCGGTTCCGACAGCACCGGCACGAACTTGAAGTTCGGAATCTCGCGAGCCCATTGCTCGGCCAGCTCGAGCAGGTACAGATCCTTCTTGCGGCGCGCACCCCAGTAAAGCGTCATCGGCCGGTCAAGGTTCTTGAACACCGCATGTTCGATGATCGCCTTCAGCGGCGCGAAGCCCGTACCCGAAGCGAGCAGCACGATCGGCTTAGCCGAATCCTCGCGCAGGAAGAAGGTGCCGAGCGGGGCTTCGAAGCGCAGAATGTCGCGCTCCTTCATCGTGTTGAACACGTGGTCCGTGAATGCGCCACCGGGCATGTGACGGATGTGCAATTCGATCGGGCCTTCGGTGTGCGGCGCGCTCGCCATCGAATAGCTGCGGCGCTTGCCGTCTTTCAGAATGAATTCGAGGTACTGGCCGGCCAGATATTGCAGACGTTCGTTGGCGGGCAGTTGCAGCTTCAGCACCACGACGTCGTCGGCCTTGCGCTCGATCGCGTTCACGCGGCACGGCAATTTCTTGACCTGCACGTCGCCCACGCCGGCCACTTCGCGGATATCCACTTCGAGATCGGTGCACGCCGTCGCGCAGCAGAAGAGCGCCATGCCGCGCGTCTTTTCGTCGTTCGACAAAGCCGACGACGAATGCTGACGCTGTTCGATCTCACCGCTGACCACGGTGCCTTTGCACGAACCACAAGCGCCGTTCTTGCAGCCGTACGGCAGACCGATGCCTTGGCGCAAGGCCGCGATCAGGATCGGTTCGTCCTGTTCTACCTGAAACTGCCGGCCGCTTTGCCGGAGCGTGACGTTAAATGCCATAGAGTGTTCGAAATCGAAAAGTCGGTAATCGTTATCGGACCCGCTGTATCGCTGTGCGGTACCTGCCGCGCTTGACGGCTACAATGCGTCCATCATGAAAGCGACACGAAATTTACGCCGGCCGCGCGTGTTGATAGTTGGCTGCGGTGACGTCGGCATGCGCTGCGTGCCCTTATTGCGGACCCGCGCGCATGTCTTCGCGCTCACCAGCCACGCCGGGCGCGGCGCCGAACTGCGCGCCGCCGGCGTTACGCCGCTGGTTGGCGACCTCGACGCGCGCCGCAGTCTGAAACGGCTGGCCGGCCTTGCGCCGACGGTGCTGCATCTCGCGCCGCCGCAAAAGACCGGCGATGACGACCGCCGTACCCGTGCCTTGCTCGCTACGCTGAGCGCGCGCGGCGATCGGGCGCTGCGTGCCGCGCGCGGCGCGGTGGCGCCGATCGGGCGGCTGCGCCGCATTCGTGCCTCGTGGGCTGAATCCGAGACAGCCAATATTGTACCCGACAGGGTGCGCTGGACCGCCGCTCCGCGCGGGCCCGTGAGGTTGGTGTACGCGAGCACGACGGGCGTCTATGGCGATTGCGGCGGCGCATGGATCGACGAGACGCGCGTCACGCAGCCGGCCAATCCACGCGCCAAACGTCGCGTGTCGGCCGAGCAGCAGCTGCGGCGCGCCACCGCGCGAGGCGTGGTCGCCGCAAGCATCGCGCGGATTCCGGGCATTTACGCGGGCAACCGTCTGCCGCTCGCGCGGCTGGAAAAGCGCACGCCGGCGCTGATCGACGCAGACGACGTCTACACCAACCACATCCACGCCGACGATCTTGCCGCGATCCTCGTGCGTCTCGTCACGCATGGGCGGCCGGCACGCGTGATTCACGCGTCCGACGACACGTCGCTGAAAATGGGCGAGTACTTCGACGTCGTGGCCGACGCGTTCGGCCACGAGCACGCGCCGCGCATTACACGGGCCGACGCGGAGCAACAGATGGAGCCGACCTTGCTGTCGTTCATGCGGGAGTCGAGGCGGCTCGTGAACCGGCGCCTCAAAGAGGAATTGCGCGTACGCCTGCAATATCCGAGCGTTGCAGATTTTTTGCGCGAGGTGCGCGGTCGAAGGGATACCGCGAAGCTTGGCGAAGCACAGACGGACGGCTGAGCCAGCCAGTGAATGGCCTCTCGCGCCACGCGGTCTCATCCGTCGTGGCGCATGATCTTGCCGGCTTACGTCAGTGCCGGCAACGCCTCCAGCAACAGGAAGCACAGCATCGCGCCAATCAATGCGCCGATCAGATTCGGATGATATTTGTGCCGCAGCCGCATGACGACCAGCAGTCCGCCGACCAGCGCGAGCCCGAGACACATGAAAGCAATCATCACGGATGAAATCTGAATAGTGTCGTGGATCACCATGGCGCCCCTCCTTGAACCCTTTGTAGTCTTTGTTTAATCGAGTATAGGGCGAGCTGTAAGGAAGAGCATGTTGCGTCGCAGCGTGCAATCAGACGCCCCGCAGGCCTTATGTGCGGGCGCGTACACGATTCTCCTGAGGCATCAAGGCTTTAAAAGGGTCCTACCGGTTTACCCGCTCCGTAAAGATCCGAGGTCGGTTTCGTCGAGCCATTGCCACGCTCCAATGGCCAGCGTCGCGGGCAGCGCAAGTCCGCCGATCCGCTCGCGATGCAGCGCTTCGCAACGATTGCCGGCTGCCGCAATCATCCGCTTGACCTGGTGATACTTGCCCTCCATCACGGTGAGGGCCAGCGCGTGCTCGCCGCGCGCCTCAGCGTCGACGGCGACGATCGGTTTGGGCTCGCCGTGCAGCAAGACACCGCCGCGCAAGGCACTCAACTGGACGTCGTCGATGGGATGTCGCGTGGTCGCGATATACAGCTTCGGCACTTTGCGTTTCGGCGACGTGAACGTGTGGACGAACTTGCCGTCGTCGGAAAGCAGCAGAAGGCCGGTGGTGTCCTGATCGAGGCGGCCCACGCATTGCACGCCGCGTTCGGCGAACTGCGGCGGCAACAGGCTGAACACGCTCAAGTGATGCTGTGGATCGCGCGAACATTCATAGCCTGCGGGCTTGTTCAGCAGCAGATAGGCGTGCTCGCGATACGGCCAGACGACCCCGTCCACGCTGAAGCAGAACGTGCCGTCATGCGTTGGGAATTCGGCGTCGGCATCGGTGCGGACTGAACCGCCGACGCTCACGCGGCCGTCGCCGATCAGCGCCCGGCATTGGCGGCGCGAGCCGAAACCCTGAGTGAAGAGAATGCTTTCGAGATTCATGGCGAGCGAAGAATAACACCGCAAGAAGCGGAGCGCCGCGCGTCGCCATAGCGACCACGATGGGATCTCCACGTCCCGTCGCAGGAGTTCATCGATGCATGTCCATTCCGCTTCACCGTCTTCCTCCGCGCTCCGTTTGCCGGCCGCGTTCCAGCGGCTCGCATGTCGAACCTGGTCGCGCAATCCGCCGGGCAGATCAGCCTCGCCGCCGCGCCACTCGTCGCGTCTCGGCGCTCAACAGCACCGCGACCTATGGCGCGCGACCGCTTGGCGCATTGCTCGGCGCCGCGATCAGCGCGCGTTGGGGCATGGACGCGTGCCTCATCGCGGCGGCCGCCGCGTTCCTCGCGCAGGCGCTGATCATCGTGATGTCGCCGGCGGCGCGGCTCGCCGGCATTCCGGAGGGCGCGGCTGTCGCTCAATGAAAACGGGTTTTCATCGGATGGCCACATGGCGTACCAACGCAGGGCCGTTGGTCAGTGAAAACCCTCGAAAATGAAAATGAATTTTTTCTCGCGAGGTTTTTATGTAAATATACTTTCATTCATTTTCATTACACCCGGAAGGAAGTCCTCCAGAGGACTTTCGTTCCGACGACTCGTTCGCATGACTCATTCGTCCGTTGCTTCCAACCCCGCTGAGCAGGCCATTGCCGCGCGCATCGCCGCGGCCATGCCGACTCTCACGCCAATCCATCGGCGCATGGGCGAATACGTGCTGGCGAATCTGTTCCGCGCGGCGACCATGCGGATCGACGAACTGGCGAGCGTGGTCGGCGCGTCGGTGGCAACGGCGAATCGCTTCGCTCGCGCGCTCGGCTTCGACGGCTATCCGCAGTTTCGCGAAGCACTCGTGCGTGGTTTCGAAGCGACGCTCGCGCCGGTCGAGCGTTTGCGCAGCGCGCAGGAGTCGCTTGCTGCCGGTGACGATCTGATCGGCGCGTCGCTCGAACAGGCGGCGGCCAACCTGCGCTCCACCCGCAGCGTGATCGATAACGCCGCAGCCGAAGCCGCCGTCGAAGCGATCATCGCCGCACGCCGCGTATTCGTGCTCGGCTATGGCGCCAGCGCCTTTCTCGCGGGCCTGATGGAACACGGCCTGATGCCGTATCACGACAACGTGCAGTCGCTCGCGTTGATCGGCGGAGCGTCGCATGCGGCACGGCGCCTGTTCGCCTCCAACGAGAGCGATCTGGTGATCGGCATCGCCTTCCCGCGTTACGTCGACGACACGATCGAACTCGCGCGTCGCGCATCGAGCCGCGGCGCCCGCGTGCTTGCGTTGACCGACAGCCCCAATTCACCGCTTGCGCAATTCGCGGATATCTCGCTCTATATCCGCGCCGAACGGCGGCTCGCGGCGAATGCCGATTCGGCCGTGCTGGCCGTCATCGAAGCGCTGTGCGACGCGGTTGCCTATCGCGCGAAGCGCTCGGTGAAGGCGGCCGCCGAGGTCACCGAATTCCTGCTGCCGTGGCTCACCGCTTCGCAAGCCGCGGCCTCCGGCGCGAGCGGGCGCCCGGCCCGCGCTTCTACACGTACGTCCACGCGACCTTCCCGAACCACCCGCACTAGCAAAACCAAACGATGAACTCCAAAGCAGTCATTGCCATTCACGGCGGGGCAGGCACGATCCTGCGCGCATCGATGTCGGCCAGCGCCGAAGCTGACTATCACGCTGCGTTGCACGCCGTGCTGAGCGCGGGCCAGCGCGTTCTCGCCGACGGCGGCAGCGCGCTCGACGCCGTCAGCGAAGCCGTGCGTCTGCTCGAAGATTGCCCGCTCTTCAACGCGGGCCGTGGCGCGGTTTACACAGCGGCCGGCACGCATGAACTCGACGCGGCCATCATGGACGGCAGCACACTCGACGCCGGCGCGATCTGCTGCGTGACGCGGGTGCGCAATCCGATTCTGGCGGCGCGTCGCGTACTCGAGCGCAGCGAACACGTGCTGTTCACCGGCGCGGGCGCGGAAGCCTTCGCGGCCGCGCAAGGACTCGAATTCGTCGAGCCCGGTTATTTCGACACCGAAGCGCGTCACCGTCAGTGGCAGCTCGCACGCGGTCAGCAGCGCGCGATGCTCGATCACGACGGCGCCACGCTGGCCGCCGCGCCGTCCTCGCATGACGACGACCCCACCCCGCACGAACCGATCGATCCGAATCGCAAGTTCGGCACGGTGGGCGCGGTCGCGCTCGATCGGCACGGCCACGTGGCGGCTGCGACTTCGACGGGCGGCGTCACCAACAAGCAGGTGGGCCGGGTCGGCGATACGCCGCTGATCGGCGCGGGCTGTTATGCGGACGACGCCACCTGCGCGGTCTCGACCACCGGCTCCGGCGAGATGTTCATGCGCATGGTCGCGGCCTACGACGTCGCGGCGCAGATGGCCTACCGCAGCGTCTCGCTTGAAGAAGCGGCGCAGGACGTGGTGATGAACCGTTTGCCGAAGATCGACGGACGCGGCGGTTTGATTGCGGTCGATGCGCGCGGCAACGTCACGCTGCCGTTCAATACCGAGGGCATGTATCGCGGTTTCGCGCGGATCGGCGAGACGCCGGTGACGGCGATTTATCGCTAGTGCTGCGTTGCCGCTTGAACTGTTGTCCGAACCTTAGCCTCAACTTCGCCTGAACCACCGCCAGCCGCGTTCGAAATAAAAGGAATCATCGTGCCGACTTCATCGCACACCGCTCGTCCGCTTATCGAAAGCTTGCCGCCCCAAAGCGTGCTTGCAGTCGACGATCTGTCGGTCGCATTTCGCAGCGGCGACAAGACCTTCAACGCGGTGCGCAATCTGTCGCTGACGGTCGAGCGTGGCGAGACGCTGGCGATCGTCGGCGAATCGGGCTCGGGCAAATCGGTGACATCGCTCGCGTTGATGCGG
>NZ_JAXDPY010000421.1:0-5418 GCF_034668105.1 Paraburkholderia sp. | reverse complement strand
CGCAGTCCTTATTGCCGGGAATGGCGCCGGCCTTCGCGTACAGCGGAAAGCAGATGTCGTCGCCACTATCTGCGTTCGCGCTGAACGCGACCAGCATCAGCGTGAAGGCGATCAGGAAGCGAGACAGGATGCCAGCCGCTCGTCCCCGTGTTGTCCGGTCTTTCATTTCGCTCCTCCTGTTGTTCGTTTCGCCAGCAAAGGCGCAAGAACTTTAAAGAGGAAAACGAAAGAATTGCTTAGGAAATTTCCGAGCTAGCTGATTGCATTGAGGTACGCGATGCTCGGTTAGGGGGTGGTAGTAGCAAGGAAGGTGATTGTCTGAAGCGGAAGGTGGACTCGTTGTAAGGGCCAGGTCCTTGCGGCGCAAGGAGGTGTGGGAAAGACGAGGAGCCGTTTTGGAAGGGCGCACAGTGCGTTTCACCGCGGCAACAGCGATGCTATATGTAAAAGGCCGTCTCAGAGCGAGGCGGCCTTTTCAATCGCGCGTGTCTTATTGCAAGTCGTTTTTAAGCTCAGTTCGGCGCGCCGTGCTTATCGCACCCATGCTCACAGCCGCTCTGATCCAGCGGCATCTGCTGCGCCGCTTCCGCGCGAATGCCGAGGCGTTCGAGGAGCTTGCGGTCCGCTTCGGCTTGCGGATTGCTCGTGGTCAGCAACTGATCGCC
The DNA here is from genome assembly GCF_034668105.1 of Paraburkholderia sp. Lineage (GTDB taxonomy): Bacteria > Pseudomonadota > Gammaproteobacteria > Burkholderiales > Burkholderiaceae > Paraburkholderia. The sequence goes on along the minus strand of NZ_JAXDPY010000421.1, from coordinate 4,753 downwards.
ATAGAAGATCGAATTCGCGCCAGCGAGGAAACACATCGCCTGCAGCGCTTCGTCCATCTGCTCACGGCCGGCCGACAGACGCACCATCGCGCGCGGCATCGTGATGCGGGCAATCGCGATCGTACGGACGAATTCGAACGGATCAATGGCTTCGGTGCCGGTCAGCGGCGTGCCTTCCACCTGGACCAGGTTGTTGATCGGCACCGATTCCGGATACGGCTCCATGTTCGCGAGTTGCGCGATCAGGCCGGCGCGTTCACGGCGCGATTCGCCCAGGCCGACAATACCGCCGCAGCACACATTGATGCCCGCCTCGCGCACGCGTTCCAGCGTATCGAGACGGTCCTGATACGTGCGCGTCGAAATGATCTGGCCGTAAAACTCCGGCGACGTATCGAGGTTATGGTTGTAGTAGTCGAGGCCCGCTTCGCGCAGACCTTGCGCCTGATGCGTTTCGAGCATGCCGAGCGTCACGCAGGTTTCGAGGCCCATTGCCTTCACGCCGCGGATCATGTCCTTGATCGGCTCGAGGTGACGGTCCTTCGGATTGCGCCACGCCGCGCCCATGCAGAAGCGCGTCGCGCCGTTGTCCTTGGCGACCTTGGCGGCGGCCAGGACTTCATCGACCGGCATCAGCTTGTCGGCCTGCAGACCGGTGTCGTGATGCACCGACTGCGGACAGTACGCGCAATCTTCCTCGCAGCCGCCGGTCTTGATCGACAGCAGGGTGGACAGTTGCACGGTGTTGGCGTCGAAATGTTCGCGATGGGTTTGCTGCGCGCGGAACATCAGGTCGTTGAACGGCAGTTCGTACAACGCGACGATGTCGACGACGCGCCACTTGGCCAGCGTTTTGGCAGTTGCAGCAGCGTTGTTGGCGGTAGCCGTGTCGGCTGGGCTCGGAGCGATGTTCAGTTGCGTCATGTCGTCAATCCTCATGGATGGATGTGATGGATTCTCAGCGCTGCGCGTGGCGCAGCGTCTGCAGGAGTCGGTTGATATCGAGTTGCCCGGCCGCGAGTTCGGGCGAAGCCGGCGTCAAATGCGGCACGATGCCGAGCAACGGCGCGTCGTATTCACGCGCGAGATGCTCGCGGATCGACGCGATGTTTTCGTCGGGGAACGTCATGTCCGGATCGATGCGGTTCGCCACCCAGCCGGCAAGCGTCAGCCCACGCGCGGCGATCGCTTCGGCGGTCAGTAATGCGTGGCTGATGCAACCGAGGCGCATGCCGACCACCAGCACGACCGGCAGCTTCAGCGCGACGGCGAGATCCGCGGTGTCCTGTGTTGCGGTTAGCGGCACGCGAAAACCGCCGACGCCTTCCACCACGACGATCTCCGCCTGTTCAAGCGCGCGCGCATGGCAAGCGACGATGTGGTCGATGTCGAATGTAACGTTTTCCAGCGCGGCGGCGATATGCGGTGCGGCCGGTTCCTTCAGCAGATACGGCGTGCGAATCTCCGGCGGCAGCAGGACGCTCGACGCGGCGTCGAGTTGATCGGCATCTTCGTTATGCAGCACACCGTTCAATTCGAATGCGCCGGCGGCGATCGGTTTCATCGCGGCGGCTTGCAGTCCTTCGCGAACGAAGCCGCGCAAAAGCGCCGCGGAGACGAAGGTCTTGCCGATTTCCGTATCGGTGCCGGTGACGAATAGGGACAGCGCCGTGCTCATGCCGCTTTCGCCCCGAGTTGTTGCAAGCCCGCTTCGAGCCGGTCCAGATCAGCGTGCGAGTGCGCAGCGGAGAGCGAAATGCGCAGCCGCGACGTACCCGTGGGCACCGTGGGCGGACGGATCGCCGGGACCCACAGGCCGGCGCGATCGAGCGTGGCCGCGATGTCCAGTGTGGCGTCGTTCGCGCCGATGATCAGCGGCTGCACGGCGGTGTGCGAATCGACCGGCAACCACGGCGTCGCCTTCAACATCGCGCGCGTGCGTTCGATCAATTGCTGAAGATGCGCACGCCGCGCGTCGCCTTCTTCGCCGCCGATGATACGCAGACTCGCGGACACCGCATGCGCCGCGGCGGGCACGGAAGCCGTCGTGAAGATGTACGGACGCGCGCGCTGCACGAGCCATTCGATCACGGTTTCATGCGCGACGACGAACGCGCCCGACACCCCCGCGGCCTTGCCGAGCGTGCCGATCGAAATCAGATTCGGCGAGCGTAGCGCGGCTTGTGCAACCGCGCCGCGTCCTTGCGGACCGAGCACGCCGAAACCGTGCGCGTCGTCGACGATCAGCCATGCGCCATGCTGTTCCGCGAGTTCAAGCAGACGCGGCAAGGGCGCGATATCGCCGTCCATGCTGAACACGGTATCGGAGACGATCACTTTGACGTCGGCGTCCGACGCGTCGAGCATCGCGCTCAACGCTTCCATGTCGCAGTGCGGATAGATCTGCACATCGGCGCGAGACAGGCGCGCGCCATCGATCAGCGACGCGTGATTCAACGCATCGGAGAAGAGCGTCGTGCCGCGGCCCGCGAGCGCGGTGAGCGTGGCCAGATTCGCCATGTAGCCCGTGCTGAAGTAGAGCGCGCGCGCGTTGTCGACGAAGCCGCCGGCGAATTCGGCGAGATCGTCTTCGAGTTGCGCGTGCGCGCGCGAGTGACCGCCGAGCAGATGCGAACCGCCGCTGCCCGCGCCGTAACGCTGCGCGCCCTCTGCGATGGCCGCGATCAATTGCGGATGGGCCGCGAGTCCGAGATAGTCGTTACTGGCGAAGCCGATGATCTCGCGGCCGTCGACGGTCATGTGCGCGGCGCACGGCGTGTCGGCAGTGCGGCGGCGACGGCGCAGGCCGCGCGCGTCGATTTCCTTGAGGCCTTCGGTGAGTGTGTCGAGCAGGTGCATTAGCAGGTCTCCGCGAGCGTGGCTTCGAAGGTTTCGCGCGTGCGCGAGGCGAGCAGCGCGATTTCTTCGTCGTCGAGGATGTAAGGGGGCATCAGATACACCGTCGTCGAAATCGGGCGCAGCAGCAGCTCGCGCTGCAACGCGTTTTCGAAGAAGCGGCGCGAGAATGTTCTGGCTTGCTGAGCGTCGTCGATTACTGCGTCGAAGGCGAAGATCGTTCCGCACTGACGCAGATTGCGCACCTGCTGGTGGTCGGCGAGCGGTGCGAGCGCGGCTTTCAGCTTGCCGGACTTCTGTGCGTTGACGGCGAGTACGTTGTCGCTTGCGAACAGATCGAGCGTGGCGAGCGCCGCGCGGCACGCGAGCGGATTGCCGGTGTACGAATGCGAGTGCAGGAAGCCGCGCGCCGTGTCGTCGTGATAGAAGGCCTCGAAAATTTCATCGCGCGACAACACGATCGAGAGCGGCAGATACCCGCCGCTGATGCCTTTCGACAGACACAGGAAGTCCGGCCAGATGCCGGCTTGTTCGCAGGCGAAGAAGGTGCCCGTGCGTGCGCAGCCGACAGCGATTTCATCGGCGATCAGATGCACGCCGTACTGATCGCAGAGCGCGCGCAAGCCGGCGATATACGACGCGTCGTGCATTGCCATGCCGGCCGCGCACTGCACGAGCGGCTCGACGATCAGCGCGGAGATTTTCGTGGCGCGGGCTTCGAACAGCGAGCGAACCTGATCAAGCGCACGGCGCGCGACGTCGGCCGGGTTTTCACCGGCTTGCGCGAGGCGCGCATCGGGCGAAGCGACGACGTGCGCGTTGCGGATCAGCGGATCGTAGGCATCCTTGAAGAGTGCGACATCGGTAACGCCGAGCGCGCCGATGGTTTCGCCGTGATAGCTGTTGGCGATGCAGACGAATTCCTGCTTGTCCGCGAAGCCGCGATTGCGCCACGCATGGAAGCTCATCTTCAGTGCGATTTCGACGGCGGACGCGCCGTCGGATGCGAAGAAGGCGTGGCCGAGCGTGTTGTGGGTGAGCGCGCTGAGGCGCTCCGCGAGTTCGATGGCGGGCTCATGCGTGCAGCCGGCGAGCATGGCGTGTTCCAGCGTGTCGAGCTGGTTTTTCAGCGCCGCGTTGATGCGCGGGTTGGCGTGGCCGAAAAGGTTGACCCACCAGGAGCTGATCGCGTCCAGATAGCGGTTGTTCGAACGGTCGTAGAGCCATGCGCCCTGGCCTCGCGCGACGGCGATGAGCGGCAGGTGCTCGTGGTGTTTCATCTGGGTGCAGGGGTGCCATACGGCACGCAGGCTGCGGGTGATCCAGTCTTCAGGGGATGCTGACTTTTCCAAAAGGTACTCCGAGGTGCTTTTTTGCCGTTGCACGGCTGGCTTTTTTTAGGGCCTTTTCATTCGCGGTTTTCTTTGCGCTGCGCGCGGCCTTGGAAGACTTGCGGAGGTGAGATTAGCGGTTTATTTCGTGCTGCGCACCAGGGGTTGAGGGGCGGTTTTTGCCTGCGGCGCTGGGGTTTAGGGCTGTTCGATGCAGGTGGTTTCAGTTTCGGTCTAAAGGTCGATGATCGGCGGAGTTGACGACGGTAAAGTAGTTGGAGCTTGTTGGGGGAATTACCTGCGGCGCTGGGGTTTGGTTTTGGTTTGTTTGGCTGCGCCGCGATTGTTTGTCTGTTTGCCTACGGCGTTGGGCTGGTTGCCTGCGCGCGGTTGTTTGCATTGTGCTTTTACGGCGTTGGCCTTTCCTTGATTTCTTATTGGTCTATTAGCGTCGCCCCTGTGCGGGGCGGGCACCTACTTTTCTTTGCCTGCCGCAAAGAAAAGCTAGGCAAAAGAAAGCGGCTCAAACCGCGAACTCTTAAGCGGGTCCCCTGGCTTGGAGGGGG
>NZ_JAXDPY010000420.1:0-11600 GCF_034668105.1 Paraburkholderia sp. | reverse complement strand
GTATCAAGCTGGTCGTCAATGAACGTCACGCACAAACCGGCGAGCTGGCGTCGCTAGCCTGCGCGGTCGACAAGCTTGCCGGCGACACCGTCATTTCGTACGGCGATCTGCTGTTCCGCAGCTACATCCTGCGCGATCTGGTCGAGAGCGAAGCCGCGTTCAGCGTGGTGGTCGATTCATCGCTGACCGACGCGGAAAATGCCAGTGTGCGCGACTTCGCATGGTGTTCGGCAGCCGACGATCGCGGCCTGTTCGGCAATAAGGTCACGCTGCGTCATGTGTCGAGCGGGCAGGAGGCCAGCTCCGCGATTGCTTCGCAAACGCCGCATGGCCGCTGGGTGGGTCTGCTGAATGTCCGTGGTGAAGGGCGTGAGCGTCTGCAAGCGGTCATCGCCAAATTGCAGGCGCGCCCGGATTTCGATTCGCTCGACATGCCCGCGCTGCTGAATGCGCTCGTCGAAGCAGGCGAAGCGATCGAGGTGCAATACGTGCACGGTCACTGGCGCGGTGTGAATGATCTGGAAGACTTCCGTCGCGCCGGCGATTTCGCGCACGCGCAGGCGCCGTTCGCGGCAGCGGTCGGCAACCACGCAGGAACGACGGACGCTGCCAGCGGAGCCGCGCAATGATCGAGGCAGCACAGTTTGTCGAGGCGGCGCGCGAACGCGGCTTCGACTGGTACGCAGGCGTGCCGTGCTCGTATCTGACGCCGTTCATCAACTACGTATTGCAGGACGAATCGCTGCATTACGTGTCGGCCGCCAATGAAGGCGATGCGGTCGCGTTGATCGCGGGCGTCACGCTCGGCGCAAAGAACGGCCGGCGTGGCATCACGATGATGCAGAACTCCGGCCTCGGCAATGCCGTGAGCCCGTTGACCTCGCTCACGTGGACCTTCCGTTTGCCGCAATTGCTGATCGTCACGTGGCGCGGGCAACCCGGCGTCGCGGATGAGCCGCAGCACGCGCTGATGGGCCCGGTCACGCCCGCCATGCTCGATACGATGGAAATTCCGTGGGAGACGTTCCCGACCGAAGCCGACGCGATCGGCCCGGCGTTGGATCGCGCGCTGGCTCACATGGATGAAACCGGCCGTCCATACGCGCTCGTGATGCAAAAGGGCAGCGTGGCGCCGTATGAGTTGAAAGAGCGCCACACAGGTACGCGCCGTGTGCCGGTAGCGCCGCGTTCGCAATTCGAAAACGTTGCAGCGAATGAGCTGGCTTCGCGTCACGACGCGTTGCGGAAAGTCATCGCGCACACACCGCTTGAATCGACAGTGGTGCTCGCGTCGACTGGATTTTGCGGCCGCGAGCTCTATGCGATCGATGACCGTGCCAACCAGTTGTACATGGTCGGCTCGATGGGTTGCGTGACGCCGTTCGCGTTGGGGCTTGCGTTGGCGCGTCCCGACCTGCACGTGGTCGCGCTCGACGGCGACGGCGCCGCGCTGATGCGCATGGGCGCATTCGCGACGCTCGGCGCGTACGGTCCCTCGAATCTCACGCACGTGCTGCTCGATAACGGCGCACACGATTCGACCGGCGGTCAGGCGACGGTGTCGTCGCAAGTCTCGTTTGCGGGTGTCGCCGCGGCGTGCGGTTATGCGTCGGCGGTTGAAAGCGACGACGTCAACGTAATCGACGAGTTGTTCGACACCGTGCCCTCGCCCCATGGTCCGCGCTTCGCGCGATTGGCGATTCGCCGCGGTACGCCCGATGGCCTGCCGCGTCCCACTATTACCCCGCCCGATGTAAAGACGCGCCTGATGCGTCACATCGGCGCTGCTTAAGGAGTGCGCTCATGTTGCTGCTCAATCCCGGCCCGGTGACACTCACCGAACGCGTCCGCAACAGCCTGTTGCAGACGGATCTGTGCCATCGCGAAAGCGAATTTTTCGACTTGCAGGAAGAGGCGCGCACCCGCCTGGTCGATCTGTACGGCCTCGACGCAAACGAATGGCAAGCGGTCTTGATGACCGGCTCGGGCACCGCGGCTGTCGAAAGCATGACCGCCGCGCTGGTGCCGCAAAACGGCAAGCTGCTGGTCGTCGAAAACGGCGTGTACGGTGAGCGGATTTCGCAGATCGCCACGCAGTACGGTATCGCGCATGAGTCGCTGAAACACGACTGGATGCAGGCGCCGGATCTCGCGCAGCTCGCCGAACGCCTCGACGCGGACAAAGCGTTCACTCATGTCGCCGTGATTCATCACGAAACCACTACGGGACGTCTGAACGATCTGGCGGCGCTCGGCGCGCTGTGCCGCGAACGCGGTCTGCGTCTGCTGGTGGATGGCGTCAGCAGCTTCGGCGCCGAAGCGATCGATTTCGCCGACGCCAGTCTCGACGCCGTCGCGGCGACCGCGAACAAGTGTCTGCATGGCGTGCCCGGCGCGTCGTTCGTGCTGGTGCGGCGCGCAGCGCTCGCGCAGGCGGCGAGCCGCACGTATTACCTGGACCTCGGGCGCCTTGCGCGTTTGCAGGACCAGCGCAATACGCCGTTCACGCCGTCGGTTCATGCGTACTACGCGCTGGTGGAAGCACTGCGCGAACTCGCCGACGAAGGCGGTTGGCAAGCGCGTCATGCGCGTTATGCCGCGCTCGCCGAGCAGGCTCGCGCGGGCCTGGCTGAGCGGGGCGTCGGCAGTGTGTTGGCGCCGGAGCAGTCGTCGGTGGTGCTGCGCGCGTATCGCTTGCCGGACGGCGTGGCGTATCCGCAACTGCACGACGCGCTGAAGGCGCGCGGTTTCGTCATCTATGCCGGTCAAGGCGGCTTGTCGGCCGAACTGTTCCGCATCTCGACGATGGGCAACATCCACGCCGCCGACATCGAGCGTCTTTTGCAAGGCTTTACCGAGCTGACGCGCTAAAGCGCGCGCCGCCCCGCTCTGCTGCGGGTTTTTTAGCTAGCTGATGCGCCTCTTCAGGCACGCCGCCGCCGCAACTCACGGGCGGCCGGCGCATGCGCTCCACTTGCCACGCCGCCCGCGTTCACACCGGGTCTTTGTCCGGCGGTCCGTCGGGCCGCTGCGGCTCCTCGGTGTGATGACCCGGCGACGGCGGCACCAGCGGATCGGCTTCGGGGTCGCGGTTCGGATCGGCGTTCGGATCGGGAATCGGACTGGTATGCATGTCGTAGCTCATTGCATCACCTTCAGGTTGAGAAGCGGGCTGAATCAAGCGTAGCCGATCCAGCGCATTACGCGGCCCTTACTTTTTCGCGCGACGCCCCACGCGCAATTGCCAGTAACGTTCGGTGGCGAAAATGTCGTCGTAATTGCCCGCGCCGAACGCGCGCAACTGGCTTGCGTAGGCGTTCACCGCTTCGCGTTTGAGCTGCGCGCGGCGCGGCAGGTCGATCGTGTGGCCCGCGCTCGGATAGTCCGGTGTCGCCACCACGCCGCGTTGCACGAGGTCGGCAAGCCGCGCCTGCACGACACCGGGCGTGCGGCGATGAATCGCGTCCTCGTAAGCGAACCACGTGAGATGCGACAGGCGCGGCAGGATTTCGCAGCAGGCTTCGAACACCAGCGCGTGGTCGTCGTGATGCAGTCCGAGCGGCATGAGCAGCGTATTGGCCGTTGTGCGGTAGATGGTTTCTTCAAGCGCCGCCGCCAGTTTGCTGATCGACGGCGAGTCGAAGTATTGGCCGTCGCGAAACGGCATACGGAGCGGAATCGCGTCGAGCACCTCGAGGGCGAGGTTGTCTTCGAGCGTGCGGGCGTGGATGGCCTGATGGGCGCTCGTGAAACCTGATCTTTCATCCCATTCGGTATGCATCTCCTGCTCGGGCGGCGCGGCGAACACCGTGCAGACCGCGGCGTCGGGGTGCGCGGCGAGTAACGCGCCGCAACTGAAGACGGCGTCGTCGAAATGGGGCGACACGATGAAAAGGCGTGGACTGGTTTCGCTCATGGCACGGGTGACGGTTTCGAAACGCGCGGGCCGCATTCAACGCTTCAATGTTGCGCGCGCCAGGCTCGCTGGATTTGCGGCGTCACATCAGCTTAGGCGGAATTGGCGCGGCTTGCGCGGCCGGTGTGAGGTGCGCAAGCGCTATGCCTGAGCGCGGAAATGCTGCGGACGCGTCCTGGAGAAGCTCACCGTTGCGTATTCTGCATGTCCCGAACATGCTCACCTTTTTCGTCAGCCACCAGTGCCGCCGCGCGGCTGAACGCCGTCACAATCGCCGTCACGACGTCGTCGCGCAACGTGGCGTCGGCCATTCCCAGCGCATACGAGGGATGCCAGGCCGGCACGATCAGACGCCCCTCGTGCGCGATGGTTTGACCGAGATACTCGGACAGATTGACGTGCGCGCCAGTCAGCGCTCTCAGCGCGGTTGCGCCGAGAGTGACCACTACGCGTGGCGCGACTCGCGTCAGTTCTTTTTCCAGCCAATACTGGCAAGCCTCCACTTCGCGCCGCACGGGTAGGCGATGGACGCGCTCTGCGTCGAGCGTTTCCCATTTGTAATGCTTGACGGCATAGGTCAGATACAGCGCCTGCCGCTCCAGACCGGCGCGCGCAAGCACGGCGTCGAGCAATTCACCGGCCGGCCCGGTGAAGGGTTCGCCGTGCTGGTTCTCGTGCTCGCCCGGCTGTTCACCGACCACCATGATCGCCGCATGGGCGGGCCCGGTGCCCGCAACCGCGTGTTTCGCATTGCGCCATAACGCGCAGCGCCTGCAAGTGGCGAGCGGGCCAGTGGGTTCCCGCAAAGGCGGCGTCATCGCCGAATACTCGAGCGGCGGCGTGGGCGGGACGGTGACCGCTGCGCTTTGCGCGCCGAGACGGCTGCGCTCGCGAGCCAGGTGGGCGGGCAGCGGTGGACCCGCGGGCGGCATTCTCCAGTAGCGCAACGGCACGGGCGACGGCTGGGCGTTGAAGGCGCTGGCGTAATACGCGAGCCAGAGCGCCTCGGTGGGGGTGCTGGTGACAGCTTCGCCGGTCATGGCGCTAGCCGTTAATACCTGCGTGGTCTGCGCGTGTTTCTCCACTAACGGCCGGCCGATGCGCAGCAGCATGCCGTTCCAGAACACCGCGCCGTGCGGCGTGGCCAGCATCCACGTGGATTCGCCCATGCGGTCGGCGAAGCGCGCGGCGGCGCGCTCCAGCAGATCATGATGCGGCTCGTACCAGCCGACGAACTCGGGCGGTCCCATGGACGGATCGCGGCGTCTGAACAACGTGAGTGTCAGCAAAGCGTCGGTTTCATGTTCGATCGTGCGAATGCGTTGATCGAGCAGCGCGCCGTCGGGGTCGCCGAGATCGAGGACATTGCGCTCGCCGTGCGTCCAGCGCCATAGGACGCGGTACACCAGCGACCAGCGGTCCGGCGCGCGAAAGCACGCAGCCGTTCTGAGCCACGAGAGCAGTTCGCGCGGAATGGCGAGTACGCCGGCAGTATCTATGCCGACGTTATCCGCGGCGGTACGGGTGGACTCTGTGTCTGGCTCGCCAGCGGCGCTCGTGCTGGAGAGATTGCTGGCGAGACTTTTTTCAACCACGGCCGTTGCCGAAGATTGCGCCGCGTGGCCGCCACCCGAATCATGGCCGCTCACCGGGCTTTCAGCCGCTGCCTCGCTTGCTGACTCAAGCCATTCGATCTGCGATGGCTCGACACCTTCCCGCAGCAGCGCCCGCGCGGCGCGCCGCCAGACGGCGAAAGACGGTTCGATCGAAATACGTTTCATGCTCACGCGCCGTGGATACACGCAGCGTGATGCGTCAATCCATGCGGCCAAAATACTGTATGGACATACAGTATCTACCTGGATGCGCGCCTGGATCAAGTCCCGCGGTTATGCCGGTGCGTTCGATTCGTCTAGTGGTGACGGCAGGCGCTGGAGCGGACTGGCTAGCGAAGCTGCGTGAGGTGCGCCAAGGCACCTAACGATGCGCTAAAGCCAAAGCTCAAGCTAAATATTGCGCAGATCTTCCGGCGTATCCACATCGCGAAGAATCCCGGGGTCGTCGACGTCGAGCCGCGCCACCCGCTGCGACATCAGCAGCGAGCGCGCGCCCGTATCGCCGTCGAGTGCCATGAGGGCGTCCCGATGCTCGATGCCGAAACCGACCGGATGGCCGCGCTGCCCTTGATAAAACGGCGCGACGATTGAAGCGCCGCCGTCGAGCGCTTGCGCCACGGCTTCGATCGTGGAGGTGGCGATGCGCGGCATGTCGGCGAGCGCGACGATCCAGCCCTCGGCGTCGTCGCTGGCTTCGATGCCGACGGCGAGGCTCGCGCCCATGCCACGCTCAGCGGCGGCGGCGAATACCACGTCGCAGCCGGCGTCGTTCAGGATGCGTGCAAGTGTTTCCCCGCCCGGCCGCACCACGGCCAGCACACGCGTGACGACCTTCAGCAGCCGATGGGCGGCCTCATGCGCGACCGGCGTGCCATCCGGCAGGTGTGCGAGCAGCTTGTTCTGCACGCCGTCGGGGTCGAAGCGTGAACCGAGGCCGGCGGCGAGCAAGATGCCAGTGGCGAGCGAGGCGTAAGCCATGGACGGGCACCGCTAGAAAGGATAAGGCCGATTGTGCGGTGCAACGCAGCGACAGGCAAGCGCGAATATTTACACCTGCATCACCCCCATCACCTTATCGAGCGTCACCGGCAGATCGCGTACACGCACGCCGGTTGCGTGATACACGGCGTTCACGATCGCCGCCGGCACCCCGGTGATGCCGATCTCGCCGATGCCGCGCACGCCGAGCGAGTTGATGTGCGGATCAGGCACATCGATGAACGTGATGTCGAGCGAGCCGATATCGGCGTTCACCGGCACGTGGTACTCGGCGAGATTGGCGTTAGTGAAACGCCCGTAGCGGGTATCGAGCAAGGTCTCTTCCTGCAGTGCCGCGCCCACGCCCCATACCATGCCGCCCATCAACTGGCTGTGCGCGGTCTTCTGGTTCAGCACGCGCCCAATGTCATACACGCCGACGATGCGCGCCACGTGAATCGTGCCGAGGTCGGCATCGACATGCACTTCGACGAACACCGCGCCAAACGAGTGAAACGAGTACTTCTGTTTCTCGTCGCCGGGTTTGACCGTCGAGGTGGCTTCGATCGGTTTGCCGCCTGAGCGCGCGATGATCGCCGCCGCCGGATCGCGCTTGGCCGGTTGCGAGCGGCTCATGACCCAGCCGTTTTCGACCGTGATGTCTTCGAGTGCGATGCCGTGCACGGGCGACGCTGGATCGGCGAGCGCCAGCGCGATCAGCTGGTTGCGCACCTGGGTCGAGGCATCGCGCACGGCGGGTGAGACGCTCGCCGCCGATTGCGAGCCGCCTGAGCCCGGCGCTTTCGGTAGCGACGAATCGCCGAGCGCGAAATGGATGTTGTCCGGCGCGAAGCCGAGCGCGTCGGCGGCAACCTGAGTCATCACCGTGTAGGTGCCGGTGCCGAGATCCTGCGTGCCGGAGGCGACCATGGCGCTGCCGTCCGGCAGAATTCGCGCGATGGCCGCGGCTTCGCTGCGGTTGGCCGGGTAGGTCGCGGTGGCCATGCCCATGCCGATCAGCGTGTTGCCGTTGCGCATCGAGCGCGGCGTGCCGGTGCGCCGCGACCAGCCAAATTTGTCCGCGCCGATCTGATAGCACTCGCGCAAGGATTTACCCGACCACGGTTTGTTTTCCTGCGGATCGGCATCGGCGTAATTCTTCAGACGCAGCGCGAGCGGGTCCATCTTCAACGCCACCGCGAGTTCGTCCATCGCCGATTCGAGCGCGAACGACCCGGTCGTTTCTCCGGGCGCGCGCATGAAGGTCGGGGTGCCGAGATTCATCGGCACGATCCGGTGCGTGGTCAGCTGATTGGGCACCGCGTACAGCATGCGCGTGACCATGCAGCAGGTCTCGGTCCAGTCTTCGATCGTCGACGTATGCGAGGTGCTGTCGTGACGCATCGCGGTCAGCGTGCCGTCGTGGCGCGCGGCCAGGGTGAAATGCTGCTCGGTATGCGGACGTGAGCCGACCGGCCCGAACATCTGCGGCCGTTCCAACGCGAGGCGCACCGGACGCCCGGTCTGTTTCGCCGCCATCGCGCACAGCGACACATGCGACCACGACGAGCCCTTGCAACCGAAACCCCCGCCGATAAACGGCGAAATCACACGCACGTCGCCGGGTGAGATGCCGAGTGTTTTGGCGACCGCCAGCGCCGCGCCGCTGACGCCTTGCGTCGAGTCGTAGAGGATGAGCTGCGGGCCGTCCCAATGCGCCATCGTGGCGTGCGGCTCCATCGGGTTGTGATGCTCGATCGGTGTGGTGTAGACGGCGTCGACGTGGACTGCACCGCTGCGCATACCGTCGTCGAAATCGCCACGCTGTGTGTCGGTGGTGCGGCCTTGCGGTTTGTCAGGCGCATGTCCGTTCGGCTTGGCCTGCGCGAAATCGAGCGTCGCGGCCGTGCTCTGATAGGTGATGCGCAACTGGCGCGCCGCGTCGGTTGCATGTTCGAGCGTATCGGCGACCACCACCGCGACCGGCTCGTTGTTGTAGTGAACCTGATTGTCCTGCAGCAGCGACAGGCGGCGGCCGGCCGGCGGCGCCAGCGGGGATCTGCCGCCGTTCGGCAGACGCGGCGCGTTCTGATACGTCATCACCAGCAGCACCCCGGGCAGCGCCTGCGCACGGCTCGCATCGATCGACGCAATCGTGCCGCGTGCAATGGTGCTGGTGACAAGTACCGCATGCGCGAGCCGCGCCTCGGGGAACTCGGCGGCGTAGCGCGCTTCGCCGGTGACTTTCAGCAGACCGTCGATACGGTCGAGCGGTTGACCGATCAGATTCATGCGACACCTCCGCTGCGGCCCGCGGCCTGGTTGACTGCGCGCACGATCGCGCGCTGCGCGAGCTGCACCTTGAAACGATTGTCTCGCTGCGGTCTCGCATCGCGTAGCGCAGCCGCAGCGGCGTCGTGCAGCCTCGCCTGCGTGAGCGGCTGGCCGTTGAGCATCTGCTCGGCGGCGCTCGCGCGCCACGGCTTGTGCGCGACGCCGCCCAGCGCGATGCGCGCGGTGCTCACGCGCTCGCCGTCCATCTGCAAGGCGGCGGCCACCGAGACCAGCGCAAATGCGTAACTGGCCCGGTCACGCACTTTCAGATAGTGAGCGTGCGCGCTGAACAACGGTGGCGGGAGATCGACGGCGGTAATCAACTCGCCCGCTTGCAAGGTCGTATCGACGTCGGGCCGGTCGCCCGGGAGCCGATGAAAATCCGCGAACGCAATCGTCCGCTCGCCTGCGGGGCCGTTGACGCGCACCACGGCGTCGAGCGCGGCGAGCGCCACACTCATATCCGACGGATTCACGGCGATGCATTGCGGACTCGTACCGAGAATCGCGTGCGTGCGATTGTGGCCGTCGAGCGCCGCGCAGCCGCTGCCAGGCATACGCTTATTGCACTGCGTGAAGGCGGTGTCGTAAAAGTAGCCGCAGCGGGTGCGTTGCAACAGATTGCCGCCCACCGTCGCCATATTGCGCAGTTGCGACGACGCGCCCGCCAGAAATGCTTGCGACAGCAACGGGTATTGTTCGCGCACCAGTGCATGATTGGCCGCGTCGCTGTTGCGCACCAGGGCGCCGATGCGGATGCCGCCATCCGCCAGGGTGGTGACCGTATCCAGCCCGCTGATATGCGTGATATCGATGAGCCGCATCGGCCGCGCCACGCCGCCCTTCATCAAGTCGAGCAGATTGGTGCCGCCGCCGATGAACACCGCGCCCGGTTGCTGCGCCGCGCGCACGGCGCCGGCGACATCGCCGGCGCGTTCGTAAGAGATCGCATCCATGCTGGTCGCTCCGTCAGGCGTTGCCGTCGTTGCGGCTGGCGCCGCCGCTGTTGCCACTGCTTGCGCTGTTTTGGCCGCCACCCTCATGCACGGCGCGCACCGCCGCGACGATATTCGCGTACGCGCCGCAGCGGCAGATGTTGCCGCTCATGCGTTCGCGGATCTCGTCGTCGGAAAGTTGCGGCGGGCGGCTGCGGACATCGGCGGTCACGGTGCTGGCCGTGCCGTTGCGGAATTCGTTCAGAAGGGCAGTCGCGGAACACAACTGCCCGGGCGTACAGTAGCCGCACTGGAACGCATCGTGTTCGATGAAGGCCTGTTGCATCGGACTCAGCACGCCGTTGCTGGCGAGTCCTTCAACCGTCGTGAGGTTCTCGCCTTCGTGCATCACGGCGAGCGTCAGGCAGGAATTGATGCGACGGCCGTCGGCGATCACGGTACATGCGCCGCATTGCCCGCGGTCGCAGCCTTTCTTCGTGCCCATCAGGCCCGCGTATTCGCGCAGCGCATCGAGCAAGGTCACGCGCGGTTCGAGTTGCAGCGTATAAGCGCGGCCGTTGACGGTCAGTGTGACCGGGCGGCCCGGCACCGGTGCGCGAACTTCCGTGGACGGCGGTGCGGCTGGAGTTTGGGTCTGGGCGCGCAGATGCGGCGCCGCGCCGACGGTGGCGGCAGCGGCAGCCGATTGCAGAAAACGGCGGCGCGAGGGTTGGGGTGGCGCGGTGGCGGGTGCGTCGCCCGAATCGTGAAGCTCGTTCTTCGTGGACATGGCGGTCTGCTCGCTCCAATGAAAGGTCAATGCAGGCTTGCGGCATACAGGTACCCGACAGGTACCCGACGTCCAGGTATCCGGCGTGCGGATACTCGATGCTTTGGCATCCGGAGCGTCGCGGTCGAACTCATCAAAAGCAATTTCGGTGCCGTTGCGAACGCAACGGCCTGTCGACGCGGCGCGCCCAGAATCAGCCGTGAGCCAGTCGTAAGCCAGCAGTGAATCACGGTGAACGGGATCGAATCGTGGAGAGCGCAACTAATTGCCGCAGCGCGCGTCAAGCATGGACGTTGCGCTTAACGAACAGGAAAGTAAATACGCGAAGACGTCTTCTTTCCCAGTGCAAAAAGAAAGACTGTTTTGTGCGGGACGAGGAGACCGCTCGATCAGGCGTCGGCCCAGCGGCGCAGCAGATTGTGATAAATGCCGGTGAGACTTACCACGGTTGCATCGTTCGCGCCTTTGTCGGCGGCCAGGCGTTGCACGTCGTTGTCGAGCTGGAACAGCATGGCGCGTTCGCCGTCGTCGCGCACCATGCTCTGGATCCAGAAGAAGGACGCGAGCCGCACGCCACGCGTCACCGGGCTCACGTAATGCAGGCTCGAAGCGGGGTAGAGCACCATGTCGCCGGCCGGCAGCTTCGCGCGATGCACGCCGTAGGTGTCTTCGATGCAGAGTTCGCCGCCGTCGTAGGTATCCGGCTCGGTGAGAAAAAGCGTGGCCGACAGATCGCTGCGAATGCGAAAGTCGGTGCCGCGCAGCTGGCGGATCGCGTTGTCCACATGGGTACCGAAACCGTCGCCACCCGCATAGCGGTTAAAGAGCGGCGGAAAGACTTTCAGCGGCAACGCGGCGGAAAAGAAGCGCGGATTGCGGCCGAGCGCGTCCTGAATCGCATCGCCCACCGCGCGCGCGGCGGGCGAGCCTTCGGGCAATTGCTGGTTGCGCTTGGCCTGCGCCGACTGTTCGCCGGAAGTCGCATTGCCGTCGATCCAGTGCGCCGCGTCGAGAACTTCGCGGCATTGCGC
>NZ_JAXDPY010000419.1:0-20644 GCF_034668105.1 Paraburkholderia sp. | reverse complement strand
AACTGGTTGTCGCAGACGGAGAACTAGTGCCGGTGGGTCTCAGCATTCCGGCGACAGAAGAAAGCTTCAACGTGGTCGTATTCTGGCTAGTGCTTATCGCAGTCGATTTGTCGCCGTATGCGAACTGCACGTTGCGCGAGGTGTCGGGATGACTGACCGAACTCGCTCGCCCCTGAGCGTCATAGGCCCAGGTGGCTATGCGCGTGCCTGTTTCGTCAATCTCTCCGGTAATTGCGTTCTTGAAGCGCGAATCGTCATAGACGTATCGATGCACATTGCCGTCAGGCCATGTGACGGACACGAGATTGTTATTGACGTCATAGGCGTATTGCGTCATTCCGCCCGAGGGGTCGTTCAGTCGTGAGAGACGGCCCTTGTCGTCATACTCAAGACGGAGCGTTATATCGGAGTTTGCGCTGGTCCCGTCGGCATGCTGCGTGATGTTCGCAAGCTGTCCAGTGCCGCCATATACCAGCGTTCTGGTGAACCCGCCTCTGTTCCTCTCGGTTTGCAGAATGCCTTGCGACGAGTACGTCTCGACCCTACCTGTAGTCGGGTCTGTGAACGTCCACACATTCCCTGTCTGCGACAGTACCAGGCCACTATAGGCGGCTGTTTTCCAGTAGCCGCCCGACCAGTTAAACGTTACTGGATCGCCGTTCTCGCGATACGCCAGCACTTTGGATGAACTACCGGCATTTGCATTCGCGAGATCGAGCTTGCGCTGCCAGTTATGAAACCAGACCGGCCCCATAGCGGTCGCGTTTTTGACAGACGGCTTGGAGCGGTAGCTGCGAGTGAACAGCATCGGCGTATCGTCGCCACTCCTGAAGTCAGCGGTGGTCAGCGAGACGGCACCGCTACCCGGATAAACGGGATCGGCTACCGGGCAACTTTCCTCAGGCTCTTCAGCGGAGGGCGTTGCACACCATGCGGTGATTGCATCAATGTCATTCCTGCACCCATAACTCCCCATCCCGCCGGGGGTATTG
Organism: Paraburkholderia sp.; assembly: GCF_034668105.1. GTDB lineage: Bacteria > Pseudomonadota > Gammaproteobacteria > Burkholderiales > Burkholderiaceae > Paraburkholderia. Next base: position 19,652 of record NZ_JAXDPY010000419.1, on the reverse strand, counting down.
CTGGCGACGGTCAGGACGCACTGTGGGGTTCCTGGAACCCCGCCGGATTTTGCGTATAGATCTATGCAACTGCTTTGAGCGTTGACGCCGAAGGCGAACGCAAGCAGCACGAAGGCGGTCATCAAACGGACCACGTGCTGCACAGAGCCGTTAAATAAATTGCCTGGTTTCATGAGTCTCCCGGTTGTAAAGCGTCGTTAGAAATTCGTATTAATCACGACACTGCAGCACCGGAAACTGGAGCATGAATAGGAGAATTCGGAAAATCGATACTGGGTTTTCGATTTGGAAATTTCGGTGAAATATGCGCACTGACTCCCGCAGCGTCAGTTATCTATTCTGACGTAGCTCGCCAAAAATCTGACGTGGAATCCACCTACAAGTCAGTCGACCACTAACTCAGCCTGCGGCGCCGATCAACTACTGCATTTGATGTACGAGAAGGAACGCAGAAAGAACGGAGAAAGAATTGGATACCGGAAATGAAACGCCGGGATGACTCCGGCTCCCGAACGAAGCGCCTGAACGACCGCGACGGCGCGCGCAGCGCCGCCGGAAGAATGATGGCCTTGTCACCAGGGCCGAATGCGCGAGAACACAGATTCCAGATGCACCACTACTGCGACTGTGCGGGGGACCCGCTTAAGAGCTGGCGGGTTGAGCCGCTTTCTTTGCTTATCTTTCTTTGCGGCGGCAAAGAAAGTAAGTGCCGCCCCGCACAGGGGCGACGCTAATAGACCAATAAGAACACAAGTAAAGGCCAACACCGCAGACAAACAGCCAAAAACGAACAGCCAAAAGCGAACAGCCAACCAAGCCCCGCGAAGCGAACCACCATCACCCCGGCCGCACCACCACAGTACACGTAATCCCCGCCGCCAACACAACCCCTTGAGGAACAGAATCAATCGCGACCCGCACGGGCACCCTCTGCGCCAACCTCACCCAATTAAAAGTCGGATTGACATCAGCCAGCAGCTCGCGGCTTTCGGGATTATCCCGATCATAGATCCCCCGAGAGATGCTCTCGACATGCCCCTGCAGGATCCCCCCACTCATCAACCGGACTTCAGCCTTATCACCGATACGAACATGAGGCAGCTTGGTTTCCTCAAAATACCCATAAACCCAGAACGAGTGGCTATCGACAATCGCCAGCTTCGCAGAACCCGCAACCGCATAATCTCCGCGAAACACATTCAGGTTAGTGACATAACCATCAACCGGCGCAACAACCCGAGTCCGTTCAAGATTAAGCTTCGCGGCATCGAGTGCGGCCAAAGCCTGCTGATAAGAAGCCTCAGCAGCAGAAGCAGTATGAGTAGCGTTCTCACGACTTTCCTTGGACACCACCAACGCATCCATATCCGCCCGCCGCTGCGCATCATCGCGCTTCATCTGCAACTCAGCCTTGCGCGCAGCAACAGCAGCTTGCGCCTGCTCAACAGCAATCTGATAGTGCGACGGATCGATCTGCATCAACAGATCACCTTTCTTGACCAGCTGATTATCCTTAACGGGCAAATCAACCACTGCGCCGGAAACGTCAGGCGCCACATTCACTATCTCAGCGCGCACGCGCCCATCACGTGTCCAGGGCTCATCCATGTAATGAACCCACACCACACGCCCAATCAAAATCGCAACGATAAAGATAATGGCTGTCGCGACGAAGCCAACAATATTTCGGATGGTCATGTTTCGACTCTGATCAACGATAAACGGCGAGACTCAGCACGCCGCACACACACACGAGCAAGCTGGCCCGGAACAAGGACGGATGCCACACCACGCGATACAAGCCTGTATAGGCGATCACGCGGTCCAATACCCAGGTCAGCGCGGCGCCCGCGATAAACAGCAGCACAATAGCCGGCACGTAGGCGTCGAAAACGGCGATCTCACGTGGCATGACGAACTCCTTCTGACGCGCTGGTCCGTCCGCTCATCAACGGCTCAAGTGGCGATTGCGGATCGAGCAGCGCGGTACGAATGAAATGCAGTTGACTCAAAATGCGTTGCAGCCGATGCCGCTCCTCACGCGGCGGCGTGAAGGTAGTCAGCACCTGCTGGAGCGCGGCAATCGCATCGGTGGTGGCGGCGAGCGCGCGATCGAAACGGTCCGCGCGCGGCCGTTCGAACAGGGCGGTCACCGCATTGCGCATCGCCCGTAAGGTGATGCGCCACGGCATCGACTTCGCGTAGCGCGCGTCGGCGGGCAGCGCCGCCACCTCGCGGCGTAGATCGATCATCGCGCTGCCCACTTCGAGCACCGAGAAGAGCCAGCGCAAGGTGTCGCGTTTGAGTTCGGGTTCGTTCTGTGCGAGCGCGTTGATCTGGAACATCAGATCGCGCGCGCCGCTCTCGAAACGCGAACGCACCCGGCGCATGCCCGCGCGGCTCGCCAGCGCCACCTGGCGGCGCAGGTCGATCAGCAGGCGGTTGCGCAGCCACGGCGTCGAGGGCGGCAGCAACACGGCGAAGGCAACCACGCATACCAGCATCGACACCACCAGCGCGATCGCGTCGTTGATGGTGCCGCTCGGGTCGTAATGAATCACGTTGTCCGGGCCGGCCAGGAAACAGAAGAAGATGCAGTAGCCGACGCCGTAACCGGCCAGCGCCGGGCGCGTCGTCATGAATACGCCGAGCACCAGGAACGGCGTGAGCGCCGCGCACAGCAGCGGAAAGCCGTCGATGTGCGGATACACGCCGTACACCGCGATCATGCCCATCACCGAGGCGACCAGTGTGCCACCGGCCATCTGGAACGCCGTGCGCTTCGGATTCGGCGCCGACGACGCCAGCGCGCACACCGCCGCGGCGTCCAGCGTCAAGGTCGAGCCGCTCGGCCACGCGGTCGCGATCCAGAATGCGCCAAGCACAATCATCACGATGGCCGCACGCACGCCGGCGACGCCCGCGGCAACGCCATTCGTCTTCGGTTCGTAGCGCTCGATCCAGCGCTCGCGTTCGTGCGTGTCGACGGCAAGCGACGCGTAGGTAGCCGCGTAGGCGTGCAGATCGTCGATGAAGCGATACAGCAGTTCGGCGCCCGTGTCGAAATCGAGCAACGGCGCGTCCGGCAGCGTTTCCAGTTCGGCGCGTGTCGCGCGGACTCGCCTGGGCAATTCGGCCTTGTACGCGTCGAGCTGCGCGGCGGCGTGGGCCGCATCAGTGGCACTCAGCACGGGTTCGCCCGACTTCGCCAGCAACGGCGCGATTTCCTTGAAGTACGGCTCCAACGCTTCGACCGCCACGGTCGCGCCGCTCGTGTCGGCGTCGCGCAACCGGTTCATCAACTGATGCAGCGCGTGAAAGCGCGTCGACGCGGTCATGAACTCGCTGTTCAGACGCGCCAGTCGGCCGCCGCGCATCCGCGAATCCGGCCCTTCGAACACCGCGACACTGCGTGCCGCTTCGAACCCGACGATGTCGGCGACAAAGCGCGCATTGGTCGCTTCGATCTGCGCGCGGTCGTTGCGGCCGGCCAGCGAGGTCGACACATACTCGACGAACGCCGAGAAACGCGCGCGCACGGTGCCACGCATCTGCAAGCCGGCGAACTGGGGAAACACAAGGCCGCTGATCGCGCCCGCACTGACGATGCCGACCACCACTTCAGCCACCCGCGTCAGCGCGCTCAGAAACGCGCCGTCCGGATGCTGCGCAGCCGGAATGCCGATCAGCGCGGCGGTGTAGCCGGCCAGCACGAACCCATAGGAGCGGAAGTTGCGATTGCGCGCGGCACCCGCGGTGCAGATGCCGACCCAGATCCCGGTCGTGACGATGAACAGTTCCGGCTGCTGCGCGAACAGGCCGATCAGCGCGAGCATCACGACGAGGCCGACCAGCGTGCCGCAGATCCGGTAAAAGCTCTTGGCGAACACCATCCCGCTTTGCGGCTGCATCACGATGAACACGGTGGTCATGGCGGTGCGGGGCTGCGGCAGATCGAGTTTCATCGCGATGCCGAGCGCCAGAAAGCAGGCGGCGAGCGCTTTGAACAGATAGACCCAGGTGAGCCCGTCGGTGCGCGCCCAATCGGCGGCGGCCGAATAAAGCGCGGCAAACGATGCCGGGCGCGGAGCGGGAGAGGGGGCGGCTGACATGATCGGCTTCCTTACTCAGCCGCGCTGGCGCTGGCGCTGGCGTTGACGTCGAGGTCGAGGTCGAGATTGGCGGAAGCGTGGTTCGCGCTTGCCGCGGCGTTATCCGTGTGGCCGGCGGAGTCTGTTTGTGCCGGCGCGCCCCACGGTTTGGCCGCGGGGCTCGAACTGGCTGCCGCAGCGTTGCTCTTGCCCTTCGCCTTGCCATGCGCCGGCAACGTCTCGCTCGCCTGCGGACCATTGGCCGGTTCGTCGAGTCCACCGCCCAGCGCCGTGACCAGCGACGCATGCGCGCCAAGGCGCTCGGCCTGAATCTTCGCGACGCCTTCCTGAGCGCGCAGCAACTGGCTTTGCGCGATCAGCACATTCAGATAGTCGGTCAGACCGCGTCGATAACCTTCGCGCGCCAACTCGTAATTCTTGCGAGCCGCCGCGACCGAACGGTCGGCGTCTTGCGCCTGGGTCGCGAGCGAACGGATCCGGATCACCTGATCGGAGATGTCCTTCAGCGCGCCGACGATCGACTGGTTATAGCTATCGACCGCCTCGTCGTAGCCTGCCGACGCCGCGCCGAGTTGCGAGCGCAAACGCCCGCCGTCGAGGATCGGCAGCGACAGCGCCGGACCCGCGCTCCAGCTGTGCGACGGGTCTTTCAGGAACTGGAACAGCGGCCCCATTGCCGCATAGCCGCCGATCGACGCCAGCAGGTTGATGTCCGGATAGAAGCTGGCCTTGGCGACGTCGATGCCGCGCGCTTGCGCCGCGACCGTCCAGCGCGCCGCGACCACGTCCGGCCGATGACCGATCAGATCCGCGGGCAGTGCGCTCGGCAGACTGGCAGGTGCGTTGTCGAGCGAGAGCGTCGGACGCTGGATCGTGTCACCCGCGCCCGGACCCTTGCCGGCCAGTGCGGCCAACTGATTGCGGCCGAGCGCGATCTTTTCCTCGATCGCATCGATCTGACGTTCGTATTCCGGCAGCGGCGTTTCGGCCTGGCTCACTTCGAGCTGCGTGCCGATACCGCCTTTCAGACGACGGTTCGCCAGGTCGACGATCTGCTGCTGTTGCTGCAGCGTGGACTTCGCGATATCGAGCAGCGCGTAATTCATTGACATCTCGATGTACGTACGCACCACGTTGCCTTCCAGTTCGAGCTGGGCGGCGCGGAAGTCGGCCGCGCTGGCGTGAGCCGCGTCGAGCGCGCGTTCGGCGGCGTTCTTGTCCTTGCCCCAGAGATCCAGGTTGTACGACAGACCCAGCGTGCCGGTGTTGTTCCACGATTGCTGGCCCGCGAGCGGACCCGGGCCGTAATACAGGTTGTCGGCCCATTTCTGACGCTGGATCGACAGACTGCCGTTCACTTGCGGCGACAGCGCCGAACGGGCCACGCCGGCCATCGACACGGCTTCGCGTACCCGCGCCTGGGCGACCGCGAGACTCGGATTGCCCGTCTGCGCGGCTTCGATCCACGCATTGAGTTGCGGATCGTTATAGGCACGCCACCAGTCGACGGCCGGCCATTGGGCGTCCGCATTGGCGGCGCGGATGGCATTGCCTGCGTCGAGCGACGAAGGCTCGATTCCGCGATCTTGCGGCGCGATGCCTCCGGTACTGGCACAGCCGGCGATTGTTAATAGGATCGTAAGAACCACAGCTGCGGCGACCCCTTTCTGTACCGGAGACTGCACAATTTCCTCCAAATTTGGTTATAGAAGCATGTGCGTCATTATATTTTTCGATTGATTGGGGAATAACCGGTAAAGATGCAAGGCATTTTTACGCGATATGAGATAATCGCCTTTGCGAATCGTGCAACAATCGCTACCGATCTCTTGGGAAAAGTATGGATACGCTTCAAAACATGCGCGTATTTGTCCGCGTCGTCGAAGCGGGCAGCTTTACGGGTGCCGCGCAGCACCTGAACACGACCACGGCGTATGCGTCGCGCGCGGTTTCCGACCTCGAAGCGCATCTGCGTACGCGTCTGTTGAACCGCACCACGCGCCGTATCGCACTGACCGAGGCGGGCGAGCGCTATCTGCAGCGCTGCGAGCAGATCCTCGCGTATGTGGATCAGGCCGAAGCGGAAGCCAGCGACGCTCACGCGCGTCCGTCCGGCAAGCTCAAGGTCCACGCGATGACAAGCTTCGGCCAACACTATGTGGTGCCGGCCGTGGGCCGCTATCAGGAGCGCTATCCGGACGTGCATGTCGAACTGACGCTCGCGCAGCGCATGCCCGATCTGCTCGATGAAGGTTTCGATCTCTCGCTGACCCTCGCAACCGGCCTGCCGGATTCGGGGCTGGTGTCGCAGCGGCTGGGCAGCGCGTTCAGCATTGTGTGCGCATCGCCGGCTTATCTGGAGCGGCACGGCGTGCCCCAAACGCCCGCGGACCTGACGCGTCACACTTGCCTGCAAATGGTCACGCCGATTTTTCCGACCGACAAATGGATTTTCGACGGCCCGAACGGCGAGGAAACGGTTGCCCTGGGGCCGGCCACCTTCCAGGTGAATGTCGCCGAAGCGATGGCTGTCGCGGCGTCCAGCGGCATGGGCGTGGGGCTGATTCCGATCTACTCGGCGATCAGAGGTTTGCGTAGCGGCGAGCTCGTGTGGCTGTTGCCGGAATACACGTCGCAGGAAATGAATCTGTATGCGCTGTATCCGTCACGGCAGTATCTGGATGCGAAAATTCGCACCTGGGTCGAGTTTCTGCGCGACGAACTGCCGGCCACGCTGGCCGCCGATCAGGAAGAATTGCGCCAGTTCGCGCGCGGCTGAAGCAGCGCCCCGCGGGCGGTTGACCGTTGTTGACGGGTTTTGCCGCCGGCGGTACGACAGCCTGTTACATAAGTGCCGCGGCGCAACATTTCCTTACTTCTGCCTCGGGATCGATTTGCTAACGTGTGGTCCATACGCTGCCGCATTCAGCCGGACGCGTTCAGGAAGCCGCCGTTCGGCGAATCGCAACACCCGCAACACCCGCAACAACCGCAAGAATTCAAGGACGAGGAACTCATGGATACGCATCTGATGATCGGCGTGGCCGTTATGTTGGGACTGATCGGAATCGCCGCCTCGCGCGATCTGTTGCGCCGTCTGCGTGAACAGCAGCCGCAACTGATGCCGATCAAGGTCGAGCGTCCCGATCTGCAGGTCCAGCGGCACGATCGTTGAAGCCTGTGGGCGCGCTGGACCGCCTGGTGCACGGCAATTGAGTTCGCTGCTGCCTTTTTCCGGCGTGCCTTTTGCGTTACCGCGCCATGGCGGTCTGGCTGCCGATCTGTTTCGATCCGCGCTCCAGACGCTGGGTTATGGTGCTTCCATTCTCACTCCGCACAGTGGGTCCAGTGCTCTGATCCGCGCTCCGCACGCCTAGTGCAGCGCTTCGATCAGACCCGGCTCGTCATTGAGCGTGCGGTCTACCTCCGGACTCACCCGATGCCAGCGAAACCGCGCGGCGGGCAGGCAAGCACTGCGCGCGAGCTGTTCGAGTTCGTCGAACTGCAGAGCGGAATCCAGCCAGCGGCGCGCCGCCTCGGGCGCGAATACCAGAGGGCGGCGGTCGTGCACGTCGATCAGGCCCGCGTCGGCAGTGGCCGTCACGATTACCAATCCCATGCCGTCCGTTTGCGCTTCGGTGCCGCGTACATTCGATAAAGCCGCGAGGTACATCGGAATGGCGCTTCTAAGGTGCACGAAGTAGGGCTGGCGGACCGTGGCCTCGGCTTGCGCGCCGATGGTGCCATTTGATGGTCCGGGCACCGCTTCCATGCGCCATTCGAACCAGCCGTCTGCCGGCACCAGTACCCGTCCCGTTTTCCACAGGTCTTTGAAGTAGCGCGTATGCGGCGCTGTTTCGGCGCGCGCGTTGATCGTCTGCGGCAGATGCTGTGCGCGTGCCCAGTCCGGGCAATATCCCCAGTGGATTGCGCGTAATGTCTGGTCCGGGTAAATCGCGAGCGGATGGGTGCCCGGCGCCAGGTTGTAGCCCGGGCGCCGGTCCGCGGCGTCGAACAGCATGAGCGGATCGGCGAGGCCGAGCTGCTGGGCGTACAGATGCGGATCGCGGTACTGGCTGATTCGACCACACATGAGCAACCTCCGGAAATGACCGGTCGCGCCGGTTTGGCCGGTTGGGGCAAGCCGGCGATGGGGCGGCGATGCGGCTGGCGCGCCGACGCGCTGTGTATGTCAGGGCCCAGCCAAGCCAGCCAAGCAACATCAAGCCAAGCCAGCCAAGCCAGCCAAGCCCAGCGCCACGCCATGCCATGGCAACGCCAACGCCAACGCCAACGCCAACGCGCCAATCACGTGCCGGCGAGACTTGACCCGACGACAACAGCGTAGTGCGTCGCGCGTGGCCGCGCTACCCAGATCGGCCCGAAGCCGATGCTATATCTCCACGACCTTATCCCACGTGAATTGCGGGTTTTCCCACTGCCTGGTGCGCCGGTCGAAATAGCCGCGTGGATTGCAGACCACGCGCGTGCCGTTCACGGTGTAATCGAACGGGGTATGCGTATGCCCATGAATCCACAGCGCGACGGGCGCGCGCACCAGTTCCGGCAAATGATTGACGAAACCAGCCGACACGCGATCCTCCGCGTAGCGCTCGGCCAGACTTAGCCGATGCGGCGCGTGATGCGTGACGACGATCGTCTTGCCGTCGAACGGTCTGGCGAGCTCGTTTTCGAGCCAGGCGCGCGCCTGGCGGTGCAGCGCGAGGGAATCGCCAGGCGTGAAGTCGCGCGGCGAATCTTCGGTGCCGTGCGGCCAGTTCATCTGGATCAGGCCGCGGAAGTCGAGCATCGCGCGGCGCGAAGCGTCGATGCACTCGGCGAGCGTGTCAGGATCCGCGCCGTATAACGCGAAGTCGGTCCACAAGGTGGTGCCGAGCACGCGCCAGCGGCCTTGCGGGTCGACCAGCGCGGCATTGTTCAGCACATGCACGTTGTCGACTTGCGCGGCTGCGTCGTAGAGGGCCGCCTCGAGCGCGCCGAATTCGCCGTCGTAGTACTCGTGATTGCCGGGCACGTAGACGACCGGCACGGCGCCGTCGAAAGCTTGCGCGGCCCAGCGCGGGCCGGCCGCATGATTGTGGATGTCGCCGGCCAGCACGATCAGATCCGCGTGCGCATGCGGGATCAGCTCGGGCTCGTCGTTCTCCAGATGCAGATCGGACAACACTCGAATCTTCACGACGACATCTCCTGCAATGGCCCTCGCACCGGATGGCGAAGGCTTCAGACCAAAGGCTTTGAATCGCCAAAGGCTCTAAACCGAACGCTCAAACCCTAGCGTAGCACCTTGCCTGGATTCATCAGGTTCAGCGGGTCGAGCGCGCGTTTCACCACGCGCATCAGCTGTATCTCGACGTCCTGCTTGTAATGCATCGCCTCGTCGATTTTCAACTGGCCAAGGCCGTGCTCCGCGCTGATGCTGCCGCGATGCCGGTGCACGCTGTCGTAGACGAGCTGGTTGATCGGACTTTGCCAGGTCTTGAGGAACGCCTTCGCGTCGACGCCCTCTGGCGCCTGCACGTTGTAGTGCAGGTTGCCGTCGCCGAGATGGCCGAACGTGACCATGCGCACGCCCGGCACGGCTTGCGCGATCGCCGCGTCGGTTTCCTCGATGAAGCGGCCAATGCGCGAAATCGGTACGGCGATATCGTGCTTGATGTTCAGACCTTCCTCAGCCTGCGCGAGCGGGATGTGTTCGCGCAGATTCCAGAATGCTCGCGACTGCGCGAGGTTTTCCGCGACCACCGCGTCTTCCACCAGACCTTCTTCGAGCGCGGTTTCCATCAGGCGCTCGAACAGTCCGCGCGCGTGCTCCTCGCTCTCGCTGTCCGACAGTTCCAGCAGCACGACTTGCGCATGCGGTTCGGCGAACGGATAGCGCATCTGCTCGAAATGCCGGCCCACCAGCCGCAGACAGAAATCCGACATCAGTTCGAAGCCGGTCAGAAGCGGCCCGGCGACGCGTTGCGTGAGCGACAGGAAATCGAGCGCCGCATGCGGCGACGCAAGCGCGGCGAGCGCCGTGACACGCGCGGCCGGTTGCGGATGCAGCTTGAGCACCGCGGCGGTGATGATGCCGAGCGTGCCTTCCGCGCCGATAAACAGATCGCGGAGGTCGTAGCCGGTGTTGTCTTTGCGCAGTCCGCGCAGGCCGTCCCACAGTTCGCCTTGTGGCGTAACCACTTCCAGGCCGAGACAGAGTTCGCGCGTGTTGCCGTAACGCAGGACGCCAGTGCCGCCCGCGTTGGTGGCGAGATTGCCGCCGATCGTGCAACTGCCTTCCGCGGCGAGACTCAAGGGGAACAGGCGGCCGGCTTCTTCGGCATGCTTCTGTACTTCGGCGAGGATCACCCCGGCTTCGACAGTGATCGTGTTGTTGTGCGGATCGATATCGCGCACACGGTTCAGACGCCGCAGACTGATGACCGCCTGCGCGCCGCTTGCATCCGGCGTGGCGCCGCCGGCCAGACCGGTGTTGCCGCCCTGCGGCACCAGCGCGATGCGATGCTCGACGGCGAGTCTGGCGAGCGCCGCGACCTCGTCAGGCGTGGCCGGGCAGAGCACGGCGCAGGCCGCGCCGGTGTAGCGGCGGCGCCAGTCGGTGAGGTAAGGCGCAGTGTCGTGCGGGTCGGTGAGTACGTGGGCTGTGCCGATTGCGTCGCGGCAAGCAGTGAGGAAAGCGGCTTGGGTCATGTTGGTCGGTCAGGATGTTCGGCGGATAGGTTACGCGGCAAGCGCTGTTTTCATCGAGTGCCTCCCTCGGCCTGGCTGGTGTTCGGCTTGGTGTTATCAGGTGTTGCCTGTTTCGATGCTTGTTGTGTGACCTGCTCAGTTGCCCGTTAGGTTGTTCGCTGCGCGGCCTGTTTGGCTGCCCGTTTTGCGGCGCGCTTGAACGGGCCGACATAGACGAGCGTGCAGACGAAAAAAATAACGGAGAGCGCGGCTTCGAGCCAACCGAGGCGCGCGCTCAGGCCGCGATCGCTCCAGCCGCGGACGATGCCCTCGGCAAAATACAGCAGGATCAGCATCGAGGCCCACTGCAACGTGTAAAGCCGATGCCGCCACACGCCGGGCAGGGCGAGCAGGAGCGGCACGGCTTTGAGCACCAGCGCCGAGCCGCCTGGACGCAGCGGCGCGAGCCACCATTCCCACGCGACCGTCAACACGGTCAGCGCGATCAGCGCAGCGCTGGCGCCGAATGCGGCGGCGGCATTTCGAGGGGCGGACTCCGCAGTGGTCGGGTCCGCCGCTGACGCGCCGGCTTGTTCGGCGTTGTCTGCGCTCACGGGCGTTCGCTCAGGGATGCCGCCGCGCGGGCAACGCGTGCGCCGAGGGCAATCGCCAGTGTTTTTTCGTCGGCGGAGATGCCCTGTCCGGCTGTGCCCGCGCGGGCGAAATGCGACGCGCCGTAGGGCGTGCCGCCGGTTTGCGTGGTGGACAGCGCGCTCTCGGTGTAGGGGATCCCGACGATCAGCATGCCGTGATGCAGGAGCGGCAGCATCATCGACAACAGCGTGGATTCCTGGCCGCCGTGCAAACTGCCGGTGGACGTGAACACGCAGGCCGGTTTGCCGGACAGCGCACCCGCAAGCCACTGCGGCGTGGTGCCGTCGAGAAAGTATTTCAGTGACGCGGCCATGTTGCCGAAGCGGGTGGGCGAACCGAGCGCGAGACCGGCGCATTCCTCGAGGTCGCGCAGTTCGACGTAGGGCGGCCCTTCAGCGGGAATATCCGGCTGGGTCGCTTCGCAGACGGTGGAAACCGCCGGCACGGTGCGCACGCGCGCCTGCATGCCGGGGACGCTGTCGACGCCGTGCGCGATCGCCAACGCCAGCTCGCGGGTGGCGCCGTGCCGGCTGTAATAAAGCACGAGAATGTCTTTCATAGGCCTCATCGGTGAGCGGGTATTATAGGGGCTGGGTCCGCTGCACAGGCCATCCATGGCCATTCGGCCAGGCCTCGCGCCCGGTCGTGGCGCACTGTTTCATGAAGCAAGGAGGTGGGTTTGTTGTCCAGGGTGCGTTTCGATCTCGACACGCTCAAACGGCTCGCGCAATTCGCCGCGAAGCGCAGTAGCGAAGACCGCATTCCGCAGGTGGCCGGCAGCCTCACGTTCACCACTATGCTCGCGCTCGTGCCGCTTGCCACGGTCGCGTTCGCGCTGTTTACCGCGTTTCCGATTTTCAGTTCGTTCCAGATGTCGCTGCAGATTTTCCTCGCCGACCATCTGATGCCCGCGCAGCTCAACAGTCAGATTTTCAATTATCTGAACCAGTTCGCGTCCAAGGCGAAGGGCCTTACAACCATCGGCATGATTTTTCTGTTCGTCACCGCCGTGATGACGATGATGACCGTGGAGTCCGCCTTCAATGTGATCTGGCGGGTGCGCAAGGCGCGGCCAATCGCGCAGCGCATTCTGGTCTACTGGGCGATCATCACGCTCGGTCCGATTCTGATCGGCGTGAGCCTGTCGATTTCTTCCTATCTGTTCACGCGGTCCATGGCGTTCAGCGCCGCTCAGCACATTACGCCGGTGATCGACTGGGCGCTGACCAGCGCCGCGCTGCCATTGACGGCGTTAGCCTTCACAATGCTTTACGTGTTTTTGCCGAACTGCCGCGTGGAATGGCGTGACGCGGCGATTGGCGGGATTACGGCCGCGATCGCTTTCGAACTCGCCAAGCGCGGCTTCGGCTTTTACGTGCGCCGGATTCCCACCTACACGGCGGTGTACGGCGCGTTTGCCGCTGTGCCGCTGTTTCTGCTATGGATGTACCTCTGCTGGTTCATCGCACTGGCCGGCGCGATGATCGCATCGGCGTTGCCGGCGATCAGGATCGGCCAGTTTCATCGGCCTACATTCGAGGGCAGTGATCTGTTCGATTCGCTCGAATTGCTCGCGCGGCTCTCGGAAGCGCGCGATGCCGGCAAACGCGGCTACACGGTGCCGGAACTCTCGCGTATGCTTCGTCGCGAGATGGACACCACGATCAAGCTGCTGCAAAAGCTCGAGGAGATCGAATGGATCGCGCGCTTGCAGGAGGACGGCATGCGTCCGCATTTCGTGCTGCTGGCAAATCCGGCGCGGATCACGGTTGAGCAGCTGTTCAACCTGTTCGTGATCGATCGCGCGGAGCTCGAGTATCAGCTTCAACTGGACTCCACGCGCGTGGATGGCCAGACGCTTCTCGCGGCGCTCGAAAACGACAAACTGAAAGTGACGCTCGCCGCGTTGCTGGCGGCGCGTGCTGCCGCACGCGCAGCGCGTGCCCAGGACAACGAGCAAGGCGCTTCTTCAATGCCGCATCAGGCTGCGTGAGCAGGCGGCACGAGCAGGCTGCACGAGCAGGCCGCGTGAGCAGGCGGCACGGACAGACTGCCCGGGCGGGCCACCCGAACGCGCTGGCAGACCCACACAGAAATCAAGCCACCCGAACGCGCCGGCAGACCTACAGAGAAATCTTCCCGACGCAGATGTCCTTGAACATCACCCAATCGCCCATCAAGCTATAGAGCGGATGCCGGAAAGTAGCCGGGCGATTCTTCTCGAAGAAGAAATGCCCGACCCAGGCGAAGCCATATCCACAGATGACGGCAGCCGGCAGCCATAGCCAGTCACCGGTGGCGAGCGCCATGGCGAGGCAACCGATCACGCCGAGCGAACCCACGAAATGCAGCCGCCGCGATACCGTGTTGCGATGCTCGCTCAGGTAGTACGGATAGAACTCCGCGAAGCTCGCGAAGTGATCGGTGTGCGCGGTTTGAGCCATCATGGCCTCCGAATGTCGACGCGGGTCGATGCCGTGCCCGTCGCTCCCAAGTTGCTTCGCGGCGCGCCGGGATGCTCGGAACGCACTCGAAACAGGACAGGCTCGAACCATTGTGCGGCTATCGGACCCTGCGCGCAACCTGGCCATTCGGCCGATGGCGCGTCTACTCCGGTGCGCTTATCGTGACGACTCGCAACGATAACTAACCACCGTATGAAACAGTGCCTGCGGCCTTCGCGGCGAAGCTGAACAGCGCGTCGAGGGTAGCGTCAGGCTGCTCGGTCATCAGGGCATGGCCGGCTTCGAGCATGACAGTGTCGACCGGTACGCCGGCCCGGGAGAGCGCGTCAGCGAGCGCTTTGGCCGCGCGTGGCGGCGTCATTGCGTCGCGCCGGCCCACCATCAGGCGCGTTGGGCAACGCACCTCGGCGGCGCGCGTGAGGCCGTCCGCGTAGCTGTTGCACGCGGTGAAGTCGGTGTGGAACAGGTGCGTCTCGCCGCTCGCCGAGACACGCTCCATCAACCGCTGGTTCATGCCGTGCAGCCAGAAGCCCGGGCCCGGGCACGACGGCTTGGCGGCGAGCGTCGAATGCGACCATTGATTGACCATCTCGATCGCCTCGGCCTCGCGATGCAGGGCGGCGTCGAGCAACGCGTCGGAGACGGCCATCGGCATGGCGGTGGCGAGCAGCGCCAGGTGCGTGACGCGCTCCGGATAGCGGCCGGCGAAGTCGAGCGCGATCAGCGAGCCCATGCTGTGGCCGGCCACGAGCGCGCGCTGTACGCCGGCGGCGTCGAGCAGGGCGGCCAGCCAGTCGGCCATTGCGGTCACGGTGGTGAGCGCGGGGCCGGCGCTGCGGCAGTGGCCGGGCAGATCGACCGCCAGTACGCCAAAGCCGTGATGCGCGAAGTAACGCGTTTGCAATGCCCACACGCTATGGTCGTGCTCGGCGCCGTGGATGAATACCGCGCTCGGCAGGTTGGGGTCGAAGGGTTTGCCGCCGGTGTACGCGTAAGCCGGCTTGCCTTGAACGGTGAGGATCATGCGGACTCCGGGCGGGATTGGGTCGCGTCGGCGGACGGGGTGTCGCGGGCTGGCGCAGCAGATGGACGGGAGGGGCTGTTCTTCGCCGCGCCGGACGAACCAGATGGTCCGCTCCCCGGTACACTCGTCCCGCCCGCTTTCTGCGCGGCTTTCAGCGCACGCTTGAGGTCGTCGATCAGATCGTCGGGGTCTTCGAGGCCAATAGACAGGCGGATCGTGCCTTCGGCGATGCCGGCTGCGGCGAGTGCGGCGGCGTCCATGCGGAAGTGCGTCGTGGACGCAGGGTGAATGACCAGCGAGCGTGCGTCGCCGACGTTCGCGAGATGCGAGAACAGCGAAAGCGTTTCAATGAAGCTGCGTCCGGCGGCGCGGTCGCCGCGCAGATTGAAGCTGAACACCGCGCCCGCGCCGCGCGGCAGCAGACGCTTCGCGAGCGCATGGTCCGGATGCGATGGCAGTTCCGGGTAGGCGACGGCTTCGACGGCGGGGTGGGCGCCCAGGAATTCAACCACTTTGCGCGTGTTCGCGACGTGCCGTTCCATGCGTAGCGGCAGCGTCTCGATGCCTTGCAGGAGTTGCCAGGCGGCCTGCGGATGCAGGCAGGCGCCGAAGTCGCGCAAACCCTCGCGGCGCGCGCGCAGAAGAAACGGTGCGACGGTGCTTTCCTCGGCGAATACCATGCCGTGAAAGCCCTCGTACGGTTCGGTGAATTCGGGGAAACGGCCGGACGCGTTGAAGTCGAACGTGCCGCCGTCCACCAGCACGCCGCCGATCGTGGTGCCGTGGCCGCCGAGAAATTTGGTCGCCGAGTGATAGACGAAGTCGGCGCCGTGCTCGAACGGCTTGAGCAGATAGGGCGTGGTGAAGGTCGAGTCGACGAGCAACGGCACGCCGTGCTCATGCGCGATTTGCGCCACGGCAGCGATATCGAGCACGTCGAGGCCCGGGTTGCCGAGTGTTTCGCCGAACAGCAGGCGCGTGTTCGGACGCAGCGCGGCGCGCCACGCGTCGGGGTCTCCGGGTTTGACGAAGGTCGTCTCGATGCCGAAGCGCCGCAGCGTGTAGTGCAGCAGGTTGTGCGAGCCGCCATAGAGCGCGCTGGAGGCGACGATATGGGCGCCGGCACCCATCAATGTGGCGATCGCCAGATGCAAGGCGGCCTGGCCGCTCGCCGTGCCGATCGCGCCCGCGCCGTTTTCCAGCGCGGCAACGCGTTCCTCGAACACGGCCACGGTCGGATTCGAGATGCGCGAATAGACGTGGCCGGCGCGCTCCATATTGAAGAGCGCCGCGGCATGGTCCGAGTCGCGGAACGAAAACGAGGTAGTCTGGTAAATAGGCGTGGCGCGCGCGCCGGTGGTGGGGTCGGGCGCGGCGCCGGCGTGCAGCGCAAGCGTATCGAAACGGTTGGCGGACATGCTGGGCGGCGAGGCCACGGACAGCCTCGCGAAAAGGTGAAAGTGGCGGCCATCCTATCACCGGCATGGATCGCTTCAAGCGCGGTTTTCCCGATGCGCGTGGTCGGGAGGGTTCCGGATCAGGCTTGCAAACGCCCGTTGCGCCATGGCGGGCGGCCCGCTTTCCTTTTATGGGCCTTTCCGCTAGGATCGAAAGTCATTCAGGCATTGTCAGCTTAAGCGGTATCACGGAGACAGATCATGCGAGTCAGCGACATTCTTAAAGTCAAAGGCAACACCCTTTTCACGGTTACGCCGGATACCACGCTGCACGACGCAGTCAATACCATGGCCGAGCACGACATCGGCTCGCTGGTCGTGATGGAATACGGCGACCTCGTCGGCATGCTGACGTTTCGTGAAATCATTCTGGTCTTGAGCAAGCACGGCGGCAGCCTCGGTACCTCCACGATCCGCAAGTTGATGGACGACCATCCGCTCACGTGCACCCCCGAAACGGACGTCAATGAGGTTCGTCGCATGATGCTCGAGCATCATGTGCGCTATTTGCCGGTGCTGGAAAGCCGCACGCTGATGGGCGTGATTTCGTTCTACGACGTCGCGAAGGCCGTGGTCGAAGAGCAGGGTTTCGAAAACCGCATGCTCAAGGCCTATATCCGCGACTGGCCGGAAGAACAGCAGGAACAGCAACCGGCGCCGCGCTAACCGGCCAACGCGCGGTGGCTCACCGCGGCGTTCGCGCCGTTGCCGTGAGTGTGAAAATGCAAACAAGGCGCGCGCGAAAGCGTGCGCTTTTTTTGTGCCCAGGCCCCGGCCCTTTCCCGGTTCTTTAGCCCGTTCCCGGAACTTCATGAGCGATCGTCCGCTACCTGCCGCCCGTCGTGCCGCTCGCCCACACGAGACGAACGAATCCCAGTTCCGCCTGCTCGGGCAGCGCCGTTTCGCGCCGTTTTTCTGGACCCAGTTCCTTGGCGCGATGAACGACAACGTGTTCAAGATCGGCTTCACGTCGCTCGTCACGTATCAGGCGGCGCGCTTTTCCGGCGTCGAGCCGAAAACGGCCGCGTTCCTGATCTCGGCGATTTTCATTTTGCCGTTCGTGCTGCTGTCGGCTACCTCCGGCCAGATCGCGGACAAGTACGACAAGGCGATGCTCACGCGCTTCGTCAAGAGCTTCGAAATCGTCGTCATGCTGATCGGCGGCGCGGGTTTCTGGCTGCATAGCGCGCCGCTGCTGTACCTGTGCACGTTTCTGATGGGCGTTCATTCAACCGTGTTCGGGCCGGTCAAGTATTCGTACCTGCCGCAGCATCTGTCGAAGTCGGAACTGGTCGGCGGTAACGGGATGGTTGAGATGGGCACCTTCGTCGCGATCCTGATCGGTACGATCGTCGGCGGCGTGGGCGCGGGTTTCGTCGAGCATGGCGCCGCGGTGCTGGCCTGCGCCTGTGTCGCGATTGCGCTGGTGGGGCGGCTGGTGTCGAACTTCGTGCCGCTTACGCCAGCGCCGCAGCCCGATCTGCGTATCAACTGGAACCCAGTCAGCGAGACGTGGCGCAATCTGAAACTCGCGCGCGAAAACCGTACGGTGTTTCTAAGCCTGCTGGGAATTTCCTGGCTGTGGTTCATCGGCGCGACTTTTCTGTCATCGTTTTTCAGCTTCGCGAAAAATGTGTTGTCCGCCGATCCGGATGTCGTGACCGTGCTGCTCGGCACGTTCTCGATCGGCATCGGTCTGGGTTCGCTGATGTGCGAAAAGCTCTCGAAGCGGCGCATCGAAATCGGCCTCGTGCCGCTCGGCTCGATCGGTATGAGCGTGTTCGCGATCGATCTGTTCTTCGCGAGTCATGCGTTGCCGACGGCGGGGCATCTGCTGAGCGTGGGCGAGTTCCTCGTGCGGCCGGCTCATTGGCGCGTGCTGGCCGATCTGTTCCTGCTGGCCCTGTTCGGCGGCCTCTACAGCGTGCCGCTTTATGCGCTGATCCAGAGCCGCAGCCAGCCGAGCCACCGGGCGCGTATCATCGCCGCGAACAACATTCTGAATTCGCTGTTCATGATCGTTTCGTCATTGATGGCGATGGCGTTGACCGCGGCGGGTTTCAGTATTCCAGCGATTTTCCTCGTCACCGCGTTGCTGAACATCGTCGTCGCGACATACATCTATTCGCTCGTACCGGAGTTTTTGCTGCGTTTTATCGCGTGGGTACTGGCGCATACCTTCTACCGGATTCGGCTGGTGCATGCCGAACGGATTCCGGAAGAGGGTGCGGCCGTGCTGGTGTGCAACCACGTGAGCCTCGTCGACGCGATCGTCATCATGGCGGAGAGCCCGCGGCCGATCCGCTTCGTGATGGATCATCAGATCTTCAAGTCGCCGTTCGCCGGCTGGGTGTTTCGTCATGCGAAGGCGATTCCGATTGCGCCCGCCCATCAGGACGCGGCGTTGTTGACGCGGGCTTATGAGCGTTGTGCGCACGCGCTGGCCGAGGGCGATCTGGTCTGTATCTTCCCCGAGGGCAAGCTGACGAAAACCGGCGAGATGAATCCGTTCCGCCATGGCGTGACCGAAATCGTGCGCCGCACGCCGGCGCCGGTGATACCGATGGCACTGCGCGGATTGTGGGGCAGCGTGTTTTCGCGCGCCAACGACGCGCGCTGGCCGCGGCCGATCCAGAAAGGTGTGATGAGCCGGCTGACGCTGGCGGTGGGTGAACCGATCGATCCTGCCGAGGCGACGCCGGAAGCGTTGCAGCGGATCGTTACCGAACTGCGCGGGGCGCGGAAGTAGGCCGGTTGCCGATCGGGCCTGTAGCGCAAGCTGCGGCGTCATGGAGTTCGCGGTTGGGCCGTGTCGCGGCAGGAATTTCTGCACCTCCGCTTGCGGCCCCGCTCCGCCGGGGACTTGTCCGGAAGGCATAGACCGGCGGGCGCCGCGGCCTGGCCCCTTGGGGGCTGGCATAATAGTGCCTTCCCCGCATTTCTTTGGACGACGCCCATGTCCGGCAACACGCTCGGTACGCTTTTCACTGTTACGACCTTCGGCGAATCGCACGGCCCCGCTATCGGCTGCGTGATCGACGGCTGCCCGCCGGGTATGGCGCTTAACGAAGCCGACATCCAGCTTGAACTCGACCGCCGCAAACCCGGCACGTCGCGCCACGTCACGCAGCGTCAGGAAGAAGACAAGGTCGAGATCCTGTCGGGCGTGTTCGAAGGCCAGACGACCGGCGCGCCGATCGCGCTGCTGATCCGCAATACCGATCAGCGCAGTAAGGACTACGGCAAC